>DIHF01000067.1:0-1571 GCA_002420015.1 Micavibrio sp. UBA5703
GGCATGTATATCGGCGACACCGATGATGGCTCGGGCCTGCACCATATGGTTTACGAAGTCGTCGACAACGCCATCGACGAATCTCTGGCCGGGCATTGCGACCGCATCGATGTAATTATGAACGCCAACGGCTCGGTTACCGTCAAGGATAACGGGCGCGGCATTCCGGTCGACATCCATAAGGAAGAGGGCGTGTCTGCTGCCGAGGTCATCATGACCCAGCTTCATGCGGGCGGTAAATTCGACCAGAATTCCTATAAGGTTTCCGGCGGTCTGCACGGCGTGGGCGTGTCGGTGGTTAATGCCCTGTCGGAATGGCTGGATCTTGACATCAAGCGCGACGGCAAGGAATGGCATATGCGCTTTCGTCATGGCGACCCCGAGGCACCGCTCGCGCCTGTGCGCACCCTTGAAGACGGCGAGCGCAGCGGAACGCAGGTGACGTTTTTGCCTTCCACCGAAACTTTTACCATGACGGATTTCGACTACGGCACGCTGGAGGACCGTCTGCGCGAGCTGGCGTTTTTGAACTCCGGTGTGAACATCTATCTTTCGGATCGCCGCAGTGAAAGCGCCGAAGAGCACAAGCAATCTCATTTTCATTTCGAAGGCGGGATCGAAAGCTTTGTTGGCTATCTCGATCGTACCAAAAAACCGCTCATCAAGGAGCCGATTGCCTTCCGCGAGGAGGATAAAGCCTCGAATATTTCTGTTGAGGCGGCTCTGGAATGGACGGATGCCTACCACGAGACAATGCTCTGTTTCACCAACAACATCCCGCAGCGCGACGGCGGCACGCACCTTGCGGGCTTTCGTGGTGCGCTGACCCGTGTGATCGCTAAATACGCTGAAGAGCACAAACTTATCAAGAAGAACGACATCAAGCTGACCGGCGAGGATATGCGCGAGGGGTTGACCTGCGTTTTGTCGGTTAAGGTGCCGGACCCGAAATTCTCCTCGCAGACGAAAGATAAGCTTGTATCGTCCGAGGTGCGCCCGGTCGTGGAAAGCGCCATCGCCGAAAAACTCGGCACGTGGCTGGAGGAAAACCCGGCGGACGGCAAGATCATCGTCGGCAAGATCGTCGAGGCCGCCACCGCGCGCGAAGCGGCGCGCAAGGCCCGCGATCTGACGCGCCGCAAGGGCATCATGGATATTTCGAGCCTGCCCGGCAAGCTGGCGGATTGCCAGTCCAAGGACCCGGCTGAATCCGAAATCTTTATCGTCGAGGGCGACTCGGCAGGCGGTAGCGCCAAGCAGGCCCGTGCGCGCCACAATCAGGCGATTTTGCCCCTGCGCGGCAAGATCCTTAATACGGAGCGCGCGCGTTTCGACAAGATGCTGGCCTCGCAGGAAATCGGCACGCTTATTACGGCGCTCGGCACCGGGATTGGTGATGACGAATTCAACATCGAAAAAGCGCGTTATCACAAGATCATCATCATGACCGACGCTGACGTCGACGGTTCGCATATCCGCACGCTGCTGTTGACGTTTTTCTTCCGTTATATGCCTTCGGTGATCGAGAAGGGATATCTCTATATCGCCCAGCCGCCGCTTTATAAGGTGAA
>DIHF01000067.1:1830-1982 GCA_002420015.1 Micavibrio sp. UBA5703
TTCAAGGTCAAGCGCGGCAATGCGGGTGAGCTGTATCTGAAGGATGAGCGTGCCCTTGAAGATTACCTCATCGACGTTACGCTGAGCGATATTGCGCTGGTCGATGTTAAGGGTGGTGCGCGTACCGGCAACGATCTGCGCGATATTCTGGC
>DIHF01000067.1:2224-2499 GCA_002420015.1 Micavibrio sp. UBA5703
AACGATCTGCGCGATATTCTGGCCGAGGCACGCAAGCTGCGCGGCCCGGTCGACAATCTGGCGCAGCGCGTCGGCAACCGTGCCGTCGTCGAGCAAGCTGCCGTTGCGGGCGCTTTTGACGAAAAGATTTTCGAGGATGCCAAAGCCGGGGAGCAATACGCGAGAAATATCGCGGAGCGCCTCGACGCCTCCGCTTCCAAAAAGGAAAAAGGCTGGCAGGGGCAGTTTACAGTCGGCGGTGGCTATGTGTTTTCGCGCACCCTGCGCAGCGTCAA
>DIHF01000067.1:2824-2966 GCA_002420015.1 Micavibrio sp. UBA5703
GCTGTCGCGTGGCTTCAGGATGTCTTTGCCGCGCCTGTCGCGCTGCGCCTTGGCGACAAGGATACGGCCGCTGTAGGTGGTCCGGCGGCGCTGTACGACAAGGTGCAGGAATTCGGCCGCAAGGGGCTGAATATCCAGCGCT
>DIHF01000067.1:3247-48583 GCA_002420015.1 Micavibrio sp. UBA5703
ATGAACCCGGAACAGCTCTGGGAAACCACGCTTGACCCGAATGTGCGCACGCTGCTGCAGGTCAGGGTCGAGGATGCCGTGAAAGCCGACGATGTCTTTTCGACCCTCATGGGCGATGTCGTCGAGCCGCGCCGCGACTTCATCCAGGAAAACGCGCTCAAGGCGCAACTGGATGCTTAATTTTTTACCGCGGAGACGCGGAGTTTTTTATTCGTGATAGTATGCCCAATCACCAAGTCGTTCATAACCGGAATTTTCTGGATAGTTCTGGTCACTATTATAGACGAAGATATCCCAATTAAGCACCCCAATGCTTACATCTGCGCTTAAGGACCAGTCATTCCCATTCGGTTCATTACCTATTTTTAGTGGCGGAAGTCCGTAGGGAATTTTAGCAATGTAGGCGGGAACAAGTTCATCAAAAGACGCTGGTGTGTGACCAGTGTCTTCTTGAAATTTTTTCATTGCGGCAACAAGAGGCTCTGCACGTTTTGCTGTCATATAAAAACCAAAAGACCTCAATTCTTGAGACGCTGATATTGCGGGCATGATCAGCACTATCATACTTAGTGCGACTACTAAAAACAGGACGCCCCTTTGACGAAATTTTTTTGAAAGCAAAAGAAAAGGTCCTGAGACTAAAGTAATGGCAACTATGAATAAGGAGCTTATTAGCCCTGTATCCGAGAAGCCTACCCATGGGCCAAGGCCAGTTATCGGACCAAAGCTCATTGGGGCAATGAGTAGCAGGACGTTCATGCACAATGAGAAAGATAGGGCCTGCAAAATTGCTTTTTTCACTTGATTTGCGCTCCTGAACATAAAATATTGCCAGTTATTTACCAGAAGGATAAGGTAAAATCCGTTAAAAAGGAAACAGTAGTGGCATCTCTCGCAAACAAGTTGACTGAAATCGTCGGGGCGGCTTTTGAAGCCTGTGGCTTGCCGCCAGAACTGGGCCGCGTGGCGGTGTCCGACCGGCAGGATCTGGCGCAGTTTCAATGCAACGGCGCGATGGCGGCGGCCAAACAAGCCAAGAAAAATCCGCGAGAGGTGGCGCAGGCGGTGATTGAAGTGCTTCAGAGCCGCAAGGAATTCTCCAAAATAGAAATCGCCGGGCCGGGATTTATCAACCTGAACGTCACGGACGAATATCTGGCGGCGCATCTGGCTTCGGTTGCGGGTGATGCGCGCCTCGGCGTTGACCGGACTGCAAAAGCCGAAACGGTCATCCTCGATTACGGCGGCTATAACATAGCCAAGCCTCTCCATGTCGGGCATTTGCGTTCGACCATAATCGGTGACGCGATTAACAAAATAATGAAAACGGCAGGCCACAAAACCATTAGCGATGTTCATTTCGGCGACTGGGGTACGCAGATGGGAATCGTGATCTCAGAGCTTGAGATTATGCACCCCGAATGGCCGTATTTTGACGAGGCTTTTGCGAAAGAATACCCGAAGGAAAGCCCCGTTACGATTGCCGATCTGGACCGGATTTATCCCGAAGCCTCAAAGGCCTGCAAGGAAAATGAAGTGCGGCTCGAAAAGGCAAAAGCCGCGACGCGGGCGCTACAAGGCGGCCACCGTGGTTATCGTGCGTTGTGGCAGCATTTCGTCGATGTTTCCGTTGCGGACGTAAAGAAAAATCTGGCCACGCTGAATGTCGATTTTGATCTTTGGGACGGGGAAGCGAGCGCCAATCCTTCCGTTAAACCGATCGTCGATGATCTGAAGGCAAAAAAACTGGCCTTTGAAAGCGATGGCGCGCTCGTGATGGCCGTTGCAAAAAACGACGATAACAAGGAAATGCCGCCGCTGATCCTTTATAAATCTGACGGTGCGGTGATGTACGGTACGACGGATCTGGCGACGATCTTTGATCGCATGCAAAAATATAAGCCTGCAAAAATCATTTACATTGTCGATCAAAGGCAAAGCCTGCATTTCGAGCAGGTTTTCCGTGCGGCCCGCATTTCCGGTGCTGCGCCGAATGATGTAGAGCTTCTCCACACCGGGTTCGGCACCATGAACGGCACGGACGGCAAGCCTTTTAAAACCCGCGCCGGCGGCGTGATGAAGCTGGAAGACCTGATTTCCATGGGCGTTGAAAAGGCCCGCGCCAGGCTGGCGGAGGCCGATCTGGCGCAGGATATGGGCGCGGCGGAGCGCGAGGATATCGCGCATAAGGTGGCCATCGCCGCGATCAAATTCGCCGATCTCCAGAACAACCGCACGGCGGATTATGTCTTTGATATCGACCGCATGACCAGTTTTGAGGGCAAAACCGGACCTTATTTACTGTATCAGGCCGTACGTATCAAATCCCTTTTGCGGAAAGCGGCGGAGCAGGGGTTCAAGCCCGGCAAAACTTTCATCCTTCAGGATGCCGATAAAACGCTGGCGCTGCTGCTGACCGAATTGCCGGATGCGTTCGACGGGGCGCTCAGGAATTACACACCGCATTTGCTCTGCGATTACGCGTACAGGCTGGCTACGGCGTTCAGCAGTTTTTATGCTGCTTGCCATATTCTCTCCGAGGCGGATGAAGCCCTCCGCGCCAGCCGTCTTGCGCTATGTGAAATTACGCAGCGCCAGCTCGAGCTTGTACTTGGTCTGCTTGGGATCGGCGTTCCCGAAAGAATGTAGCGGGGTGGGCTTGCGCCCACCGAATCGGATGGCTATTATTGGCTACCATGCTGAACCCCGAGCAAATAAAAATCACACCGGAAATTCTCAAGCTCCTGACCGAGATCGATGAGTTCAAAGGAAGCTGGCGCGCACTTGAAAAGCACACAACGGCGCTGCAATTGCTGGGTGACGTAGCCAATTTCGGCCAAAAATTCAAAGCCGTTCTCGAGCCGTGGCAGAGCCAGCCGCTGAGCGAGGACGTCATCAAAAAACTTCACGGCGTCATCAGCGGCAGCAAAAAGGACGGGCAGTACAAGGCCACCAGTTTTCCGCTCATCGTCCAGCGCGGGGAGGAAATAATCGGCACGCTCGACACCGCCACGCCGGAGGAGGCGCAGTTCCTTATGGGAAAACTTGTCGGCTGGGCGGGTGCGACGCTCGATGCCAAAGACGTACACCCGCTTCTGACGATCGCGCTGTTCATGGCGGTATTTTTGCAACTCTGCCCGTTTGATACGGGAAATCAGAGGCTGGCCAGATTGCTCATTGTCCTGCTGATGTTCAAAGCCGGATATTCGTACGCGCCCTATAGCACGCTCGAGCCGGTGATGAATGCCCGCCTGCGCAATTATTATGACGCGCTGAGCTACACGCAGGAAACGCTCGAGGCCGGGCAGCCGGACTGGGGACCGTGGCTGCGCTTTTTCTTCGGGATGCTGAAGGACCATAAGGACCAGCTTGCCGAAAGGCTCGAATCCGGCGGCGAAACGATTGCGACCATGCCTACGCTCTCGGCCAAGGTCATGAAGCTGTTCGAGAACAATGAGCGCCTTTCGATGAAGGAAATCGAGCGCCTGACGCGGGGCCGCCGCAGTACGCTCAAACTGCGCCTTGGGGAACTGGTCACGGGCGGCTATCTCATCCGTCACGGCAAGGCCCGCGCCACCTGGTACGCCAGGGTGTAGGTTTATTGCCGCGTAACATATTGATTTCACTTTCATATTGCCGTTTCCATTAGTTCGTTCGTCTTTTTTTATTTTGGGGATGGGGCAGGGTGCCTTCAACACGTTGATTTGCAATGGTAAATTGCGGTCCTTCTTTTTGTTCGTAAATTTTGAGGGGGGTGGGGCTTCCCTGTTGTGGCGGTTCGTTCGTACAATTTTCTCATGACGACAGTATAGGAAATAATTCCCAATATTATACTTGACGTACCCATATAATCCGGTAATATAGGGATTATAAGGAGTTAAACGCCATGAAATCAGTTTTAAGTCAAAAGCACTTCCACGATGAAAAGGCCGCTTATGCTTTCATAGAAAAGCGCGTATGGGCCAATGGCCGCTGCTGCCCCCACTGTGGCGTTATGGATCGCTCTGGCCCTCTAAAGAGCAAAGCCGAAACTGAGCACAAGGTACGGATCGGCGTTTACAAATGTTATGAATGCCGCAAGCCGTTCACCGTCAAGGTTGGCACCATCTTTGAATCCAGCCATATCAAGCTGCATATCTGGCTACAGGCGATATTCCTGATTTCGTCCAGCAAAAAAGGCGTATCAGCCAACCAGTTGCACCGCACCCTTGGCATTACCCTAAAATCCGCATGGTTCCTTTCACACCGTATCCGCGAGGCTATGCGCGATGGTGACTTTGCCCCCCTCGGCGGCGGTGGCGGCATTGTCGAAGCCGACGAGACTTATTTCGGCAAGAAATCAGGCCCGGTTCCAGAAAAAAACAGCAGGAACAAGGAATTTATCAAGCGCCGTGGCGATGCCAGGAAACAAAAACGCGCCATTGTTTCTCTTGTAGAGCGCGGTGGCCGTGTTCGCTCGTTCCATGTTGACAGCGCCACCAAGGACAACGTGGCAAGCATCGTGGTTAATAACGTGTCGAAAGAGGCCAGACTTCATACCGACGAAAGCCGCCTGTATTGGGGCGCAGAGGCTCATGTTGCCAGTCATGACACCATCCACCACGCAAAGGGCGAGTATGCCAGAGGCGAAGTAAACACTAATTCCGTAGAGGGCTATTTCAGTATCTTTAAACGCGGAATGAAGGGCATCTATCAACACTGCGGCGAACAACACCTGCATAGATATTTGGCAGAGTATGATTTTCGCTATAACAATAGAGAGGCGTTAGGCTATAACGATGAAGACCGCGCAGCGCACTTGCTGAAAGGTATCGTTGGTAAGCGCCTAACTTATGAAACAGTTGGTAAAAAGAATGCCGAAAAAGCAGCATAAACCGCGTAAAAAGCCCAAGCAAAACCTATCCCAAAAGGAGCGGTTTATTGAGTATGCGAAAGAGCGGGACGCGGATGAAAGCGGGGAGACATTTGAGAAGGCGATTAAGAAGATCGTAAAGCCGATAGTGTCTTGCCTTTGCGTACTCTTCATAAATTTTTGAGTTTTCTTCGGAGAAACTGGTTTCCAAAACTTGGAGAACGTACTTTTCTCCCATTTCGGTGGTCAGGTGCTTCATGGGCTTTAATTTTTCCCACGGCATTTCCGTTATCTCTTTTCCGTTGACCAAATTGTGCCGTACAATTCTTGCCAGTAAATCCGCCGCCTGTAGTGCTGGCGTTTTTTCATCGTCTTCAAAGACTGGTTTTTTGCCAAAGGCGGTAACGTCCATGCCCAGAACCGTGGCCGAATGGTAAAGGTAGTCATAGATTTTAGTTACGATTCCTTCGTATTTGTTGGTTTCGTCAAAAATAAAATCTACAGGCTCGGTAATATCGAGCTTCTTTCTTTCATCGTAACAAAACTCAATAAAAGCCCTGTATAAGAACAAATTGGGGTCGTTCAAAAGAACATACCTGGGGGCCTCCGTAAGGCTTTTAGGAAAGCGGCAGCTAGCCATCAATGCTCTATATTCGGGAACGCTACAGGTTACACAAAAAGCCTTCTCTAAGTGCTTCTCTATGATCCTGTAAAACTTCTCTGCGTACGCAGTAGCCGTTTTGCCCCTGAAAATCTTGTTATTGAACACAGCATAGGGTTGGCCACCTAGCGCAGCCTGCCAATCGGCATTAAACTTTTCCCAGACTTCTTGCTCGGCCACATACCCCGCCATGACAACCGTGTGGTTGCCGTAGCCATCCGAACTTTCGTCTACAAAGCACTGTAAAGCCACTATTAGCCTGCGCCGCACCTGTTTATGGGAATCAGAGACTACCATAAACTACTCCATTTGGGTACGGGAAGTATAATAATGGGAAATAATTCCTTTTTTGTCAAGGGGGATTTTAAACGCAAAGCACGCAAAGAACGCAACGAGTCCGGAGAAAAATGCCATCTCCATTGTCATTGCGAGGCGGCGCGCAGCGACGACGAAGCAATCCAGCCTTTTTAAACGCGGAGAAACGGAGAGGCGGAGTTTTTTTGTCTTCTGTTTCTCCGGTACTCCGAAACTCCGCGTAAAAAGATGAGATCCTTCAGGGTCTTCGACCCTTCAGGATGACAAGGTAGAAAACCCTTTGTGTTCTTCGTGTCTTCGTGGTGAAAAGACTGGATTGCTTCGGCCCAAAGGGCCTCGCAATGACGATGTGAGGAAGTTCAGCGCTCGATAAGAACCTGATAGTAATGAAAGTTGCCGCCGTTGCTGAAGCAGGCGGCGTTGAGGCCGTTAAGGCCGTCAAGCACGGTGTCGTCCGTGAAGGTGCCGGTGAATTTTCCAGCGGCGTATCCGCCGGCGCTGGCGGGGGTGGCTCCGACGCCAAGACGTTTGTTGATTTCCGTACACACCGATTGATTGATGTTCGGCAATACGGCGATAAGTTCTTCGTTTGAGGAAATTGAGTCGGATTCGCACCCGGCCCCGCCCGTGCCGATGCCGATAATGCAAGTCTCTCCGGTGAAGTGCCATTCCGCCGCCGTTACATCGTCCGAGGGTGAAAGATAGCTAAAGCCGCCGCCGACCGGGTTGAAAACGAGGCAGCCCGGATATTCGGGGTCGGCCCCCGTGTCGCAGGCCGCATTAATATAGTCGGCATTATATTCAAAGCTGATATCGCTTTCGGAGATGCTTTTGCGCCGGATGCGCGCCACGGCATGTTCGAGTTTCTGGCCGAAGGTGATGATGTCGGTCGCGGCAAGCTCGACCTGGCGTTTGGTGAGGGAGGAGGTGGTATCAGAGCGCATGCCGCGCGCCACGACGTAGGCCAGCGCCGCAAACAGCGCGACGCCCAGCATGATGAAGACGAAAATATTTCCGCTTTCTCCGCTATTCTGCTTTCCCCGTGGAAACGGGGATCTTGCAAGTTCACGCCAGAAGAAGATTCCCGCTTTCGCGGGAAACGCAAAAAAAGGTATTTCGCGCTCCCTAGACATCTTCCTTGTCCCCGAACAGTTTGCTTTTCATGTTTTTAGCAGCGTCGCGGATGATTTTGTCAATCTCGGGCGGCAGCTTGTACGCTTTGATCGGCACGGATTCCTGCGGCGGGGTGGCGGGTTGCGGTGCGGCCGGCGGTGGCGCGGATTTTTCCGGCGCAGCCTTGAATATTGGCGGAGCGGCAGGGGGCTGCTGCACAGGCGCTTGCTGCACGGGTGGAATGGAAGGCGGTATAACGGGAGGCGTTTTGTCCGGTTCCGTCTTTCCTCCGGAGAAAAAGCCCATCGGTCCGCCGGCAGATTCAGATGGCGATTTTTGCGGCGGCGGCGCGGCGGGGGGTGCAACAGGTTGCTTTGCAACGGGTGGGGGCGCGGCTTGCACGGGTGCGGAAACGGGCGGTGCGGCAGGAGGCGGCGGCGCGGCAGTAATATCATTGTCGATGGCGTGGACCTGCACAAGCGCGGCGATGCCCGTATACACCATGTCGCGGCCCGACTTTTCGGCGATCTGGTAGCCCTTGAGCATCGCTTTGATTTCCGCCGAGGTTTCGACGGCGACGTCGGCGCGCGCGGCGGTCCAGCTTTTGTTGACCATCAGGTCGCGCAACTTGGTGATGGTGTTGGCGTGCCTGACGATATTGTCGTCGGGCGGCGGCAGCGCCATGAAACGCGTGACGCGCATCGCCTTGGCGTGGCCGGGATTGGAGTAGAATATTTTACAGTCGACGACCGTTTCGCCGAAGGTGATAACGGCTTCGCCCTCGGTGAAGCCGCGCAGGCCGTCGTAGCTGGCGCGGGGGCGGAGCTGTACGCTGGCCTGCTGGGTGTCGTGATAGGAGCCAAGCTCGGACCCGCCCGCCATCTGGAAGCCCGACACTTCGGTAACGAGCGCACTGCCGACTGTTTTTTCGAAGAAGTCTTTCGTTTCGGTCGGGTCTTCGAGCTTGCCGAAAATTTTGATGTTACAGTTGGCGGTGATGGAGTTGGCTTCCTCACGCACGCGTTTTTTCATGGCGGGCAAGTCCTGCCCCGAGAACACGAGGCAAAACCCGAGCGAGCGCGCCTGCGCCGCCATCACGGCCATGCCTTCGGCGGTATAATAGCCGACCTCGTCGAAGATGGTCATGAACGGGGTCGAGGAATGCGTGGGCTTGTTCTCGATGACGGTTTCGCTGGAGCCTTCCACCGTTGCGCCGAGCGTCGCGCCCATCATGCCCTTCATCGTCGCGGCCACGATTTTACCGAGGTTGGCGATTTCCTCGCCGGATTTTTCCAGCGCCGGAATAAGCACGACCAGAATGCGGCGATTCAAAACCACGTCCATCATGTCGACGTCGGCGGCCTGGGTGTCGAAGATGTAGCCGTAGTCGTCGCCGAGAGATTGCAGCGAGCGCGTGAACTGCATGGCAAGGTAGCCGTGCTGCTGGCTGGCGGTGGTGGTGTCGTATTGAGGCGTGTCAGGGCCGGGCGGTTTCACGTTGCCCTGATCATCATAAGCGTCGCCTACAAAGCCGGGCAGGGTGCTGAGATAGCCCTTGAGGCCCGTGCGGATCTCGGCGGGGACGGCTTCGTCGCGCTGGAGTTTGATGACGTTGTTGATGCTGAGGTTGTCGCGGATCGTGCGCACGGACAGCGGGATGTCCTGATTGTCGCGCTTCCAGACCATCACCGGCATCATCGCGCCGATAAGAGATACGGCGCGTTCCTGCCACATCGCGTTGTCGCCCTGCGAATCCGGCATCAGCGAAACCAGCATGTTGACGAGGTAAGAGGCCGAGCCGGAAGAAAACGGGTTCATGGTGTTGGATGGTGCACGGACATCGGCGTTGCCCGTCATGTAGTTCAGCACCAGCAAATCGTCGTCGCGCCCGAAGCGCCGCACAAGGGCGGAGAGATTCGACCACAGATCCGTGTCGGCTTTGCCGTCGACATAGACGAACCCGGACCCCCAAGCCATTGCGTTGGTGGCCATCGAGGTCAGGCCCACGGTCTTACCGGAACCGGTAGTGCCGAGATAAAGGATGTGCGTGCGTGCGTCGGAATTTGTGAACCAGACTTCCTCGTTCGTCTTGTCCACGTTGCCGAGGTAAAGAATGCCTTCGCCCTTGCCGCTTTTGCCGGGGCCTTCGTTGTTTTTGTCTTTGTATTTTGAGCCGAACGGCAGCTTGAAGGCCAGCGTCCTGTCACGGGTCACTAGCCATACGAAGTACAAAGCCATGAAAACAAACAGCATGTCGGCAAAGGCGAGCGCCCACGCGGATTTATAAACCCCGCCGGCAGCCATAATGAAAATCGTGGCCGAATGGCTGGGCTTGGCGAGGCTTTCGGCAATACGTACGCGCAACGGGCGGATGTCCCGAAGCATCATTTCGTGCTTGTGCTCGTATTTGCGCTGGTTTAGTGCCATTTGTTTTTAATCTGATCCTTTTAACGGTTTTTCAAAAAGTCGTCGGCCGACATGGGAACGCCTGCCTCTCCGGTCGATGGTGCGCCGGATGTCGCCGACATCGGCGCGATTTTAGAGCTGTTCGATGGTCTTGGCGCAAAAGCGCCCCAGATATTGATCAGAACGAACAAAAGCAGGATGAAAAGCGCAACGCTGCCCCAGCGGCCCATGCCGCGCCGAGGGACAGGAGTTCCCGGCAGGTTGTCCTGTCCCGCAGTTGCAGAGCGAATTTGCCCGTGGGCTGAAGACAGCGCGTTCGCCGCCGCCATCAGGCCGCCCAGCGCCGCGCTGCGCTCGGTGAACGAAGCCACCTTGACCGCTTCGCCGCGCACGGTTTTGAGCATCAGCGTGAAGTTTTTCTCTTGCTTGTTCTCCTGCACCTCCAGCGCCGAAGCCTTCGCGTCGCTCAAATCCATCTGCCACAAGACGGGAGTCATCGCGTCCGGAAAGGACAGGATCAGCTTGCCGTCGACGACGCGGGCGGAAGCTGTGGTGTTGTCTTTTTTGCAGCAGTTTAAAAATTTCATTTTATCCTCGCCTTGTAAAAGTTGGTGTTATCTCATGTTGCTTTTTTTACGCCGCGTTTTTTCGAGGCGCTGTAATCGAGTTGCGGTATGGGCCGCGCGCGGCCTGAAGACATGTAGCCCATGATCGTATCGACGGCATCCTTGACTTTGGCCACCGGAATCGGGCGCTGGGTCAGCTTTTCGGCCTTGTAATGCGACATGGCGCCCAAAGCCTCCATGTGGAAGGACTGGCGCCCCATATTGTTCAGCGGATACCAGAGCTGGCGGTCATGAGCGCGCAGCCAGACGAATTGCGCCGGAGCGAGAACGCCGCCTTCCTCGCGCGCGGTCGCCAGCGCCCGCAAAAGCGCGGTGGTTTCAAAGGCGTGCTGATTGGCTTTGGCAAGGGTCTTTCCCGCCAGATCCTTGTTGCGCAAAACGGCGCGGGCTTCGCGGACAAGGCCCCTGTCCTTGCCGAGCTGAAGGCCGCCGCTATGTGACCAGCAAAGCGCAAGCCGTCCGAGCATGGCATCGGCATCTTTTCTTTTGCGCGCCGCCTTCAGGCAAAAGGCAGCCAGAAGAACTTGCTTGTACGGCGCGATGGCGTTCGGGCCTTTCCAGCGCTCGCCAAGTTGTTTTATAAAGGCACGCTCGGCCGCATTGGGATCTATTTTTCCATCCGGTGCGGGGATCGAATTATAGGCAAGCCATTCCTCTGGCCCCAGCGCCTCGGCGAAGGCGGGAAGCTCTGCTGGCACCGGCGAGCCGGGCGGGCGGGGCGGTTGTTTCGACGGGTCGAAGGAAGCAAAAGGCGCGATGATCGGGAAGACTTTCGATTGCCGCTCGATAAGGCCCTGAAGGTTCATTCTCCTGCGGTACTGATTGCCCGGCCCCGCAAACATGCACCACAGCGCACCGGCGGTGTAGAGGATTACGAAAGGAATTTTCAGCGGCTGCATCGATAGCGCGCCGAAAAGGGACAAGTAGTAGTAATTGAGCTTTTCTTTCGGGAGTCCCGCTACGCCGGGGTATTTGCCGTCATCCCCCTTAAAGCCGTAATCGAAATTAAGTTCTTTGCCCCGGAAAAACACCGAGTAATCGTCGCCGACAAACAGGGAGATCAGCCACATTTCGCAATAGCGTATCCAGCGCACAAGGTCGCGCACTTCGCCGTCGAAATAATACCAGAACAGCCATACAAGAACGCCGATCACGGCCAGCAATATCATCCAGCCGATCGCGTTTTCGTAGAGGGTGTTTTCTGCCTGTTGCCCGCCCGCCAAGACCTAGCCACCAGAGTTGAGAGAGATGTATATTTCCCTCTACCAATCTAGCAGAAAAACGCCTTTAAACCAATATATTGAGGTATTTTTGCAGGTTGTTAACGGGTGGGGAAAAAGGCCCTAAAAAGGCTCGACATCAAAAAGCATATAAACTATAAGGGGTTACCGTTCCGGCCCGGATGGATACCCATAAGGCCGCAGTTTTCAGAAGTGCCGGCGTAGCACAGCGGTAGTGCAGTCGATTTGTAATCGAAAGGTCGGGAGTTCAATCCTCTCCGCCGGCACCATTTTCAATATAATCAACGAGATGCAGCCATGCCAAATTATAAGAAAGACGTATCCGACTTTAAAAAATGGATCCCGGTGAAAAACTGGTTCACAAACAACATGTCTGTCGTTCCGGTAGGGATGTCGAGCATCTCTGGCGCCTGCGCGACCGTAAATACCAAAGTCAACAAAGGCTTTGTTTATGTGCGCGATGGGATCTCCGACACATGGAAGCTCCCGCCCGCGTTCAAATCCGACGGGTTTGGCGATTGCGAGGATTTTTCGATCTACAAGATGTTCAAGTTATTTGAATCCGGTATCCCGCAGCAGCTCACCGAACTGGTTATCTGCTTCGACCGCAAAAGCCGGGAATATCATTGCGTCCTGCGGGTGTTCGAAGGGGCGAACCATTACGTCCTTGATAACCAGAATGTCAACGTCCTGAACAAAACCGCATTCCTTGGCCGCTACAGCCCGGTTTACGCCATCGGGTTATCCGGCTGGCGGCTGACAAGCGAGTAAACAAAGACCGCCTGTTGGTTTTTATGCATGTTTTTGTCCGTGCAGTTCGCAGATGAGGCTGGAATGAGACGGATGTGATCACACTCATGTATATGGCGGAAGATGGAGTTAAATGGCGCAGGTCCGAGGAGAAACTTCGAACCGGCTGTTTCAAACCTTGGGGGAATGGAACGCCATCCTCCAAGGCTCTTCACTATATGTAGCCAATCTCCAAGTTGATAGCAAGATGTTGAATCCGCACGGTTTATGACCGTGCGGGCAGTGTGGACTGCTGCCGTTAGAACAAAAGAGCCTAAAAAACGCGACAAAAGGGACCGTGTTTCCCGGATGACCGGGAACATGGATGTATTGTTTATGCGGATGCCGTTATGGCCAAAGACCGTCATACCCCTTTGTCGCCGTTCTCGATGCGGTTTACGCACGAGGAGCGGGCCACGCTTGACCGCGCTGCGGCAGGCATGCCGCTGGGGGCGTTTCTGCGATCCCTCATCTTTGAAGAGGATTTGCTTAAAAAGCGGCGCAAACCCCGTAAAAGCCCGGTCAAGGATCATCAGGTCCTAGCCCGCCTCCAGGCGGAGCTGGGCCAGTCCCGCCTAGCCAATAACCTTAATCAGCTCGCCAAGGCCGCCAATTGCGGGTCCCTGGAAGTCTCCCCGGATACAGAAAAGGCTCTTCTGAGCGCCTGCGCCGATGTCAGGGCCATGCGCCAGATGCTGATGGAGGGCCTTGGGATTGACCCTGTGACAGGGACAGGGAGTGGGCCATGATCCTCAAAGGCTCGCAACGTGGCGGGGCCTCCCGGCTGGCAGCCCACCTGTTGAAGGTTGACGACAATGAACATATCGAGCTTTATGAACTGAAGGGCTTTGTGGCCGAGGACCTGCCTGGGGCCTTACAGGAAATCTATGCCATAAGCCGAGGCACCAAATGTGAGCAATACATGTTCTCGGTCAGCCTTAATCCCCCGGAAACCGAATCCGTCCCTGTTGAATACTTCGAGAAAGCCATCGCGGACATTGAGGCCAAGCTCGGGCTGGAGGGCCAGCCCCGTGCCATCGTATTCCATGAGAAGGAAGGCAGGCGTCACGCCCACTGCGTCTGGTCGCGCATTGAGGCCGAAGAGATGAAGGCGATTAATCTGCCTTACTACAAAATGAAGCTACAGGATGTCTCCCGGCAACTGTACTTCCAGTACGGCTGGGACCTGCCCAAGGGGCTCCTGAATTGGCAGGAGCGCAATCCCCTGAACTTCACCCTGGCCCAATGGCAACAAGCCAAACGCACCGGTGAAGACCCCCAGCTGCTGCAAAAGATGTTTCAGGATTGCTGGGCGGCTTCAGATAATAAAGCATCATTTGAGCAAGCCCTGAATGGATACGGCCTGTATCTGGCCAAGGGCGACCGGCGCGGATTTATCGCCCTGGATTATCGACGCGAAGTCTATTCCCTCTCGCGCTGGACGAAAATCCAGACCAAAACCCTCAAGGAGCGCCTGGGCGATCCCGAGCTACTCCCCGATATCAAGGAAGTCAGCACTCAGATTGCCAAGCGCATGACCGAGAAGCTCAAAACCTATGTCCATGACGTGGAGGGACAGCTCAAGCGACAGGTGCAGCCCTACGTGCAAAAGACGCGGACGATGCGCGATCAGCACAGGGCCGAGCGCAGCCGGTTGCAGAGCAAGCAGGAAGCGCGCTGGCAGGAAGAATCCGTTGCCAGGTCACAGCGTCTACCCAAAGGATTTAAGGGCATCTGGTTTCGGATCACGGGCAAGTACAAGGCCGTCCGGCAACGCAACGAGCAGGAAACCGAGCGTTGCGCAACCCGCGACCGGGACGAACGGCAGGCCTTGACCCAGCGACAACTGGCCGAACGGCAGAAACTGGGGGCTGAAATCCGGCCCATCGTTCAGGATCGCAAGCTTCAACTCCTGTCCTTAAAACAGGACATCGCCCGCTACATGGAGCTGGGCGCAGAGCCTCCCAAGCCGCAACAAGAACCATCCAGCCAGCGCCGCAAAGAGCGCGATTTCGATTACACGCCTGAACTCTAGCTGCGAACTCCTGACAGCTACAGGCCGCTTGTCTCATCCGCTTTTTGAACGCCAATTCGTGATTCAGGTCTCATGGCCTTTCATCTGATTTCTCTTTTTCTCGCACTCAAACCACCAACAGCTGCTCGCCTTTCTCATGGGGATGATCGGTGCGCTGAGCCCAGAAAAGGCTCCGGCAGTCGGGGCCTTCGAAGAGAAAAGGAGAAAACAGATGAAACTCATTACCCGCCACGAGTTGGCTTCCAAAAGCATCAGCGAACTTCGCGGCCTGTACCGCACGGTATTCAACGCCCTCGTTCAGAGCGTTCCCGAAAGCGCCCAGCGGCGCAATGCGCTGGCCTCGCTTGAGAATATCTCAAGAGAGATCAACCAGCGCTACGCCGATCAATGGCGATTGGATGCAGGCCCGTAGGGCCTCATCATCAAGCGATGATCGTCCCGTTGGCCTTCAGCGCAGCCTCATCGGTAAGGCCGGTGATGTTTTCGAGCGTGGCGATCTGGGTCCAAACAGTGCCGCCGGTCAGGCCATCTGCGTCGATCCTGACAATGCTGTTCGCACCGCTATCAGTAATCTGAATATAATCGGTAATCGCCTTGGTGAGCGGATCGTAACCGGTCAGAAGGCCTCTGATGTCGAGCTTGTCCAGTTCCACCGTGCTGAAATCCTTGATCGTATCGATGCCGCCGCCACTCAGGAATGTGAAGGTATCGCTGCCTGTGCCGCCATAAAGCGTGTCGTTTCCGGCATCGCCGTACAGGGTATCCGTACCCGCATCGCCATAGAGGGTGTCGTTGCCTGAATTACCGTAAAGAACGTCATTGCCGTTGCCTCCAGTAATCGTATTGGTCGAGGTATTACCACGCAGCGTATCGTTAAAGCCCGAGCCTGTCAGGTTCTCGAAGCCGGTAATGGTGTCGCTGCCTGCACCTACGGTATTTTGCGATGACGTGGTAGCCAAGTTAACAGTAACCCCCGCCGTTGCACTGGCATAGGTTAATGTGTCTGTGCCGGAACTTCCCTTCAGAACATCGTTACCCGCACCGCCATCGATGATGTCGTTTCCGGCTCCGCCATCAATGGTGTTTGCGCCGGAACTTCCGGTCAGGGTGTCGTTAAAGCCTGACCCCGTGAGGTTCTCAAAGTTGGTGATGGTATCCGTCCCGGCACCGACCGTATTTTGCGCCGTCGTCAAAGACAGGTTGACCGTAACACCCGCTGCCGCACTGACATAGGTTACGGTGTCCGTGCCCGCCGCACCGTTCAATATATCATTACCGCCCAAGCCCTCAATGACGTTAGCGCTGCCATTGCCGGTAAGTGTGTCGTTGAAATTAGAACCGGTGAGGTTCTCAAACCCGGAGATCGTATCCGTACCAGCTCCAACGGTGTTTTGCGCTGTCGTGGTGGCAAGATTGACGGTGACAGCAGATGTTGCCGATGCATAAGTCACAGTATCCGTCCCGGAACCGCCGATCAGCGTATCATTACCTGTGCCGCCTTGAATCGTATCGTTGCCGCTGCCGCCATCGATACTGTTGTCACCAGAGTTTCCGGTCAAGGTATCGTTAAAGCCAGAACCTGTCAGGTTTTCAATGTCAAGCAAGGTATCGATCCCCGCGCCCAGGGTGTTCTGCGCAGCAGTAATTGCAAGGCTCACGGTAACGGCTGAAGAAGCCGCGTTGTAGAGTGCCCGGTCGATCCCGGTGCCGCCATCAAGGATGTCATCACCGGCCCCACCATCAAGCGTGTCGTTGCCATTCCAACCGTATAGCCTGTCATTTTCGGTGCCGCCAAAGAGCTGATCGTCCCCATCATTTCCATCCAGAAGGTCATTACCGGCATCGCCGTAAAGAATATCGTTGCCGAGCCAGTCATAGATTTGGTCGTTGCCGTCGCCGCCGTAGGAAATATCGTTCCCTTCGCCTGGGCTGATGTTGTCATTCCCGCCATAGCCGTACATTCTGTCGGCAAGGCTGGCATCGCCAAACTCAATTCCTCTCATCGTGTCGTCGCCTGCGGACCCTTGGGAGTCGATTTCAAGGCTCGAAATATTGACTATGGTGCCGTCACTGAATTTAAGCCTCTCCAGGGAGTTTGCCGGGAGATCAAAATTCAGTCTCACCGTCACTGAATTGCCCAGGCCATCTTTAATTAACAAGTTGTTTCTTGCATCGGAGTAATCAACTTTTTGAATGGTGATATTGGCCATGCTGTAGGAGGAAGGAAAAAGCAAAGTATCTATGCCCCCAAGCCCTTCTATGATTACGTCATTGCCCTCACCGAACAGGTAGGTATCATCCTGCGTGACCCAATTGCTTGCTACACCGTAGAAGTCATCCCCCGAAGTCCCAACGACGATAAAAGGCTGCGTCCGCAGATTAACGGTTGTGCCATCTGCAAACTGGAGTGTTGGTATCGTAAAATTGGTCTGGTTGCTAAAATGGGCTTTAATGGTAATGCTGCCGAGGCCCGCCACTTCTATCCTGGCATCCTGCGTATTTCCGACGTAAGGGGTGTTGCCGTATTCAACGCGGTAAAAACTGACATCTGCAAGGGAGTATCCCACGGGCACAAGGATTGTATCGTTGACGCCCCCGGCCCAGTCGATCAAGTCATTGCCTGCACTTATGATGTAAGCATCGGAACCAAAACCGCCCGTGAGTGTATCGTTGCCAGCCCCGCCATTGAGAATGGAGCCCATATCGTTGGCCCGGAGCGTATCATTGCCGTCATATCCGTTGATGGTTGAGCGCGTCGTTGATTGCCAGCTCACTCCATCGATAAATGGATTATCGTCATTGGTACCGTGAAGTGTTGCGGCCATATTGGTCATGGCAATGACGGTGCCGTCAGCAAAACGCAGTTCATCGATGTACTGAACGCTGTGCACCCCGGCTGTATTGTTCATTACAGTAATCGTGCCGCGCCCCTGAACGTTAAGGAAGAAATGCGTTACAAAACTATCCATGCGGGCCAGATGAACGGAAACATCCGAGGCCACAATACCGGCACCAAATGTAATGACGTTAAAATCAGCAGCAGCGCCGTTTTCAACGATCATGTCATGACCGGAATCGTAGAGGTAAGTATCGTTACCCAAACCGCCGGTCAGAACATCGTTGCCTATGCCGCCATCAAGCGTGTCGTTGCCATTCCAGCCGAATAGCCCGTCGTTCCCGGCACCGCCGGTTGCTTGTATATTCCCGACAACCAGCCAGTATTTATCCATCACGTCGTCATACCGTGAGCCGGTAAAGACGTTGCTGTTGCTTTGCATGATCGTGACCTGGTCATCCAGCGTATCCACGATTTCAGCCCAATTGAGAGCGCCAGCCGAACTGGCAGTGATGGCTGTATTCAGCCATGATTGTTCTGTGGCGCTAAGGTTCGCCACACCCTTGACGCTATCGATGAATGTAGCAACAGAATGCCAAAACCCTTCACGGTCACTTTGACCCGAAGCTGCCGTCTGCAACTGGGCAATAGCCGTTTGCGACAAGGCTAATGGACCTTCAAACACATCGGAAACCGGATTATATTTTGCGCCCGGAGCGAACAAGGCCGATCCGCCGCTCTGGAAGATCATGCGAGCGGAGAAGTTGTTCAGCACGTTCTCCCAGCTATCGAATACCGCCTCAATGCCATCGGATACCCAGGGCATCCACGGCGTACCATCAAACCATGTTGGCAAGAACGACATATCCTGTCCCGCGAGTTTGCGCAGGAATAAAAACTCCGGCATCGTGGCGTACATGTCATGCGCCTTGATGTCGGGTGCCGCGAGAGCATCAATACCCGCCCATTTCATGAGGATGCTCCTCATGTCGCCGCGCACCGCATCGGACTGGGCGAAAAGCTGTTCAAACGTCCGGTTGGCGGCAAAGTTCTGAACCTGCTCCAGAAGACCGCCCGCGCCGTTATCGATGCTCATGGCGATATGCAGATCTGCGATCTGGCCAAAGCCACGCATGGTCGGCAGGAACAGAGTCCGCACATCAAGCGTGTAGTCCTGGTTGTAAAACGTATTCTGGAGATTGCTGCCAAACCATACATCCACCACTTCGCGAACCGCGCCGCCCGCCATGGTGAACGAGCCCTTATGGGTGACGGTGTTTCCCTCGATCACGCGGGTAAAACCGCCATTGGAAATCCCGACAAAGCCATCAAGTGCGTAGCTGCTGACATCGATGCTATTGATGCCAATCGCATTCAGGCCGAGCATTTCACCGGGCTGGCTGATGCCGTCCTGATTGGCATCGCGCCAGATTTTAAGCTGCGACCATATCGCATCGCTCGCGTCGATCTTGCCGTCGCCGTTGCCGCCATTGATTGCCAGATCCTGCTTGGCCAGTCTGGCAAAGCCGTTTTCTTCATTTCTGAACGTGTCGAAGTTGCTCTCCATCAGGAAGCGGATCGACTGGTTGGAGCCAAACATTTCCGCTATGGAATCAACCGCACCGGAGCCGTTGATGTCCCAGACCAGCATCCCATCGTCCGGCCCGACCCATCCGGTGCTTTCCGAAAACCCATCAGCCCAGTAATCAAAGTGAATGCCGTTGGTGTTCATGTTGGTCAGCTCGATGACGCCATCGCCGTCAAGATCAAACACCAGCGGGTCCAGCCCGCCGCCCGTCTGACCGGCTCCCGGCCTGTAGCCGGGTGTGTTTGTAATCGGCTGCTGCGCACCGGGAAGCCATGCGGGAAGGTCACAACCAGGCACCGTTGGCTCAGGAGGAACATAGTTAGGATCAAAAGGCGTGTAACTCGGCACATCGCTTTCGTCTACAGGGTTAAACTCCTCAGGATCAGTGAGCCTTACACCGGTCGGTATCGTAGAGGTAGACATAACCCTAAAATACACGTATCCTGCACTATCGGCGGCAATCGTAAAATCAAAATCCCCACCACCTGTAAAGACCTCCTCTTCCATCGTAAAACCTGTGTCGGAGGCATATAAGACCTGAACACGATAAGGGCCATTAAAAACATCAGTGTCTGGAATAAAATCAAAAGAAAGCGTTTTGTTGGCTGGGCTGCCGCCTACGATATGTGCATTTGCACTCTTGTGCCAATCGCTCCAATCGTTATTGGGAGCACTAAGAATTGTTGTTGCCATGAGAAGTCTTCCTTATTAATTAGGCTTCGATTCGTAGATACAAGAACCATGTTCGTGTGGGTCAACATACTCCAGGACAAGAGTTGTCCCACCACCACCCTGTAATCGGTAGAGTTGCGACCACGGAATAGTTGTTGCTAATCCTAAACGGTAAGGACGCTCCTCAATTTCTATGTAAGCATGAAAATTTGGTAGTTCTTTATACGCATAAGGTTTAGATGTGCTGACTATAAAGCTACCACCCGCCTTTACCTTCGAGGGCATGTAGGTTTTGCAAGAATCAGGTTCTACTACGGCTCCAACGACAACATCGCTTAACAGGCGATAGCCCTCCAATCCGTCACACAAGTCAGTGCTTTTATTACAAACAAACTCACCTTGATCTACAAATGTTGCCCAGACATTTTTCCCATCAAAGTATTTGGACAAATTATAGAATTCTATGGGGCCAGTTTTTTTATGATAAAAGTCGGCCGCCTGATCTTTCTTTACGAGTTCTAAAGAGTCGAATTCTATATCTACGCCCTGGGCCAAAACTCCCTTCGTAACCGAAAACCAAACTCTATCAAACTCAACTGTAGGGCATTTTTTGATGACGTCATCTGGCACAGCGGCATCATCACGATTTGTCGCGATAATCTGCGGCTCCAGAATTATTACCTTCTTTTCATCATTTAGCTGCTCTAACAAAGTCTGACATTTCACACCATCAAGTGGCTGATTCGCTATTTTCACGGCATATCGTTGAGTGTCTAAGACAAATTGCAGCCGTGCAGATCGCTCGTTCTTATCCAGTAGGGGAAATGGCCACGGCGGTGGCTGCAGCGTACTAATACTTTTCGGCTCTTTGGCACTGACGCTGCGAGCGAGCACGGACACGCCAAATGCGCTCATTGAGTAGACAAGCGCACACATTAAAACAACCTTAACAAGAACGCTTTTTCTCACACAGCTTTCCTTTTCTCAAAACGTTAAGGGCGAGAGATAGGCTCTGGCGGCAACTCCCCCATACTTTCTTGAACATTGGAACCCGTAGACGAATTTTTCGCTTGTGTCCATAAAAATAACTCCCCTGCATAAATTAGACACTTAAGTATATTATTATTCTCATAATACGAGCGTCGCGCAGCCTCCCCACAACACATTCCACATGATTCAAGGCAGTAATATCCGCCTTACAATTCGTAGGGGCGAAGGAAATCACAGATGGAGAAGTCTCAAAACGGCTGGATCGATGAAGGGCTTAAAGATTGAGGAAAGTTACCTCGGTCATGGGGTATCGTCTGCGACGGTTTCGGGATGCTGCAACAGATTTAGGCCCCAGGCGTTCACCACCTCGTCTAGTGGGAACGGTTTCTGTTCGGTCTTCCATTCATGATAGGGAGCAGCGGTCTGGCTGTATGGTCCGGGTTCTGGTCGGTCGAACTGCACACGTGCTGGGACATGAAACGCGCTGCCAAACACTATGGCTTCGCCGGACGCCAAAATTGTGACCTGATCGAGAAGACGGCGTGCCTGCATCGGAATGATACGCTTGAAATGGTCGATGTCGTCCGGGTTTTGCAGCCGATGAGAAATGAAGTTAGCGCACTGACTGATGATCGTCTGGCTGATCTCGCTGGGTCGCTGGCTCGCAATGATCAGCGACAGTCCGAACTTGCGCCCCTCTTTGGCGATACGTTCGAAGGCCAGACGAGATAACATTTGCCCCCGCTGCTCATCCGTTCGGGGTGGACGCACATAGTTGTGTGCCTCTTCGAGGACAAGAACCCACGGATGCTTATACCTGCGAGCGGCGGGCAGATTTTCTCGTGCTTCAAGAAGAACCCGTCCAAATACCGTGCAGGCATAAGGAAGAACCTCGTGACTAAGCATCGAAAGGTCAAGAATGGAGACCTTTGGCCCCTCCTGCTTCCCTAAGCCAAAGCGTTCCATCCAATCCTTTAAGGACGTAAAGGTTGTATCAGCAGCCTCATAATTCATGAAAGCCTGCCAGCGCGGATCATCAAGCCGGGTCTTCAAACGGAGTTTCAACGTACTAAGATGCGCCTCAATGCGAGATACTTCTTCAGCCGGTGTTGCGGAATCGAGCAATGTTGGGTCAATTAGCCATTTTTTAGGAACGTTCAATGGGCTATCAGCAGTGGTTGCACTCAATTGCGCAGCATCCATATCCTGCGCGATAAGTGCTTTGAGACTTGTGATAACCGCTTCGGTCGCCGCCCTAATATCAGCTTCGTTCTCAGGGGAGTCCCAATCGAGATTATTGCCACTGGCATTATATTGGGTACTGTAAGGAGCAAGCTTGGCCTCCAGGTCAGCAAGGCCATTAACCACTCTCTTTCCCACGTAGTCTTTGAGTATTTTCAACTGACGAAGACAGGTCTTCTTGTATGGTGCGCGCTGCGCATCTAACGTTTGCAGAATGTTGTTTGCTTTTGTGATCGCGTGGCGCAAAAGGTTTGTTCCGCCACCTACAATATTAGGATTTCCTGTCTTGGCGATAGCCCACCAATCTTTTAGGACTGGCTCCTGTGTCTGCTCGGCGGCACTGAGCCACGCACATATCTCCATGGCATTGAGAAACCAGATAGGAATACCGAAGGCCCTTCCATTGAGATAGATGTGGTCAGGCTTACGCTCCAGACTCTTACCTTCAGTTCCAAATGCTCGGCCATACTCGCCGTTGATGTCGAGGATGAAGACGTGCGGCTCGTTCCCGGCTTTGCCCAGCGCAGCCATAGCCTTTTGCACAAGACTGGATACAGAAAACGACTTGCCAGAGCCGGTGTTTCCCACGATGGCCAGCGGACGTGAGAACAGGTCGTTATAAGACGCCTTAACGACGTTGTTAGGTTGCCCGGTCGGGCAACCTATCCGCAACTCACAGTCGAAGTCGTCACCTGCATAGCCGTCAGGTCGGTTCCGTGTCGGCGGCGTATCAAATACGGATTTGAGGATTTCCGGTGCGCCGATTTCGGCAGGCGCGTCGAGCGTCGGTAAGACTGTGATGCCTGGAGAGAACAGGCCACGCCCCTCCACAACTTCGATGGTGCCTAGCAACTGAACGTGTGCAACGCGGCGGGGCTTCATCAACTCCAGTGTCAATTCGTCGCCAGTTCCGGGGTCGAAGCTCTCACGGGACTCCAGATCGGTGATGATCCCAATGACAAGCTGGCCCGCACCTATGGCGAAGGTGAGATAAGCATTGATGGCAATTGCCTTCTGGACACCATCGAGCGTAGCTCGCGATGCCGACCTCGTTTCTGGAAGGACTTCTACCTTAACCCGAAACCCCTGCACAGCAACAATATGTCCAATAACGCGTGGATTCTCCATACTTACGCTCCATCACCATCCTTGTCGTTATCTTCAACTTTCCCGGCCGCGATCTGCTTCTCGAAACGCCGGAGCCGGAGAAAGTCGTCCAGCCACTGAACGTCCGGCATGACGGAACGTGCGAAGTCATCAAAGGTGGCGTGCTTGAATTTGTCCGTCTCAAATGCTGCTTCCGTCGGAGTCAGCACGAACGCTCTTTTACCAAGGTCTTTGTAGTTCTGGACGCGTTCGATGGTCTGCCTGTTCGGATCTGGTTCGACCACCAACATCACAAGGGATGGGTTCATCAAAGCCGTCTCAATGATGCCCGTTACATGATCGTCGCCGAACCCATAGCCCAGGATTAGGAGAAAAGTTTGAGGCGCACTCAGTCGAATTTGGAAAGAGCGAAATAAGTGAGCAAACGGCATGGAGAGTGTCTGCGCGAACTTGTTAGCTGTTGGTAGGATTCCCACCGATGGAAGGTTCTTGGCCAGGGAGTCAAGTATGGCTGCCCGGTCGGCGTGCGTCCGATCACGATACTCCGTGAACGGCACAAGATCAGGGTGACGTGCCCGCAATTCGTCTCTGCGAACCTGCCAATGAATTGAGCCGTGCAGCTTGTAAAGGTGCAAAAACTTGTCAAAGCGCCGGACCCGGCCCTCTGCCACTTCACCAGGATAATAAACATCCAGACCGTAGACAGATGGATCGAAGCGTGCATCGGCCCGCCCTGTAAAACCATCGAAATATTGGATACCAAGAAGCTCGAGCGCCTGCTCGAACAAGGTATCGTAGTTAAGAGTAAATAGATGCGCACGACCGAGATTGCTATCCCGGGCAACAAGCTTCGCGAGGAAAGAGAGATGGGGCGCGATAACCGTGGAGCCAGGAGCTGGAGCATCAGGCAGTGAAAGCGCACACTCCGCGAAAATCGACCGGCCTATGCGCTCAACAACCCATGACAGGTCGGCTTGAGTGAGTTCGGCGGAGCCTTTCCACTTCACACCGCTAAATGGCGAGGACGGAGCCTTTCCCAAATAGCTCGCATTTACGAGAAAGGACAGCCAGTCCTCGAAACTGGATTTTGGCGTTTCCTTCTGACGCTCTTCGATGATCTTGAGGACATTTTCCTTTGCGACCGTAGAAGGAAACTTCTTTGTTGCCTTGACCGTTTCGAGAACGTCGTGCTCAAGATCGGCCATGACCTTACCACCGCTGCTCACCGATGTGCCGGAACCGCTGAGAACCACAAGGTTCTCCATACGGAGCCATTCAGCGATCAAAGCTTGCAGGCGATGCTTTGCATCCTTCGCGCTCTGGCCAGCCAGCAGATCGCTAACCTCCCCAGTGTCGGATGGTCCTATGAGCCGATACTGTGTCGGCGCTTCCTTCGGTGTGTCGGTCATCGCGATCTCCCTAGAAAAGGCCAACGTTCAGCGAAGTATCTCTCGGCAGCGCTAGGAAGCACCCAGGGAAGGGTGATCAAGACACAATATGCAGACCCTTGCTTGCTGCAAGACGGGAGCTTTCGGTTAGAAGACATTTTGCAATTCCAGAGCTGAGCTTTCACCAGCTTACACCGGAATGATGTAATCGGCGAGTCGAAAGCACCTGTCTTTTTTAAGGGTCGAATGAGCAGGTTGCGGCGGATTTATACAGGGCCCGCCCGAGGTCATTTGCTCGAAGGGAGGCCGGGAGGGAGAGTGTAATATCTCTGGCTTGCATACAACAGCGGTCGGTTGGTCGAGAGGGTTCTAGGGGGTGGGCCCCGTTGGTCATCCGCCGCCACGCTTCACGATTTTGCTGGAGCAGAAAGGGGAGAATCGGGCAGGAAGCATCCGCGAAACCTGAAGTTTCTTACCCATAACTTCAGCGGCAAACCACAATATGTAGTAAGTTGACAATTCCTCTGGCACAATATACAGTTTATTGGCACTCTCACTGATGGAGTGCTAATGGTCCGACAAATACTCTCCAGAACCAGGAAAGGGTCGCCATGGCCGAAACACATTCGATCAAATTTTACCCGGTGGGGAATGGAGACACCTCGCAGATCATCCTCTCTGGTGGACGCCGCGTGCTGCTGGATTTTTGTCATCGCCCGAAAGCTGAAGATGATGATACACCCGAGATTGATCTAAAGAGGCAGCTTAAGGATGAGCTTAGCGCTGCCGAGCGAAATAACTTCGATGTAGTGGCATTCACCCATGCCGACCTAGATCACATTCAAGGCAGCACCGATTTTTTTGAGCTGGAACACGCAGCGATCTACCAAGGTGAAGGTCGTGTAAAGATCACTGAACTGTGGGTACCTGCGGCTATGCTGCTCGAAGAGGCTGAAAAGGATCAGCAACAAGAAGAGTTTGTTCTGCTTCGCCAGGAGGCGCGGCACCGGCTGCTTGAGGGAAAAGGTATCCTTGTGTTTTCAAGGCCAAAGGCTCTTGTTGATTGGTTGACACCGAAGCTCGAAGCACGTGGCGAACCCGCGAATGCGCGTGACCATCTCTTTATCGACGCAGGAACTGTCGTGCCTGGTTTCACGCTGAAAAACGACGGCGTTGAGTTTTTTTGCCATTCACCGTTCATCAAGCACTGTGATGAAGGCGACATCATCCGGAACAGTGCCGCACTAGTCTTCAATGTTAGATTCCGTGCGGACGGAAGAGACTATGATTTCCTTGCGGTTGGTGACGCCGAATGGTGTGACCTCGAAGACATTGTGGGCATCACGAAATTCCACAAAAATGATGATCGCTTGAGGTGGAATCTGTACAACATTCCACACCATTGCAGCTACAAGGCACTGAGTGATGAAAAGGGTGATCGGGAGACCACACCGAAACCGTTAGTCAAAGAATTGCTGCTGCACGGCCAGCCTGATGCATATCTGGTGAGTTCGAGCTGTCCGATTCCAAACCTCAGATCGGCTTATTCAGAAATTCAGCCTCCGCACATTCAGGCACGTAACTGTTACGAGCGCTACCTGAGGGCAATCGGTGGCCGCAGATTTCTCGTTACGATGGAAGAGCCTAATGAAAGAAAGCCTGCACCTATCGTGTTCGAGGTGGCTTATGGGGGCATCACGCTTGAACGCTCGCGGATAATGGGTGCTCCTGCCATTGTGAGTTCGGTGCCGCCACGGGCCGGATAATGGCAGAGGAGTATCACGAAATAAGTAACGTAATTGATGTTCCGAAAGGAGATGATTTCCTTTTCCCTCGCTCCCGCGCCTTGGTCAGGGCAATCGAGAAGCAGCGCGACTATTCTATAGTCAAGTTGAAACGACAGGAAGACTCCAGAACTGAATATATCGTTGTCGATGTCGAAACGGATAAAGTTCCTCCCAAAAATCCTTACGGTATCCAATACAGAGAGCGGTTGGCATTTTGTATCCCGGAGAGTGCCAGGCAGTTGATCGATGTTCGAGCGCTCCGAAAGGATTTCCCGGTTCTGATTCATCAGAATCAAACGCATCCAGGCGATGCTCGGGGCCTTTGCCTCTACTTTGAACCACCAATATCAGTGTTGCGTACCTGGACACCTCAAAAATTTCTAAGACGTGTTCAGTGGTGGCTTGAGAAGACTGCCCGAGGCGAACTCCATCCCGCCGATCAGCCCGTTGAGCAGTTGTTCTTCCTGAGTAAATATGAACTGGTTCTTCCATGGAACTTCGCGGAGCTGCGTAAAGACCCAAAACGCTCTTTTCATGTTGCTCTCCTCACAAAAAGACGTGATGACCACATGACGTTTTATTTGGAGGAAGCGAAGACAAATGGCGAAGGAGATGGAATTCGGGCCGAGTGTATAGAATTCAACATGCCCCCTGTGGTCCATGGGGTTATCGAGCAACCTCCGGTAACACTCGGGCAGCTTTACGATCAGCTTCAAGAACGCGGGAACGACTTACTTGCTCCGCTTAAGGAGACACTAAGAGAACGGGTCGGAACACAGGGTGCTACTATCACCTCCGACAATCCGCATACTATTTTTTTGCTCCATGTGCCGATGATCCGCAATCCTGGCGCCTTCCCGGAAATAACACATCATCGCGCCTTTATTGTGGATGCAGGCCTCCTGAAGATAGGAGAAGAAATCGGAGCGCTCTCCTTGCTGGAAAAGAAATACTTCAACGTTGAATACGTATTAAACAGCCCCGTGAAAACAGAATGGCGTGAACGGGAGATAACGTCTGTCGAAGTTTTACATGAAAACGATGCCGCGGCAGCACGGCATCAATCTGGCATTCAAGAGCCGGGCCCCATCGGCACACTTATTGGCGTCGGCTCACTTGGAAGTGCGATGCTCAACCTTTGGAGTCGCTCTGGGTGGGGGCACTGGACGGTGATTGATAAAGACCATATTAAACCGCACAACCTGTCGCGGCATACTGCGTATATTCATCACATTGGTCAGTCCAAAGCCTTTGTTACAGCTCTGCTTCATAGTGCTGCCCTCAGCGACGGCGCTATCACTCCTCTTTGTAAGGATGCGTGCAACCTTGACGATGAGGACATCGCGAAGTCGATGAAAGATGCGAACCTAGTCATCGACGCATCAACGACCCTTGAGTACCCTCGCCAGGTGAGCACTCTTGATGATCTTCCTCGTCATATTTCGGTCTTCATGACGCCAAATGGCAACTGCGCAGTACTTCTGGCCGAGGATAGTAAGCGCATGACACGCCTTCGCGCTCTTGAGGCACAATACTACAGGGCTGTCATTCAAAATGATTGGGGAAAGAAGCACCTTAGTGGCAATCTTGGGACGTTTTGGAGCGGCGCTAGTTGCAGGGATATCTCAACCGTTCTACCTTATTCTAGGATTATGATACAGGCAGGAACACTCGCCGAGCATATTCCACCTATCTCTTCTCAAACCGATGCCGTCATTCGCATTTGGGAACGTGATCCATCGAGCGGGAGTACGGCTGTTCATAGCATTGAAGTTTATCCTGAGCATAGGAGGAAGTTTGGAGAACTCGATCTCTTCATGGATGAAGGTGTCGAGCACCAATTAAGACAGTTGCGGAACACCGCGCTTCCGAATGAAACGGGTGGAGTACTGCTCGGTTACTACGACTTTAATGTCAATGCTGTGGTTGTCGTATGTGGATTACCTTCCCCACCTGATAGCCAATCAACTCCTGGGATGTTTGAGCGTGGTGTCAGTGGGTTGGCAGAATCGGTTAAAGAGGCGACAGAGCGTACTGCTGGCATAGTCGGTTATGTTGGAGAATGGCATAGCCATCCCCCGAACCACTCCGCGACGCCGAGTGGCGATGATCTTATTCAACTTCTGCACCTCGCAATCGGAATGGCCGATGACGGTCTGCCCGCACTTCAGCTCATTGTTGGTGAGCATGATGTTCAAATTATTCAGGGCATAGTACCGTTATGAGCCTCGCAGAGAATCGTCGGATAGCGCTTGCCCTCTCGGGCGGTGGTATCCGTGCAATGGCCTTTCATCTAGGTGTATTGAAACTCCTTGCAGAACGCGATTTATTGGAGGAAATCCAGCGTGTTTCCACAGTGTCTGGCGGAAGCTTGCTAATCGGGCTTTTGCTGAAAGAAAACGGGATGCAATGGCCTTCTTCACACGCTTTCTTATATTCAGCCTATCAGGAATTGAGGGAGAAGTTGTGCAAGCGCAGCCTACAATGGGGTGCGGCAAGACAGCTACTCAATCCAGCAAATTGGCGATTTTTTCTGTCCCGCGCAAACCTGTTAGGGCTTGCGCTACGGAGAGAATGGAATATCGATTGTGCGCTCTCGGATTTACCTTCCACGCCAGAATGGTCAATCAATGGGACAACAGCAGAAAACGGGAAACGCTTCCGTTTTAAGCGGGACAACCTTGGGGACTACACGCTGGGCTATGCAGCAGGAGGTAATTTTCCGCTTGCCGACGCGCTGGCTGTATCCGCTGCTTTCCCCGGGGGATTTGGACCACTGAGGATTGATACAACGAAATTTGATTGGCGCAAAAGGCCATGGGATGCGCCGTCCGGATCGGAGAAATCCACTAACATTGGCTTTGATGTGCTGCACCTCTACGATGGAGGCGTATACGACAATCTGGGGCTTGAACCATTTTTTGATTCGGGTAAATGCGATACCAAGTGTCCAGAAAACTACATCATTGTGTCAGATGCTGGATCACCGCTACCGAATGGATTTTCCTTTCGTGAACTTAATCCGCGCCGTCTCAAACGTATCGCTGACATCATGGCTGATCAGGCACACGCTTTGCGCGTTCGCTCATTTGCCAATTTCTTGCAGCAAGGACCAAATCGTGGCGCCTTCTTTTTCATCAATACGCCCACGGATGGCCCAGACAGTTCGACTTCATTTGCGTGTGAGTTTCCAACTACTCTGCGAAAACTAACTTTGGGCGAGTTTGACCGACTGGCCGACCATGGATACAAAGTTGCCCTGCAGGTCGAAAAGCAATATGGATTATGCAAAAGGATGCCTGGCGAAGAACTTACCGCGCAGGATTGCCCTGCCCGGTGAAATCCTTTGGTCAGGCGTTGGCCAATGGAGGTGCGCCTGAAGGGAGAGGTGATATTTCCTCTCTGATTGGGGTTCCAGATGGGTCTGGGTTCTCTTGGTCATCCGCCGCCGCGCTTCGCGCTCTGGCGGACGCCGTGGGGGCTCGGGGGTAGCAGGAACCCTCCCCCGACATGGCGATCAAACGGCCAGACGTTTGTGCATGGCACGGTCCAGGTGGAGAGGCACGTCTCCAAGCGCTGGTTGATGGGGAGTTCAGAGGGGAGAGCCAACGTCTCCCTTATGATCGAGGGGTCCACAGGGGAGCGACATCCCCTGTGTCGATGGAGGTGCAGGAGGAGAGCGAAGTCTCTTCCTGCGAGGGATAAAACGGCGATACGTTTTCCTGGTGCGAGAAGGGGTTCGATACCCTTGGAGCACCAGCAGCCCCGAGGGGATGCAACGGGGACGCGGCCAGCGGGTCCCCTTGCCAAGATTGTGTTGTAGTACAACACACATCTTGCGAACGTTCTGAAGTGAGAACATATGGAGAACATGATGGATGCCGGGGTCATGGGGTGAGCGGCTGGGTACGGGCAAGCCTTACTACTTCCTCCCTCTTGGCCTTTGACTTCCCTGCGATGGGCCTCTCAGGATTGAGCCCAGGGCCTTAATGGGACTCAAATGCTTGGGTCCCGGCACCCCACCCACACCCAAACGACCGGGCCAGGACTGTCCGATCCGCCCATCCTTCCTGTTCACTTTATCTGACTGAGAAAGGCATAAAAAATGCCCCCGACCGCTAGAGGGATCAGGGGCTGTTCTTGCAGATACTTCAACTTCGCTGAGTTTCCCAGCTCGCCAGGGAATATATATTAGGATTGGCCTCCAACCCTAACGATGGAGGCGTTTATGGACTTGCCAGAAATACCAATCCTGGAAGATGAGAATATCTACAAAGCAGTGAGTGCCTTAGCAGGTGCAGCAAGTATCTTGCAGACCGCTCTGTACAGAGTCGTCAGCGGCGAAAACTTTGAGGATATTATGGCGGAACATGGCGCGGTCATCTTTCTATCGGATGCCGTGGTCGAACACTGGCAAGCCCATTTCGACTCCAAAAGATGCAACAAAGCACTGACGTGATTGTGCCATCTTAATCATTCAAGCCCTTGGATACCCGTTAGAGCGCTTCTTCCTGGCCGTCAGTTCAATCCCGGTTCGGGAAATGAACTGACGGCTCACGAAGTTCCTCTAAGAGGTAGATAGACGCTGCCGGGTGGCCTGAGGCGACAGGAACCCTTGAGCTTTCAGGTTCCGAAACCACATCCGGCCAAAGCACTTCAGCTCGGCCTTCAGACGGGCATCCACATGGGTGGCTTTGCCCTGGTCGTCGTAGCGGTAGACCTCCTGATTGAGGCCGACATAGTCGTTACGGAAGGAAACCGGCTCGGCGAGCTGGGCTCCATCCCAGTCGATGATCCGAAAGACCATTTCGGGGTCGAACATGACATCGCCGTTTTGCAGGCCGGTATGGGCGATAGCGACCAGGGGATGCCCCTCGCCGCTGGTGCCGATACGCTCGACGGATAAGGGCATGTAGCCCTCAACCGTCAGCTTCACGGCCTGGTCATCGCCAAGGAGGCTCTGAAGGGTTTTAGCAAATGAACGATAGGTATTCATGATAACGATCCTTTCTAAAAAGAAAGGGGGGGGGCCCTTAGGCCACCCCCCGGTTGGATTGACGATGACGGCGGATAAAAGCCTTGGCTTCCTGGGCGCAGTCGATGAGCGCGTCCAGATCGCGGCCACGGTAGGTCTGGCCGTTGTGCCATTGCCCGGATTTATCCTTGTAGCTCCGTGAAAAGGTCACCGTAAGAAACGGCCCCTTCTCGGATGGGTTCTCCCAGAGGGAGGCCCGGACCGAGCCGACGCGGATTTGATGGAAGGGTTTTTGGTTAGTTGCCATGATGTGTTCTCCTTTCTTGGTTGTTGAACATTGGCTTCTCGCCCAAAACCGGAAGCCAATTTCAACAAGCGGGAGAACACCGGAGGCGTGGATGAGCGGCCCGCGAGCGCTGGCTCAAGCAGCGGCCATGACAGCTCCGCTGGCGTGGACGGTGCGCAGCGCGAAGCTCTCTGGGGCCGCCAGCCAGGACGACAGGAATGGCAAGTGACCACAAACTCAAGGAAGAAAAACAAGGAGAGGGGCCGCGCTCAGGCGGCCTCCGTGAGAGAGGGTTGTTGCTTGTGCAGGTGATCGACGGCGCGTTGGGCATGGGCAGCGGCGCGAAAGATGGCCCGCTTGTCGTTATGCAGCACCTTCAGCCAATGGGCGATATACGCGGCATGATCCTCACGGGGCTCGATGGCCAGCTCCAGATCGGCGCATAAGAAAGCCGCACCCAGTTCAGCGACCAGCTCTTCCTGAGCGTAGCCTTCATCGCCAACATGCTTGCGGCCAAATTCACGATCCAGGCGGGATGGATGCTTGGTCCAATGCGTGGACTCATGGGCCAGCGTGGCGTAATAGCTCTCGGCAGTGCAAAAGGCCTCAAAGGGCGGCATGCGGATGTAATCGGATTCCTGGGCGTAATAGGCCCGCGTTCCACCATGGCGGATATCGGCCTTCAGTGCGGCGAAGAATTCTTCGGCATGCTGGATGCGCTGGATAGGATTGAAGCGCGGCTCAGGCTTGGCGTAGTAGTGCGCTGGCAGACCTTCGATCTGCTCGGCATTAAAGACCGTGTAGCACTTCATGTAGTGGATTTCGCGCTCGGTCTCATCGCCGGTGGCCTCATCGGTTTCCGTGCGCGTGATGGAATTGGCATAGACGACGGGGGAACCCTTTTCGCCCTTGCGGACATGACCGCCGAGTTCCACGGACTGGCGATAGGTCATCCAGATCGGCGCGGTAAACCCGGCAGATACGGCGGAGGACCAGAGCATCAGGATATTGATACCTGAATACGGCGTGCCGTTGTGACGTAAGGGCCGGGTAATCTTTCCGGCGGCATGTTCCGCACTCCAGGGCTGGACCCAGGTCCGCACTCCGCGCTCAAGATCGGCGATGATGCGCTCGGTCACGCGGGTGTAGATGTCCTGCCGGGATGACTCCCCGGTATGTTGGTGAGAGTTGTTGGTGGTGCTGGTTTTCATCTGGTCCTCCTTTTTGAAGTTGGTGTTTGCTCTCTCACGAAGCGCGGAGAGCAAACCCAACCCGCAGGAAAAAGGAGGACGGCGCGAGAAGGCCCAGCGGGCGTGCCGGAGGGACCGGATTGCACAGGGTCACCCGTGACAGCAGCGACCTTCGCGCTGGCGCGGCCTGTGCGGGACCGAAGGCGTGAAACAGCCCGCTTGCCGTTCGCGCCCGAAAACCAGGCACCCCCGAAGCCCTCCATACCGTACTCCCGGCAAAACTGAGGATCGGCTTGCGATGCGTGACGGGGCAGATTGTAGGTGAGGAGATGAAGCCGTCCGGGAAAGAGCCATTTTAGGGCCCCAAGAGCGCCACCCTGGGCTGATTCAGGAGAAAGAGCTTGCAAAACGTACGGTTATACCGTACACTGAAAGAAGATGATTATTCGATCCGTGCGCCACCGGGGCTTAAAACGCCTCATTGAGGACAATCAGACCAAGGGCCTCAGGCCCGATCTGGTGAACCGGGTCCGCAATATCCTGACGGCGTTAATTGTCGCCGAGGATATGAAGATGTTCCGGGAAGGTGCGCCACCGGGCTGGCGAGTGCATCAGCTCACGGGCGACCGCAAAGGCACCTGGAGCATTTGGGCCTCGGGCAACTGGCGGATCACATTTGAAGAAGAGAATGGGTATTTGGATTTATTGGATTTGGAGGACTATCACTAATGGCAAAGAAAGGCATAAAAATCGGCATGACGCCTTCCCATCCGGGAAACTTCATCAAGACTGAAATTCTGGACGAACTGGGCCTCAGCGTCACCAAGGCCGCTGAAATCCTGGGCGTGCGCCGCGCCACGTTTTCAGATCTGGTGCATGAAAAGGCAGCGCTCTCCCCTGAAATGGCCCTGCGGCTGGAAAAGGCGTTTCACCTCAAGATGGAAATGCTGCTCCAGATGCAGGCCTGGTACGACAGCATCGAGATGCGCAAACAAGCGAAGAAGATCAAGATCGAGCCGTATGTGACGGCATAAACCTGTCACTTCTATTTTCTTGTTACTTGACGTGTTTTCCCCTATTTTCTCCTAATCCAACCTACAGAAAGGGCGATTGGGTGGAAACAGGAGAAAACACCGCCATAATTTTGGGGTGACTCCGGAAGGTTAAGAAGCACCTTTAAGAGACCGCATTGAGAATATCTTGTTAAGTGCCCGCATTTGTTTGGTGATAAACCAAATCGCTAATAAACCGTTTGAAATGTTCATTCTCAACAAAGTGCTTGTATAGGTTCGTGTCGTCTTTCAACAAAGACTGCATAGCGGTGTTTAGGGCTTGATCGTGAGCCATACGGGCGGTGTGAGGTGTGTTCTCCCGAGCATTACGGTAGGCCCTATTCGCGGCAACCATGGGCACAATATCCTCGCGGATTTTCTTGATCACGCGGTCACCGTCGGTAAATAGCGTACCAAATTGCTCGTTGAATGTTTTCAGGATATTGCTCAGGTGATCCATCTCTGGCTCGCCCTTACGGCCTCCGCCGTCTGTCGGGATAGCCTCGATTTCTGCATCCTCATCTGTCAGCGCAATCTTCATTACTGCTTTCTTCTCGACACGGTAACTATCCATGTCGATGGACTCGAGAATGCCTTTGGATAGATCTTCCTCCTTGGGGGCGGGAAGTTTCGGGATCAGCATATTGAGAAAGATCGAAAGTCTCTCCCATCCGATATTTGAGTAAGACAGTATGGAGGAGAGGAAATCGTAGGTCCGGCAGAAAGTCTTGGCTTTACCCTTGAAATCAATCTGCTGGTCTTCATCAAGGCGCTCGACATAAATCGTGACACAAGTATCGAGAATGGGGTCGAGTTGGTCACGTTCGGCATTGCCGATGAAAAGCTCGACAAACTGGAGGACCTGTTCTGGCGTGTAAACCTGCGCAGCGTCCAGAGCCGCCTTGAGGTCATGCAGCTTGTTCGGGTCGGTTTCATCGGCCAGCAGCGTGGTGCGGTAATAATCCTGAAATGCAAAGGTGATGGCCTCGCTGTTGTTCTGGAAGTCGAGAACGAAGCAGTCGTGCTTTTGCGGGTGTGCACGGTTAAGACGGGAGAGCGTCTGCACCGCCTTGATACCCGATAAAGGCTTGTCCACGTACATCGTGTGCAGGAGGGGCTCATCATAGCCCGTCTGAAACTTGTCAGCACATATCAGGAACCGGTATGGGTCTTCCTGAATTTTATCGGCAATGTCGTTACTCGGAAAGCCATTCAGCGAGGACTCGCTTACCTTTGCGCCGTTGTAATCATGGTCGCCGGAAAAAGCGATGATGGCCTGATAAGGGCTTTTGCGCTCCACCAGATAGGTCTTGAATGCATGGTAATACTGAATAGCACGGGCAATGCCGCTGGTTACCACCATTGCGCGGGCCTTACCGCCAATCTTGCCTGGAGTGATAACCTGTTCGTGGAAATGATCGACCATAATCTCAGCTTTGAGGCGGATAGCGTGGTCATGGCTCTCGACGTAAAGGCGTAGTTTCTTCTTCGCCCTCTTTTTGTCAAATTCTGGGTCACCCTCTATTTTTTTGACTAGTTTGTAGTAGCTTTCAACCGGCGTGTAGGCTTTGAGAACGTCGAGAATAAAACCTTCCTCGACCGCCTGCTTCATGGTGTAGCTGTGGAAAGGCCTGTGTTTGACTTTACCCTCGGCGTCACGCGGGAGAGGTGTGCCGAACATTTCCAAGGTCTTGGTTTTCGGAGTGGCGGTGAAGGCAAAATAGCTAGCATTGGTCAGCATCTTACGTCCCGCCATGCGCTTTTCCAGTGCGTCGTTTACCGTATCCTCGGGGTCGGGCTCGTTATCCCCTGCCTTTGCCGGGTCGGCTAGCGCCGTGCTCATCGCTGCGGAGGTCTTCCCGCCCTGACTGGAATGCGCCTCATCAATAACGATAGCAAAAGTTTTGCCGCCCTCTCTGGCAATCTCGTCGAGGATGAAGGGGAATTTCTGTACCGTTGAAACAATGATTTTCTTTCCTTGTTCGATAAATTTTCTTAGATCGCCTGAATGTTCGGCGTGTCCCACCGTCGCCCCTACCTGCATGAACTGTTTGATTGTACGTTGGATTTGATCATCGAGAATGCGGCGGTCGGTTACGACGATGACTGAGTCAAAGATTTCGCTGCCTGTCCGCTTAATACTGATAAGCTGGTGGGAAAGCCATGCTATGGAGTTCGATTTGCCGCTGCCCGCCGAATGCTGGATCAAATAGCGTTTGCCCGCCCCGTTGTCGCGAACATGGGCTAGCGCCTGGCGCACTACGCCGAGCTGGTGATAGCGCGGGAAAATCTGCACCTGTTTTTTCTTGCCTGTTTTCAGGTTTTTTTCCTCGACGACCTGCGCATAGTTCTCAAGGATGTTAGTCAGACTTGCCGGGGTCAGCACTTCTTTCCATAGGTAATCCGTCTTGAGGCCATTGGGGTTTGGCGGATTACCCGCGCCGTCGTTGTAGCCCGTATTAAAGGGCAGGAACCATGAACCCTTGCCTTTGAGCTCGGTGCACATGCGCACCTCGCTGTCATCGACCGCAAAATGGACAACGCAGCGGAAACGCTCAAACATCTTCTCGCGGGGATCACGATCACGTTTGTATTGCCAGATCGCGTCATCGACCGTTTGCTTGGTGAGACTATTTTTCAATTCAAACGTGGCGATGGGAAGGCCGTTAATAAACAAGCATAGGTCAAGTGAGCGGCGGGTCTGGTCGGGGCTGTAGGCCAGCTGGCGCGTCATCGAAAAGCGGTTTTTCACGTACAGGGCGGCAGCTTTTTCGTTGCCTTCCGAGGGAGTGCCGTAGAACATGGTGAAATGCAGGTGCCTGTCATCAATCCCCTTACGCAGCACATCGATCACCCCGCGCTTGCCGACTTCATTGGACAGACGTGTTAGGAAATTCAGGCGTGCGATGTCCTTGGGGTCATTGGCATCAGCTATGCCAAGCTTGCGAAATTCATCGGGCTGGGTGGCGTGCAGGAAAGCAAAAAGCTGGGTGACATCCAACGCTTTGTCCCGGTCGAAATCCTTGGCGCTTCCAGCGAAATAGCCTGTTCCGGCAGGTTCTTCTGCTGGCGCACCTGGAGTGACGGCAAGTCCATCCGTCCCAGTCATGTGGCGCATGATGAGGGTTTCAAGGCCTTTTTCACTGGTATCAGTGGTCATGCGGCATCCTCCTCGGAGGTGTCTTCATCATCGAGGTCCTCGTTATCTACGAGCGTATCAATCTCCGGCTCCGGCGGCGATTCATCGGGCAGACTTGCGGCAACCTCGCGCACATCGAGCTTACCGGTCACCACATCAGCTACAAGCCTGGTGCGGTATTCACGGAGAAGGTCGATTTCGTGTCCAAGGCTGGTGAGGGACATGTCTAGTTCGGCGGTTTGTATTTGAATCCTCTCAACGATCTGCTGCTGCTCATCAGGCGGTGGTTGGATTATCGGGAGCCGAAAAAACTCTTCGGGATACAAGCGGAGGCGTGACGGCCGTAACCCTGTGGACCGACAAATAATGTTCGAAATGTAAGGTCTGCTACGAAGTAGACCATCAATGTAGGGACCAACGATGCACGTTGGTCTTTGGGGGCGGTAAACAGCATACGAGGGGCTGATAATCCCTGCATAAGTTGAGACTCCGAGCGCACCCATCCACGCCCACATTGTGTTAACGACGAGGTCTCCTGGCCGACAAAGCTTGTGACCTATGTATGACTGAGCCTTGAACATCGTGATGTTCTTTTGGCTGCGCGGCGTGACACCGGTAATGTGAGAAACAGAAAGGAGTTCTTCGTTACCAACGGTCGATCGCTCATCGACTTCGCGATATAGATACTTTGCACGAAAGATCTGCCAATGCGCTGGAATATCGCCGAGCCACGGGATACCGGATGGTTTGAGGGGAACGGAGGGGTCGAGGCCACGTGTGACGGCACGGTGGATGATGACCTGTTTCTGCTCGTTAAGGAGCCCGATCAGCTTCTTCTTCGCCCGGATGACCCGCTCGATCCGCCCGTTCACGTTGGTTACAAATCTGATGATTGCGTCTTGATCTTCTGGCGGGGGCTGTATTGCTTCGATTCGACCCAAATCATCAGAATAAAGTCGAAGCCGACTTTCAACAACGCCTGTCGATGCAGTTTTAATACGCCCCTTGTAAACCGGAAGCCGAAGAAGTTCGTGGTAATACCAAGGCCGTGCACCTGTCTTAAATCTATAGACACAATAAGCCGGGCTCGCGATACCCTCGTAACGTGAAACCCCCATACTCCCATTCCATGCAAGCATAATGTTAATGACGAGATCATGGGTATTAACGCGCTTGTATCCTACAAGGGAAGAAGCGCGAGTATTAGGTGCATCAGAGCCATCGTTTGTCTTTCGCTGCGTTACACCTGTGTATTGCGAGACACGAAGCAATTGCTCTTTGCCGCTAGATGAACGTGAGTCTATTTCATGCAACAGCAGCTTCATTCGCCGGAGGTTCCAGTTTGACGGTATCCGATCAAGCCACGGGAGGCCAGACTCCTTATATTCCGGGTAAGGCTTTAGTCCTTCTATCATTTCGCGCTTCCCTTTACGATCTCGCCAATCAGACCTTCGGTTTCTTTTTCCAGCGCTGCGATGTCGGCACGAATTTGATCAAGGGTACGCAACGGTTGTGGCTTATAGAAGTGTCGTGTAAAGCTGATCTCGTAGCCGATCTTTGTTGCGTCCTTCTTGATCCATGCGTCGGGTGTATAGGGCAGCACCTCACGTTTAATAAAGGCCTCAATCCCGCCATCTTCGAGCAGCGGCACTTGTTCCGTATCGCGTAATTCGGTGTCGGTTTCGTATTCAACAATCGCGGGCTTGCCATCCAGATTCGTTTCAAACAGACCGCGCAGAGGGTCAGCCTTAACCTTGCCTGATTTGTGCACCTTGGCAATGACCGGTGGCGCCGTTTCGACACGCCAACTGACGGCTTCGAGGAGTTTTTTGAGGTCGGGGCCACGCAGCTTGATGCTCTCGTCTTCAAGTACGGCTTCGACGCGGTCGCGGAAGACATTATGATCTTCAAAAAGCTTGTCCCCAAGCGCCTTGCGCAGCGCCATGGCGGTTTCGACCAGTTGGCCGTCGCGCTCCCATGTGGCGGAATCGAGCAGTTTCTTTTTCTTCTTCTCGGGCAGGCCTTTCTTCTTGGTGCCAGCATCTTCACCGTTTTCATCATCTTCCGCTTCGTCATCGCCGCCCCATTCCGTAAGGCGTTTTTCGAGCTGGGATGCGATTTGGGAGAAGTTATTGAACAGGTCATCGCCGAATTCGTCGTACAGAGTGGAGCGAATTTCTTCCTCGCCTGAAGCAAAGCGCAGGGTTTCAATCGCCTTGAGTGAAAGCTGGCTGTGCAGGCGCAGAGGGCGTTCGACCGTGACTTTCCAGTAGCCAAAGGCCGCGTTCGGGAAGATTTTGGACTGTTCGGTCTCCTTGAAGTCAAGAAACGTCCTGGTAATCCGGTCAATGTCTTCGGACGACAGTTCGCAGTTTTTCTTGCCGAGGTTCTTGCGCAGAGGTTTGAACCACTGGCTGGCGTCGATCAGCTGGACCTTGCCCTTGCGGTGCGCGGGTTTTTTATTGGACAAGACCCAGATATAAGTTGCAATGCCGGTATTGTAAAAAAGGTTATGCGTCGAACAACAGGGCGGACTCACCGGGTTCAAGCGTGACCGTCAAAAAGTCCAAGACCGTCTTCACCTGCGCCTCAGCTTTTGCGGCGTCTTGGTATGGAGACAGCCCAACTATCAGCTCATGCGCTCTGGCAGGATCACCGGCAAGACACCCAAGAATGACCAGCACCGCGATTACAATACGCATCACGAACCTCCTTTAGGTTGTTAATTCACAACGGAGATGACTCATCTAAACGCTGACGCATATTCCGATAGAGCGCATTCATGTCATTTACAAACGCACCAAGACTTGCCTTCAGCGCGGCCAACCGAGCATCGCGATACGCCGAATCCTCTGAGGGAATTTCAAAAAACGCTTCTGCAGCTTGTTTATATTCACCGAGCAAAAACAGAGAGTAGCCGTACACATATGCAACATCGCTATTTCGTCGTTTTACTTGCTGAAGTGCCTTACGAGCTGCATGGATATTTCCACCAGCAAGATACGCATGCCCTAACCCATGGAGCGCTTCCTCGAAACAAGTGCCTTGAGCTAGCGCATTATTGAAGAATGTAATTGCGTCTCCATAATTACCTTCACAAACCAGTGCCCACCCGTTGGATAAATCTGACTTAACGCACGATTGCCGCTCCACAACGTCAGAAACGAGCCAACTAGCAGCCGCAACAAATGTGTCCGTCGGCGTCTGAATTGATGGCAATTCAAGCGTTGTCATAAAGGTACATCAGTGCGATTATATGCAAGCATATCGAAGCAAACGCGACTACTTTCTAGCATTGAATGCTACTCATGGATTCATTCACCCAGTCGCATACACGTGTTAGTCAGATAATTATAGCTAAAATAGCTCATTAAAGTATCAATCGTTTGCCTTGATACCGCCAACTATGGGTGGTTAGTCCAGCCCGTACTCAAGCAGCCAACCGCCTCATCGCCTGAGCCAAGGTTTCGCGGGAGCAATCGAACTGCTCGGCCAGTTCGGTGATGGTTGCTTCTCCCGCCTGAACCTTGGCATGTGCAAGGAGAACCTCCTCCAGGTTTAGCTTGCGCGGCCTGCCGATATGCTTGCCGCGCAGTCTGGCTGCTGCCATGCCTTCCTTCGTCCGTTTGATGAGATTGGATCGCTCGAACTGAGCAAAGGCCGCCATGACGGTATAGATCAACTCCCCCGATGGCGTCGCGGTATCGATGTTGAGGTTGACGATCTGAAACCCGATCCCGCGCTGGCGGAGTTTTTCGGCCTCTAGGAGCGCATCGACCGTGCTGCGAAAGGCACGGTCCAGGTCCCAGACGACCAGCGTATCACCGGGCTGGAGCTTGGAGACGACCTCTTGATAGACGGGCCGGTCTTTCCGCGCCCCGGACATTTTCTCAACATAGAGTTCATCGCAAATCGCCTTCAGCCCATCTTCCTGCCGGTCTTCCTTCTGGCTTTCCAGTGATACGCGCAGATATCCGATCTTCATAGTGATCCCCTTTCAGTGACGGCGAGAAAAGACTCCCCCGCTTGAAAAGGGAAGCCTTGTTTTGATATTGTGCTGTTGTGCAGGGAGCCTGACAGGGAAGCAGGAAAGTCCATGCTTTCGCTCTGGCCAGCCGATCATAAAACGAGTAATTTGAGGCTGGCTAAAAAACGTTCCCTTTTTTGGCTCCACATTTTTCAGACATTTTACCTTGTAGTTTTGTTGCCGTCCGACCTTCGGCGGCGCAATGTTCTTGCTTTTTTGCAGCTTGAATTTCAAACGACTCGTGCATTAGCCATTGATGGAATACGGCAGCCATGAAGCCTTAGCCGTGAGCGCAAGGCCACTTTACGCCAGATTATAGGCATATTTTGCTATAAAAGCCGTATTTTATGGCTTGACTTTTCTTCAAAGTTGTAAACTTGCGAAATACACGTATATTTGCTAATAATAATTCAATTTTATGGCCAATTAAGAGCCGTTTCGTGTGGAAGGAGCAATAGAATGTCAACAAAATCGCAAAACATGAAAGAAAATTTCATGAGTTCCATGAGCGGTAAGATCGCCGCCGGAGCGCTGGTGTTTACAACCGCATTCCTCCCCATGACCGGCAAGCTCGGCAACACCTTCGACGGCATTGCGAATGCGCAGGACATCCAGCCCGTAAAGCATCACCAAGAAATGACCGCTTTGGAAAAGGATGATGCTGCGCGAAGGTTTTCCATTCATAACGAGGGCGTTGGCGTTTTTGTGAATTTCGCAGCAGTGCCCGAACTACCGCCTGAAAGACTCGTCAAGGCCATCGAAGCTAATTTCACCAAAAAGGGAATCCCTGTCGATATTCACACGAATATTTCAAGAGGCAATCTTACAACGGTCACCTTCTTTTTAGGCGGAATCCCGTTCGTAGGCTCTGGCAAGATTGGCTACCTCTTGGGAGAAATTCCAGACGGTTTCAACACCGTTGTGAAAGCTTTCCAGCAAGAGCAGGCTAAGAAGACCGCACCCGCCGAGTTACATTCCGCTATCCAGTGAAACTGGGGACAGCTTTTGCAGCAGGCGTTTCGTTGTGTTCGATTTCAGTTTCTAGCTTAGGCCTGTTGTTTTCCTCTTGTGAAATGCTGCTGGCGTTGTTGAACGCAATCTGAGAGGTCAACCCTTTTTCACCAATTCCCTTGGTATATGTCCCGTCTCCCTCCATATTCGCGGCAAGAAATCCGGATGATGCAAGGCTGTTCATTTCGGCAGTTCGTATCTTGTCCAGACCTTCATCACCATCCTTCATTTTTTCCTGCAAGGGATTAGCGGTCTCACTTAGCGTAAGACCAGAAGCATTAGGGCCCTTGGTATCTTCCTGGGTTCGTGTAAACCTAAGTGTGACCGCTTTCGCATCTGCGACGACAGCCTGTCTCTCTTCCGGCGTTTCGGCTTTTTCAAAGTTGTCTCTTAAAGTCTCCGCTTCCTTTTCCAGTTTTTGGATTTCTTTTTCGCGTTCTGTTTGCACTCTATCCAACTTATCCATGGCCTTTTGCGGGTCGTCGGAGATGTCAGCCGGATCGATGCCAGCGCGATTCAACAGCGAACGGGTGTCTTTGTCGTCTTTATTAAAGGTACCGTTCCTAATTTTCTCTCGCAGCTCTCCGATGGCCTCGATAGCCTTGCGATGCTTTTCAATTTCCTCATAGATGGCCGCCAGATGCTTCTCAAGCGCCTCCTGCACTCGCTTGAGAGCTTCGCTCCGCTCTTTTTCCTCTTTCTTTTTCTTATCGTCTTGGCGTTTGTTTTCGACAAACACCGCCCGCCCGATATTCATGAGCCCCTTATCGGTCAAAGTACGGTCGCCCAAACTTAAACCCAAAAGATTGGCATCCGTACGCGCTTTTACGTCACGCGTTATCTTGCCAACCAAATCGTCATCTTCGTTATCCAATCCCATCACGCACCTTCACAGTCCCCGTTTTTCCAGGAGGCTTCGCTTCTCGCGGCCCCGGATGGCGCATTCCCTGCGCCTTATTCTTTGGTATGGGCCTATTGTGTCAGAAGAAGGTAAAAGCTTTATTAATTATGAAAACAATTAATGTTTCGTTAAGGATTGATAAAATACCGATAAACTTTTATCGATCTTGCGGCGTACAATAAGGCTGAAAGTCTCATTTTTGCGTTTTATGGGCTTCCCACCGCGCAAAGACATACGCCAACTGTTCTGGTTTTGCGGTTTTGATAGTTCCATCTATCCAGGCCTTGATCTTGTCTGAACCAAGTCCGGGCGGCGCATCCTTTGCCCCTCTCATTAATACTTGGGGGCCAAAACCTGTTTTTGCCTTCAGTTCATGAAGGCGTTCCCGCTGGGCCTGCGTAATCTCGACATAGCCGGATAGCACCCGTTTTGTGTTCAAGGCACCCGGCATGGCGCTCCAGCGTTCTAAAACATACTTTAGATGATCCTTCCGATAGGACCGGCTACGGGCGTTCAGCCATGCGGCGATGATGTGAGGCCGCAGCCCTTCCGGCTTGTCGGCAGCGTCTTTAAGCAAAGTATTTGGGCCAACCCTTGTACGGTTCCAATGCCCTTTAATAACATCCAAAATGTCTTCGGTGATTATGCCGAATTCAAGAACGGGCAAGGCCTCCCATTTTTTAAGGACATACGCCAGATGTTCCTGAGGCGCAGTTCTCAAGCGCCCCTCCAGCCAACTCTGAATGTGACGTGGAGTAAGATTCTCAGGGCAGTCGCGCTGATTTTTGAGAAGTGCAACACTAGCCACCCCCGTTTTCTCGCGATAGGCTTTGAGCGTTTCAATCATTTCTTTCGTCAACGGAACGCGGGTTATAGCTTCACCATGATTTTGAGCATGTTCTACTTTCTCCCGATCAGATCATCGCTTGCCTTGCCCGTCAACAGCAGCGCTTTGTGCATCGCCACAAACAAACCTGCTTTGAAACCCGCAGAATTCCGCCATTCTTAACTCGCCCTTAAATCAAAGGTTGTATTCTGGAAACAGATACACCTGCTGTGACCTTCGCACCGATACGGATCGTTTCAGTGAAGATACGCTGCTAGACCCTTCTGATGTGAACATCAGATTTACCCAGGACTGTTTCCCAGCAACAAGGCGGGATGCTGCTAAAACCATAATGGCTATTCGTTCCTGGCCACTACGGCTTTTACAGCGCTTATACGGTTGCCCATGCCACTCGATGTTGAAAAATACCGTCACTACCTGGCCGGGTACCAAATATCCGAAGAGGAGAAGACTGAGCTGATCAAAAGCGTCTGGGCCATTCTGGAGGGGTTTGTCGATCAGGCCTTTGGCCGTCATCCCAACCAACAATGCTGCAAACCCCTTGAACATAATCATTTACAGGGGCCAGGTGAATCCCTAGAATCGGCTGGAAACCACCCGTTGAACAAGAAAAAACCCATCAGGTATGACGACCTGAAAAGGCTCGATCCACAATGAAACGCGCACGGAAATCATACCAACAGTGGGAACCGCAACCAGGCTCTAAGGCCGTCATTTACTGCCGCGTGTCCAGCGTTGCTCAGGTCAAGAAGGGCGATGGTCTGGGCTCTCAGGAAACACGCTGCCGACAATACGCTCACAGCAAGGGGTATGAAGTGGCGAGCGTATTCCGAGATGAAGGGGCTTCCGGTGGTATGGCTGACCGCCCCGGCATTTTATCCATGTTTCAATTTTTAAAGACCCAGAAGCACGATCAGTACGTGGTGGTGATCGATGACATTTCCCGGCTAGCTAGAGGATTAGAAGCTCATATCCGATTGCGTACGCTCATTAGCAGCGTGGGTGCCAAATTGGAGTCTCCATCTATAGAGTTTGGAGAGGACCCTGACAGCCAACTCCTAGAATATTTCATGGCGAGCGTATCTCAATATCAACGCCAGAAGAACACCGAGCAAACCAAGAACCGTATGAAAGCGCGGGTCATGAATGGGTACTGGTGCTTTAATCCTCCGGAAGGATACCAGTTCACCCATAAAGCGGGTCATAGCGGGAAGATCATGGTACGGAACGAACCGGTTGCGTCAGTCGTCCAGGAAGCGCTGGAGGGCTATGCCTCAGGACGCTTTGAAACTCAAAACGAAGTGCGGTTATTCCTGGAACGTTCACCTCATTACCCCAAAAACAAAAAAGGTACGGTGCATTTTCAGCTCGTCACCAACTTGCTGAACAAGGTGCTCTACACAGGATACATGAATGTGCCAAAGTGGAATTTGTTTCTGCATCCTGCCAAACACGAGCCCCTGATTAGTTTCCATACCTATCAGGCCATCCAGGACCGTCTCAAAGGACGGGCAAAGGCTCCGGCCCGTAAAGACCTCAATGATGATTTTCCACTGCGGGGCTTTGTGACCTGTGCCGGATGCGGCAAGCCCGTGACCGCCTGCTGGTCCACAGGCCGCCGTGGAAAATATCCTTACTACCTGTGCTTTACCAAAGGCTGTCCCGACTATCGCAAGTCCATACCGAAAAAAGAGATGGAAGGCGAATTTGAAACTCTCCTCTCTCAGCTTCGCCCAACGCCGAATCTGTTTTCACTTGCCAGCGCGATGTTCAAGGACTTGTGGGAAGACCGCATGCGGAAGTTATCAGACGAGGCGCAGACCTTGACCGGCCAGATTCCCCTGTTAGAGCAAAAATCGGAGAAACTCCTCCAACGGCTGATTGAAACCGACAATGCTGCGGCCATCCAGAAATATGAGGATGAACTTGCCAGACTGGAAGCGGAGAAAGTTCTGGTCAGAGAAAAGATCAAACAATGCGGTCGTCCGTTGGAACCCTTCGAGGATTGTTTTCGAACCGCTATGACGTTCTTGGCAAACCCTTGTTACTTATGGAGTTCTGACCGCTTGGAGGACAAGAGAATGGTCCTCAGATTGGTGTTTGCCGATAAGTTGCCTTACCACCGAAATGAGGGTTTTCGAACCGCTAAAAACGAAGAATTATCTTTGCCTTTCAGATACTTAAAAAATTTAGACGGCGGGGAGTATGAAATGGTGCGCCCGTGAGGATTCGAACCTCAAACCTTCTGATCCGTAGTCAG
>DIHF01000067.1:48850-65490 GCA_002420015.1 Micavibrio sp. UBA5703
ATCCGTAGTCAGATGCTCTATCCGTTGAGCTACGGGCGCGTATGCGGGCCGTATGCGTTTCCGGGGGCCCAAACCGGGCCAGACATTACGCTAAACAAACGGCCAATGCAAGCACGGCCCCGGTGGCCATTTACATCCGCCTTTTTCTGGGATAAATACGCTCTATCCGCTTGACAGGGCTGAACCAAGAGGTAATGCTAGCGGACAAGAGTAACATTTTTGCGGGGTTTACGGATACTGTTGCACCTTACTGGTATACAGATCGAAGCAGGCTTTCAGATCACATGATGAATAATTCAAGAAAATACAAGTCCTTGCGTAACTCCGCCCTTATGCTTTCCGGTGCCGTATTATTGGGCGTGGCCCTTGTCCCGGCGGGTGCTTTTGCACAGCCTTCCGGCACGCCGGTCGTTATCGACCCGTTCCCCAAGGTCATTAAAGACCAAGTTTACACCAAGCCCGTCCAGACCCGCGACATCAAGCCGCAGGAGGTTATGGGTGATTCTTATTTCAAACCCGCCCAGACGGCTGTTGGCGAGAAAGTCGGGCAAATCAGGAATGATCTGGCCGGGTTACAGGGTCAGATTTCCGGCATTTCCGGTAATTTGCACCAGCTTGAACAGTCCGGCACGACAAAGGCTGCCGAGTATTTTGCCAATATCGCCACCATCAACACCCAGTTGCAATCGGGCACAACCCCCGGGAACCCGCGTCTGGTCGAGAGAATTTCTGTGGCCGAGCGTAATCTTGAGGATCTGAGCGGCAATGTGGCGCAGTTGAACGATTTGGCGGTCGAATCCGCAAAGATGGCCTCTCAAGCCTCGTTCCTGCTGGAAAGCACGCGTTCGGCCTATGGCCTCTCGGGTGCGGTTGAGGAAGACCATGTCCAATTGGCCCAGCTTGAGGATGAAATTCAGGCTACCCTCGTTTTGATTGATCGCGTACTGAATAACGTCAATGACGATATTACACGCACCACGGCTTATCTCGGCTCCGAGCGCAACAATCTGCGCACGCTGGGTGCGGCCGTGAGCAACGGCGACCTCTACGGTAAAAGCCTTGCCAACCGCCCGTTTTCGAGCGTAACGCCGTTTGAGCCGGGCGCTTCCGGCGAAAGCACACGTGCGATCCCGGCTCCTGGCAACAGCATGGGTGCTGCGGCACCTGCCGCTGCGCCTGTGGTTGGCCCTGTTGCAAGCACAGGTGGCCCCGGCACGGGTCTGACGCCAGCGCCGCAAACCGCGAGTGCGGGTCTTGCCACGGCACGGCCCCTGGTTAAGATTCGCTTTGACCGACCGGACGTTCAATACGAACAGGCCGTTTACATGGCCGTAAATGAGGCCATGAGCCGTTACCCCAACGCCCGTTTCGAGCTGGTTGCGGTCAACCCGACGCAGGGCAACGCCGCGCAGGTCGCTATCGAAAGCACCCGCGCCCGCCGCAACGCCGAGCGTGTTCTGCGCACCCTGACCCAGATGGGCTTGCCGCTGGAGCGGATCGACCTGTCCTATACCGACAACCCGCAGGCTTCCGTTAACGAAGTTCACCTCTATATCCGTTAAGCGGCCAATATTTTAAATTTTGAAGCTATTACAAACGCTTGCGTATTTTTACGCGCTCTCCTTTACATAAGTTGCACTTTTCGGCGACATATGCTTTAATTCCGGCAGTTTCATACAAAAAACATTCAACACCCGGAATTAAGCGGCGTTTGCGTTATGGTTGGACCTGAAGAACAACAACTTATTCCCAGAGAAGAGAGTATTGAGGATCTCAAGGCCCATTTCGCACGAGAGGGCATTCATTTTGGCACCACAATCGATCCTGAGTCAGTAAGAAAACCCATTGTCCACTATGAATTGATCGAAGACCCCCTTGACGCGTTGAAGATGGGCTTGATGAACATTGAAAAACAGTTGCAAAAAACGCGTGAGGGATTTGCTGCTGAACTTCTCTCCAACGTTACTTCGGCAGCAACCGTACTTTATTACTCAGGAAAATTTGCTCTAGAAATCGTCAGCAACGGTTCTGTCTCTGCTGATTCTTTGGGGCAGATGCAATCTCTTATGGCTTTAGGATCGACGATATGCGGCTCTGTTGTGGCTGGAACAATTTGGAAAGATTTACAAAGAGAGCAGGTTCGGTTCGATGACCTTCTCACTATTTTATACACCTATGAACAATCACCCAGAGGTGTACAAGATTATGCACGGTTAATTAAGAACATTCACGACCTCACCTTTGAGCTGGAGGCGCTTGAAAAAATAGACCCGGATGATTTTGATCATAAAAAATATATGGACAGCGCAAAAACAAGGGCTGAGGAGGAAAAAAATTTCCGGCACCGCCTTGAAAAGGTTGGTTACAACCTTAGAGCCATCAATCCTGTTAAATTTGGCAGCTTGGAATACTGGAAACGCGAGACAAGAATATTCAACGAAAGGCTGTCATTGACAAAAAGAATTATCAGCAACACGTTCGATACCATCAAGGGCTACATAAGCCTCGGAAGTGAATTCTCTAACCTTCTTCGTGCCTATGCAAAGGCAGCGGAAAACATCGCAACGCTTAACGATAGGCGCCCTGAAATGAAGGGGTATATAAGATTTTCAAAGCAGTACAAGAAAGAACATAGGGATAAAAGTCGTAGCTATATCCCAAAGGCTGCCTATGCAACCCTCTCTCCCTCAGAGGAAGCTGATCACATCAACTTCGAGAAGGGTGAAGCGGTACGGCGCACACGATGGAAAGCTGCCATGATGCACCTTGAGATGTGGTTTTGCTTCTTTGAGGGTACGCAGGGTATCACACGCTTAGGGATGTCTGGCTATGAGGCACTCTTGTCACTCAAAGACGATGTAGGAAATCTTGCGAGCGCATTGTCGAATGCAGGGCAGGGTATATCACACGTTTTTTCAGGCGCAGCGGGCGCGCGAGCCATTGATGAACTTTGCGATGCCTTCAGCGATGAGTTTGAAAAAATTGATAGCATAAGATCTCTGGAAGCAAAAGAAATGGCGCTGATAAACGAAAATGAAAGAGCTGCTAAACGGCAAGCGATGCGAGATTTACAGATATTGCTTATACAAAGGAAAATAAAAGGCCGCCAATCGCCTACATCTAGCCAAAGTGGTGAGCGTCCTGAAAATGATGGGCCCTAAACAGCGTTCAGGACAACGCCGACGACTTTTGCGGATTGCAGGATATCGAGGGCGCGTTTGACTTCATCGACCGTCGTGACGCCTTCGCGCACAACCATCAGGAAAGCATCAACATGCGGCAGGAAGACGAGGGGGTCGTCCTGCTCGAGGAGGGGCGGCATATCGTAAATAATCAGGCGGTCCTCGTAGCGTTCCTTGAGTTCTGACGCGAGCTTTTGCATTTGCGGCGAGCCGAGCGTTTCGGAGGAATGATCGATCGGCTTACCCGCCGGAAACACGGTGATGCGGTCGAAGGGCAGGTGGACGAGGCAATCCTTGACGCTCGCTTTTTTGGCCAGATAGTCGGTCAGGCCAAACGTGGGGCGAATCCCGAGATACTCGGACAAGGACGGTTTGCGCAGGTCGAGATCAACCAGCAGGACCGTCTGTTTCAAATCCTGCGCGATGCTGACCGCGAGGTTGGACGCGATGGTTGTCTTCCCGTCGCCGTAACGGGGGCTGCTGACGGCGAGGGTCTTGAAATGGTTCTTCGCCATGGATTGCAAAATCTGTGTTCTTAGGAAGCGGAACAGGTCGGCTTCTTTGCTTTTTGTTCTGTCGGCGACGATATGATGGCGGTCCAGAATGGCTTCAAAGCCGGACAGGGCCGATCTTTCGCGTTCAAGGGCGGAAGGGTTGAGTTTCAAAACGTCGGTCATTTTTCTTGTGACCGACTTATAATTTTCACTCATCTTTTTAACGGCATTGGGCATAAAAGCTCTCTCATCGGTATAAAATTTTATAAGCCGATTTTTCTTTTCAGGACTTCCTGAAAGACATCAAAGGGCATAATCGTCAGAAAAAACAGGACAAGCGCAAGCCCGGCAGCCAAAGGCGCTACGGCTACCAGCTTAATGATACGGCGACGCAGGATTATTTTCTGGTCCAGCGTTCTAAGATGCGGGATTGTAACAAGCGGTGCAACGCCGATCAGGGATTCCAGATGGCGCGGCCCGATGACGCTTTGCGACAGTATTTGTAGTGCAAGAACACTGCCGAGCGCCGTCATAAGGGCAAGGGCGACCCCGGCAAACAGGATCATTTTTCTGGAGGGCGTGGTGCCAAGGGGAAGTTCCGGCGGATCGATAACGGCAAGGCGGCGGCCGATATGCCCTTCTTCAATTGTTTTATTCATGTCTGCGGATAGCTTTTTGGCTTTAAGCTCGCGGTACAATAGCGTCATGTTTTCGTAGTCTCTGGTCAGGCTGGCAAGCTGCTGCTGCACGGCGGGATTGGAAGTGATGGCCGATTTGTATTCTTCCTGCTGGCGTTTGATTTCATCTCTTTGAATTTCCAAAGCCTCTTTTTGTTTTTCTGCGGCTTCGAGCTGGGCAACGATCTGCAGGTAGGCCGGGTTATCGGCGTCTTCCTTAACCAGACCGAAATATCCGGGCGTTTCAGCGGTTTCGGCATCCGCCAGCTTTTTCTCCAGATAGGCAAGCTGGTTTTGCAGCGACACAACATCCGGGTGCTCCGGTCCGTAAGCATCTTTTTGGGTGTTCAGTCTGGCTTTAACATCTTCAATTTTGGGTGTGAGGCGGGCTACAAGGTTGACCGGTTCGGCCTTATTTTCAAGCGCTTCGACCTGCCGCGAAACTTTCAGGACATCCGGGTGTCTGGGGCCGTATTTCGCCGTCAAGGTGGCGTATTGGGATTTCAAGGCCCGCAGTTGAATGTCGGGTGTAGTTAAAACCTCGCCGCTTTCGTCAACCACACGCGAATAGGGGCCGGTCTGGGCAAGCTGGGCACGCAGCGCACCAATAAGCCCCATATTCGATATAAGGTCGCTTTCAACCGACAGAAGCCTGGAAGTCGTCGTAACGGACGCTTGCTGGTTGAAGGAAAGGGTGTCAGGTCTTATGTTGCCATGTTTTTCCGTAAAGTCAGCAATTTTTTTCTCCTGATCTTCCAGCGAGGCGGTTAGAATCTCAATCTGGCCATTAAGAAAATCGGATGTTTTTTGGGCCGTTTCGCGGCGCTCTTTCATGTCCTCATCGAGAAAACGTGAAATAAGTTCGTTAACCGTTTTTTGCGCGAGTGCAGGGTCGGAATATTCAAAGCTCAAAACGAAGGCTATGGCGGAGAGTTGGAGAGCTGTTGCTTTCTGGGCCGAGGCTGGGTTGGCGAGCGCTGTGCTGATAAGGCGGATGTCTATTTTCTTGCGCATGTTCTGCGCGACATAGGCAATCGGCGTTTGCTGACGCGCGCCGGGATAAAGATTGAGTTTTGCGATAATTTCAGCAAGAGAGCTGGTCGAAAGAACATTTTGTTTAAGGCGGCTGATTTGCAGGTCGGCCATCGCTTCGGCGCTCATTGCCGGTGCGCCTGAAGTCTCTACTGTGTTCATCGCGATTTCGGGATTGGCAACCTCGACAGTGGCGGAAACTTTGTATTTAGACCAATCAAGGGCAATAAAAAACGATACGATAGAAATCGTAGCGAAAATAAACAAGAACAAAAATGCCCGTCTTTTCAAGACCGACAGATATTCAATGGGATTAAAGGCCGTCATGTTTCCCCTGCTTCCTGCATGGTTTTATTGCTTTTCGGAACTAAATGTCAACTAAGGGGATGGAGGCGGGCCAAAGCTATAGGTCAATTCAACTTTTGCGATATTCCTGTCGGCTTCTCCGCGCCCGTTGGCCAGGTCCTCCTGCCTGTATTTATGGGAAATAGATAGCTTCCAGCGATCAGAGGCTTTGTAGATCAGTGCGGCCAAACCCTCCCATGCGGTATCGAGAGTATCCAAAGAAATATCCCCTTGTTCCTTCTTTTGGTAAAGCGCCTGCGCATCGAAAGCCCAATTCTGGTTAATGGCATATCTATTCTCCAGTCTTACACTTTTCAGATCTGATTCGGTTCCGTTGCCGGAGGGTTGCCGGGTGCGCATCAATGTGAGTGCCGTCTGGTTTTGAAGCCCCATATATTTAAAACTGGCCGAGTAAGTGGGGTTGGTCTCCCAGTTCCCGTTTCCTGAAGGGTATCCGCTGAATTTTGAGCCAAGAAATCCGACAAGAAGGTCGAGCGAAAATTTGGGACCGAAGCGGTACTTCCATCCAACTGAAGGGCCGAGGCTGTCGACTTTTCTATCATTGGTATCAAGAGAATTATACCGTTGCGCCTGAAAGGAGAAGAGTGCTGTTTGCAGGGGTGTAAGCTTGAAGGACAGGGAAGGGGTAAAGGAAGTCGTCCGGTAATCTGTCTGAGAAGAATTCCCGTTGTAATGTCTTTCGAGCCAATTCGTATTGAAAGCAAGTGTGCTGCGTGGCGACAGGGCATAGGCAAACCCCGGCGCTATTTGCCAGGTAAGGCGTCTGTTCAAGCCCACCGTTTGCCCAAATTCAGATATATCTGTAGTCCGTGTCGTATCGTAATTAGCTTTCCCCAGCAAAGACCACTCCAGCAAGTCTGAGCGTTTTGCTAAATTGGCGTCAAAGAAGAAGTCATTCGAGTTGAAGGCAGATTCATTGAACTGGTTATGCACGGCGGAAAGGCGGGCCTGTAAACCGGCATCGGGCGTATTTCGATCAAGCAATAAGGATGCTTTTGTTTCGGAGCCCCAAATGCTCTCGCCGTTGTTCACGGCCATCAGAGGGTTTGAGTCCCAAATGGCCGCCTCGCCGACATTAAGCGCAAGCCTGTTTTGTGCAGCCGCAGGATTTGATAAGGGGGCAGTTAACAAAAGCGCAACGGCGGCAACCGAAACCTTCCCCCAGGGGAGAGTTAGAGGGAAAACACAAAGGCGATTCGGTGCGGACATAAGCCTAAAAAAGACCTGAGGCGGAAACGATCACGACATCGCCAGGGATCAGGTCAATATCCTTATCCAGGTCATTGCCCTTGGCAATGGCAGCATAGGGGAATGAAATCTTTTCTTTCTTCCCTTCGGCATTTTTACGGATAATAACAATGTTGTTCTCATTGGCATAAGGGGTTAGGCCGCCAACCTGGCTTAAGGCCTGCATGACGCCCATGCTGTTGCTCAGGATGATTTCTCCCGGCTTTTGCACCTGACCGATGACACTGACCTTGTGGCCTGTCGGTGCCTTGACGCTGACGGTAACGGCCGCATCCGGGATCAGGGATTGCAATTCTTCCGACAGGGCGAGTTGCAAATCCTCAAGGCTCATATCCTGCACCTGCAGGGTTCCAACCAGAGGAAAGGTGATCGTGCCATCCGGGAGCACCAGAACTTCCTGATCCATGCCTTCTTCCTTCCATACAGATATCTGCAAAAGATCGCCCGGAAGGACGACAAACTTGCTCTCCTCAGCCTGCGCCGGGAGGGAGGGAACCAGTGTAAGCAGAAGCAACAAAGAACGAGCTATTTTTTGCATTTGTTACCTGTGGGGATAAGGATATCGGCTCTCAGCGCATGGTAAACTTTTGCATGCAAAGAGCAAAGAATAGGCTTCAAAAAGGACCTGCCTGTCCACATGAAAAAGGCACCTTGCGGTGCCTTTTTATAACTTTAAAGAAGCAGGATGTGATTAAGCGGCAACGGCAGCCGACAGATCAGCCTTCCTTTTCCTTCTGGCGCCCAGACCAGCCAGAGCGCCAAGGCCGATGGCAAACATTGGTAGCGCTGCAGGCAGGGGAACAGCAGAAACCGCGTAAGCTATGTCAAGATTCTGGTTTCTGAGCACGGAGCCAAGGAACAGATTAACGTAGTCTGCAAGACCCGCCGAAAAGTTCTTGATGATAACCGACGCCGTATTGTTAGAAAAGTCAATCTGGGCGCTGGCTACAGCCAGAGCGGTCGATGGAAAGCCATCAACCTGACCATAGCTAAACGAAACCGGGCCGGGAGGTATATCTATGGAGTAGCCCGCATAGCTATGACCGCCATCCGTGTAGGAGTAGCCGGCAGAGGTAAGCAAGGCCGCCCAATCAATGTCGCCGGCAAAATCGTACGAAAAAGTGATCATGCTGTTGCTCGGCAGCGTTCCCGTGATTCGGTTTACGATCAGATTGCCCAAATGGCCCGCATGTATCGTACCGGTCTGCCCGACGGATACGCTGCCCATGTTGATGTCGAACCCGCTGTAATCAACCACAACGGCAGAAGCGGGGGACGGGCTAAACATCGCGCAGAACGCAAAGCCAGCCAGATGCAGAAAGCCACGAATTTTCATTTTTTATCCTTCTTGATTATTGCCGTTGAGAAACGCACGCACAACGCGACTGAAAACGTTTAACACAGCGCGGAAGGTCATTACAACCTGTTTATTTGAAAATCTTGGGGGAATTTCCGAAATATATACGCAAATACAAACTTGTGGCAAAAAACTTCAAAATGCCATATCTGAAATGGCAACTTTTAACCCTGATGCTGGAGAGAAGCGCGTAGCTATGTGTAGAAATTTTTTTCATATAGCTGGAGTTATTCTGGCGTGCGCAGCTCTGGCCGCTTGCGATGGCCCGGAAGAAAAATATGAAAAATATTTGCGGCGCGGCGATTCCTATTATCAAGATCAGGACTATATCAAGGCGCGACTGGAATACAGGAATGCTGCAAAGATTATGCCTGCCAGCCCCCGCGCCATATACAGCCTGGGATTGATTGAGGAGGCTGAGGGAAATCTGCAAAGCGCCCTTTCGGCTTTTTTGACCTGTGAGCAACAAGATCCATCGTTTAAGCCTGTCGTTGTCAAGCTGGCGGAATTTTTCCTGACTTCGGGACAAATCGAGCAAGCGCGCACGCGTGTCGACAAGATTCTGAAGATGGAGCCGGACAATGTGACCGCGCATGCTCTTAAGGGGTCCATATTGCTCAAGGAAAGAGATTTTAGCGGGGCCGAGGCTGAGGTGCAGCGCGCTTTGAAACTCGATCCGTCAAGCGTCGTTGCGCATTCGGTGCTGGCCGGTATCCATGTGGGAAGAAATGACCCTGCGGCGGCTCTTGGGGTGCTTGATAAAGCCATATCCCTAAATCCTAAAGAGCTGTCTTTTTTTCTGCTGAAGGCGACCGTCCATAGTGAGCAGGGGGATATTGCCGCCGTCACGAAAACTTACAGGGAAATTTTTGCGCTCTATCCGGAGGAAATCCGTTTCAGGTTCGATCTGGCGGCAATTTTACAGGAAGCAGGGCAGGCCGATGAAGCAAGAAACGTATACCGGGAAACGGCGCGTGACTTTCCCAAAAATCTTGAGGCCAAACACAGACTGGGAAAGTTTATAGAAGAAAAAGAGGGTGTGAATTCTGCAGAGAAAGAAATCCACGCCTATATTCAATCTGAACCCGATCAGAAAATTTTTCATCTCTGGCTGGCCGATCTTTATATCAGAAACGCTCAGGATGAGCGGGCGATTGCCGCGCTCAAAAATATTATCGAGAGCGAACCCGATGACTGGATCGGCCTTAACGCCAATACGGCTCTTGCCCGAATCCAGCTCGGTAAGGGCGATGTAGAGTTGGCCCAAAAATTAATTGATGCCGTGCTCAAGAGGGATGTCAACAATGAGGAGGCAAACCTGCTGAGGGCCAATCTTTCCTTTTCGCAGGGGGACTACCAAACGGCCATAGCCGATCTCAGAAAAATCCTGACCGGAAATCCGGGATTTCTCAAAGCCTCAAGAATTCTTGCCGAAGCCCTTCTTTTACAGGGGCGGATCGATCTGGCGATTGACACGCTTATTCAGGCAACGAAGAAAACGCCCGATGACAAAGGCACCCTGGTAAGATTGGCACAGCTCTACACGTTACGCGGCGAGGGTGACAAGGCGCATGAGATCCTTTCGGGTATCACCGGGATAGATCCATCCTATCCGGTTGCATGGGAAACTCTGGCAAGGCTTGCAATCGAAAACAAGCAATGGGGCAGGGCAGACACAATGGTTGCAAAACTTGCCGCGCTTCAAGGTCAGCAGGAAACAGCGACCTTTCTCAAGGCGCAGGTTGAAGAAGGATATGGCAGAAGTGCTGAAGCTACTGCTCTTTATAAGGATGTCATCAGGAAAAATTCTTCTGCGCCTATCGCGGCATATGCGCTAACAGCTTTGCTGAAGACGGCGGCTACGAAGGAGCAATTGACGGATGCAAGGGGCTTTCTTGTTTCTCTCAATTCTCAAAACCCGGCAATCTTGACGGTTCTTGGGAAAATTGAAGAACTGCTGGGGCAGGCCGATGCCGCAGAGGCCGCTTTCAGATCGGCCATCCTTCAAAAGCCCCAAAATCAGGACGCTTATGTCTCTCTTGCCGATGTTCTTCTCAAGCAAGGGCAGGTGGAAAGCGCAATCGAGATTTTGGGGCAAGCGGAAGCGGCCGTTCCTTCGGATATCAAGGCGCCCATGATGCGCGCCGGCCTTCTGGTTAAAACCGGCAAGGTGGATGAAGCCGTCGCTGCGTATGAAAAAATTCTCGATCGCAACGACATGGCGGAAGTTGCCGCCAACAATCTTGCGCAAACGCTTGCGGACTATAAGCGTGAAGATAAGGCGGCGCTGGAGAAAGCAAGGCTGGTTGCGGAACGCTTCATCAACTCAGACAACCCGTATTATCTTGATACGCTCGGATGGGTATATTTCAGGCAGGGCAACTTTACACAGGCGCAACCGATTTTGTCCAAGGCCGTTAATCTTCTTAAGGAGCCGAACCCGGAGATATATTATCACTATGGCGCATCGTTGCTGAAGCAGGGACAGAAAGAAGAAGCTGAAAAATACCTCAAGCTGGCGGTATCCGGCCCTAGATATCATGGTTTTGACGAAGCGATGGCTTTGCTGGAATGACAGAAAATTTCCTTGTCATCTCCGGACATGATTATCGAAGCTCTCGGCGCGCCAATATTCACTTCATCGCCAGCGAACTGGTCAGGCGCGGTTCAGTCAGGTTTTTCTCTGTCGGTTTCAGCAGCCTTTCAAAGATTAAAAAAGATCCGCGTCTGTCCTTGTGGGATAAAGCAAACAGCGTGGAACGCTCTGAAGATGGCGTTGAGTGCTATTTATGGCGCACGGCGCTGCATCCGGTAAATCTGGCGCGGTTGCGCCTATCCCTGTTGGAAGGGGTGTGGTTCAAATTATACGCAAGGCACTCCCCGGCCGTTCTGCGCCAGTGGATTGCCGAAGCCGACACGATCATCATCGAATCCGGCGCGGGCATTATTTTTTTCGATCTGATTAAAACCCTTAATCCTGATGCAAAAATTATTTACCGCGCCTCGGACGCTCTCGGCACGATTGGCTGTGCAGGATTTTTACAGGAAGAACTGACCCGCATCGCGCCGGGATTCGATGGTGCCGCTATCCCATCGCCGTCTCTGGCTTCCGAATTTCCGGAAGGCACAATGCTAGCTATCGTTCCACATGGCATAGATAAAAACGCGTTGATATCTGACATGCCTTCGCCGTATCCGGCTGGAACGCATCTGGTGTCGGTCGGGTCAATGTTGTTTGATCCCGCGTTTTTTGAAATCGCGGCATCGGCGTTTCCAGATGTGACATTCCACATTATCGGCGCAGGCAAAGGTGCGGAAGGGCTGGGTGCGCCAAATATCCGCGTTTACGGCGAAATGCCGTTTGTACAGACGTTGCCTTACCTCAAACATGCGAATGCGGGTATTGCACCATACGCAGGCGGCAAGGTTGAGCCCTATCTGGCGGACACCTCCATGAAGCTGATCCAGTTCGGCGCACTCGGTCTTCCGGCTATTTGCCCGGATATTGTCGTCGGTGGGCATAAGGGGCGGTTTGGATATCGTCCCGGCGATTCCGTTTCCATTGGAGCAGCTATAAAAAATGCGCTGGCCTTTGGACGTTTTGAGGGCGCTGCACCTCCGTCATGGGCAGATGTGGCGCAGAGTATTGCACGTATCCCAAAGCACGAGAACGCAAGGACTTATAAGATGCATATCCTCGCCTCTCCGGCATTTTCAAACAGGCATGACAATCCCTACAACGCCCTGTTGTACGAAGCCATAAAACAAAAAGGGTGCGAGGTTTCCGATTTTGATAAAAAGCTTATGTTGTGCGGCAAGCACGACATTCTTCACATGCATTGGCCCGATCTGACGATCAACCGGAAAAACCCGCTTTTGTTTTTGGTGGCGGTTGCTTATCTGGTTTGTGTTGTTGCTCTTTGTAAAATCAAAGGTACTAAAATCGTCTGGACGGTGCACAATCTTCTGCCTCATGACGTCTATCACAAAACACTTACGCGAAAAATTCTGCACTGGTTTGCCGGGCGTTGCGATGGCCTGATTTTCTTAAGCGGGTCCAGCAGGGAAGATTTCAGATCTGTTTATCCTCTGCGGCGGGAGCCGCTTTCGGCAGTCGTGCCTCACGGCCATTACAAGCCGGTCTATCCGCAGTTTCCAGGCCGCACGGATGCAAGGGAGAAACTAGGTCTTCCTGCGGGTGCACATATAGCCCTGTTTTTTGGACAGATCAGGCGCTATAAGAACGTCGAAAAACTCATCACAGAATTTTCCGGTATCAAAAAGAAAGACTCTTTTCTTTTGGTCGCCGGTTCGGTGAAAGATCCGGCACTGAAGCCGGCTCTGGAACAGGCTGCGCAGGGAAAGGACAATATCCGCCTCGATCTGAAATTTATTCCTGACGAGGATATCCCGTATTATTTTGCGGCGGCAGATATCGTTGTTCTGCCTTATACCAATATCCTTAATTCAGGCGCGGCGCTTTTAGCGCTGTCCTTCGACCGCCCTGTCGTCGTTCCCGCTTTGGGATCGCTCAGAGAGCTTCAGGAAATGGTTGGCAGCGATTGGGTGAGGTTGTACGAAGGAGAGATCAACACACAGATTTTGGAACGTCATATTGTGGACGCTCCGCCCCTGAATGGAAAATGCCCGCTGAAATGCTTCAACTGGGACAGCATAGCGGATAAGACAATCGGGTTGTACCAGGCGATTATTTGAAATTAGCTCGCGCAAGCTCGACAATCCCCGGAAGATGTTGATTCACTTTCTTGCGTAAATCTTCCCGTCTTTTAATGGCCTCTATAATCTTGAGTGAGACTTGGGCAGGATTGGTTGCTAACTCTTCGGGAGCAGAAAGCAGATCGGCATCCTGTAAACCAAACAGGGAGTAAAGCCCTTCAAATTTATCTTGATAAGTAAAACAGAATGCAGGCGTTCCGGTTCCCAGTGCAAGGATAGCGGCGTGCATGCGTCCTGTGATCAAAAAGTCAACTTCTGAGAGGGCGGCCTTTATAGCGCCCGGGCTTTCGGGAGGAAGCATATAAATTCGCTCCTTATACGAAGGGGAGAGTGAGTTTGCTATTGTCTCCAAAAGTTTCTGATCCGGTTGATTAAAACGAACATCATGCGGTATCAGCAGAACAGAACGCGCATCCCTCATCAGGGTTTTTAAAACCTCAGTGAGCGCATTCTGCACAGTGTTATCTTTACTGAAATGGAGATAGTTCGCATTCAAAGCAAAAACTTCATCGCCGGCCTTCTTTCGGGCTGATATCCACTCGCTTGCCTTTTGAGCAATAGGATGTTCAGGGTAGGACCTCGCCAGAAAAGCCACATCGGCTGTTTGCCGGATAGGACGATCCAAAGACTCTTCCATACGTTTGTAAGAAATAGGATCGCGTGCACAGATCACAACATTTTCCGGCAAACTTCTTAAGGTATCGCGTGCGCCTTTCTCCGGCGACTTGCTGTAGCTTGCACCAAGAATAGTTGCTTTCTTTCCTAACCTGGCGGCTCTGTCCAGCAGGGTCAGCCTTCTTTGGACTGAAAGTGGACTATAGCTGCCGTCAATGATATCTGCGCCGATCAGAAAGATACCTGAAATCTTTTGTATCCTGGAAAACAGCAAAGACCGCTGTATAGGGGATCCCTTGTAGAAAAACCGTTCTGCAGCAATGCGTCGATCAATTTTTTCATCAAGTTCCCAGCGCTTCCCATAGACCAGTGCTACAGATTCTGCTTCCTGCTGCCGGAGAAACCTCACTGTTGCAGAAATCATGGCGGCATCACCAAGGCTTCCTGGCGTTGCCGGGGGAATAATAAGTTGCTTTCCTTTGGTCATTTATTCATCTTCTTTTGAGGCATTCAAAACTTGCAGCACTTCTTGTAGAGAGTTTTACTGCAAAAGCCATCATAAAACTGCACTAGCCTTTTCCTGTAGGCTTATGATAAAACCCTACTGAAAAATATAGAAAAAAGCCAAAAGAACAAAAATGGCTCAAACAAGCCTCAAAAAAGATGCGGCGTATGTTTACGCGGGGTACTTTCTCCGCTATGCGAGCCTGCTCGTTCTTATTCCTTATTATGGCCGTGTTCTCGGACCGATCAATTACGGCCAGGTTCTGGCTGCAATGTCCCTCATGGGCATCGTCTGGATGGTGGTAAATTTTGGTCTTTCCCAGACAGGCGCGCGCGATCTGGCGACCGCTGCAAACCGCGAGGAAACCGATAGAATATTTACGCGCCTGATCATGGCGCGTTTCGTCCTGGCTCCTGTCGGAATTGCTATAGGCATCGGCGGAACGTATTTTTCCCCTCTTTTGTCGAGTGACCCGTTATTCGGTATCATGGCGACGCTTCTGGGCCTTCTGAGCGCCTTCAATCTTGGCTGGTTTTTTCAGGGGTTGCGGCAGTTCCGCCGTTCGATGACGGTCGAGGCGCTGGCTTATCCGCTGAATGTTTTGTTCGTTCTGTTGCTGGTCCGGTCGCCGGAGGACGGGATTTATGCGCTGGTTGCGCTGGTTGCGTCTGCGGCGATTTGTACGGCGACAGCTTACGCGCTGGCTTTCCGCCAGGCCCGCTTTCGTGGATGGGTGTTTGCGGACGCGCTGGCCGAGATCAAGGGATCTTCTACCCTGTTTCTGAATTCCGTGAACGCCATGATCATGATTACAGGCTCGACGTATCTGCTGAGCCTTTTATCGACACCTGAGCAGGTGGGATATTTCGGTGCAGCGGAGCGTCTGATTGCCTTTGGTCTGGCGATGTTGGGGCCGGCCTCGCAGATCCTGATGCCCTCCATCGCGCATCATATGAAGTATGACGAAAGCGTTTCAGGCCGCCTGATTAAATATGGTTTGCTTCTCGAATTGGCTTATGGTCTGTGCGTGATGATCGGAGGCGTTCTGCTGTCGCCGTTCATACTTCCCCTTATTCTCGGGAATGGATTTGTGCCAAGCGTTCTGCCGTTCCAGATTCTGGTCTGCCTTTTTCCCTTCGCGGCATTCCGGCACGCCTTCGGGAATTATGTTCTGATCCCGCAGAAAAAAGAGCGCTGGCTTCTTCTGGCTTTTACGATCGGCAATATCGTCAATCTCATCATTGCCTTCGTCGCCGCCAGCCATTGGGGCGCGATGGGCATGGCGGCAGCAAGATTGACAGGAGAAGCCGTTATCGCGGCGGTCTTGCTGATTGTTGCTTTGCGTCTAAGGATGCTGCCCTTAAAAAGATTCTCCTAACGTACCCAATTTGTCTGACTGTTTGGCCGCATTATATTATCCCTTTTTTCCTCGGTAGGCTTGTTAAGGCTCAGCAATATACCCGCCGATATACCTGCAATAAGATAGATGGTGAATCCAAGATCAAACACGGTCGATGAGAGCAATGCACCGATCAGGTTCGCGACAACACCTTTGCGGCAGGCCCGCACAATGGTTGTTTCATGCTTGCCGGGCAGTTCGGCCGAGGGAAGGCGCGTCGCTTTTGTGATAAAAAGAAAATATAAAATCGTTCCGGCCAATCCTGTATTTGACAGCAGGACCAGCAAAAAGCTTGAGGCACGGGTGCTGCCAAAACCGATTCCCAGGCCATAGGAGTCCAGAAAACTGTTCCAGGCAGTGCGGTTCCAGAAGGATCTTTCTATCCCCGATTGTGAATCCATTTTGTCAAATATCAATTGATCCAGAATGCCTGTTTTCAAATTTATGAAGTACAGGAGCGTGGATAAAGCAATTCCGCAGAAAAGAAAAACTGTGCTGAATGATAGAAATGCCCCTGCCTCACCCCTTTTTAGCAGACTTAAGAGGTGTGAGCCGAACATCCACAGCAGATAAACCGCTAAACCGACATAGCCTGTCGTTGAAACGGAAAGAACGATCATGAAAAAAGCCGTTAACGCGAAGAATCCGGAAATTTTTCGGTGAATGCCATCCGTAAACAGGGAAAAATTAAGAGCAAGCAGGACCAGATTGTAAGTTGCAAAAAATGAGGCTTCCGTAAAAGAGCCTGTCATTCTCTTGATGCCTGCAAACTCTACATTGGTCAGCAAAACATAATTTCCATTCCTTATAAAGGACAGGATATCCTTCATGCCTGCGTAATAGCCGACGAAATCGGCAATCGAAATGATGATATTGGCACCGGTAACAATGAAGATTAATTGATAAACGGATTGAAGGCGTCCTTTCTCAAAAATCTTCATCGATGAAAAAAAGCATATTGCTCCTGCAACGGCATACAGGGTTTGCGTGATGTTTCCCGCGCCGGGTGCCAGTGGTCTTGCGTATTT
>DIHF01000076.1 GCA_002420015.1 Micavibrio sp. UBA5703
GTGTGATGACGAAGTGTGTGATTGTTATTTTAAACGACTATATAAATCCTTAATTTTCCTTCGCGTCTTTGAGCCTTTCTGTGAAATAGGGCTTGGATTTCTTCTATTCACTTCCCAATTAGCGACGAAACGACGCCGTGGAGCGTGCGGATTTCCTGATCGGTGATTCCAGCGCGCACGAAAATGTTGCGGATGTTACGCTTCATGGTCGGGCGGATTTCTTCGGTGCGAAAAAACCCGCGTTGATTGAGTTCGAATTCAAGACGCGATAAAAATTCCTCGCATTTATCCTGTGTTGCCGGGAAGCTGTCGCCAGTATTGAGGGTATGGCCCGGCGTTTGATCGTTTTGCGCCATCCATTCATAGGCCATAAGAAGTACGGCCTGCGCCAGATTAAAGGAAGAAAAATCAGGATTACAGGGAATGGTCGCGATAGCGTGGCACAGCGCGATGTCGTCGTTGATAAGCCCCATGCGTTCCGCGCCGAAAACGATCCCGGTTTTTTGATTGTTGTTTGTGTGGGTATTGATTTCGGTTGCTGCGCCGCGCGGTGTAAAAACAGGTTTTATCATATCGCGTGGGCGCGCGGTGGTGGCAACGACGAAGTGCAGATCGGCGATAGCCTCGGCCAGCGTTTGAAAAACGCGCACGGGCTGCATTCGCTCCAGCGCGCCGGCATCCATCGTTATGGCGTTTGCGCTGGGCCAGCCGTCACGTGGATTGACGAGGCGCAGCTCATCCAGCCCGAAATTATGCATCGCGCGCGCCGCCGCACCGATGTTTTCCCCCATCTGGGGATCGACGAGGATGATGGTTGGTTTTGTGGTGGGCATCTGAAAATCAGGCCGCTTTTTTGTGGCTTTGCAGGCGTTCGCGGGCTTTGTCGGGGCCGATGAGGAGCAAAAGCTCGGCAAGCTCCGGCCCGTGATCCATGCCGGTCAAAGCCTGACGCAGTGGCATGAAAAGCTCTTTGCCTTTGCGGCCGGTCTTTTCCTTGACGGCGGCGGTCCACTGGCTCCAGGTCTGGGCGCTCCAGGGTGGCGGAGGGAGCAGCGCGGCGGCCTGCTCGATAAAAGCCGGATCGTTGATAACCGAATTAACCGGGCCTTTGGCGACGCTCCACCAGTCTTTGATATCGGCGAGTTTCTGGATGTTGGCGCGTGCAACATTCCAGAATTCCTCATCCAGATTTTCAAGCCCCATGCGCGCCAGCCGCACATTTATTTTTTCAAACGGCGTGGCGTGCAGGATTTTGGCGTTAAGGCGGAAGATTTCCTCCGGGTCGAATTTTGGCGTGCTGCGCGAGAATTTTGAAAAGTCGAAATTTTTGATGAGCGGCGCGGCGTCAACAAAAGGTTCTATGGGATCGGCGGTGCCGAGGCGCGCCAGAAGGCTGACGACGGACATCGGCTCCAGCCCTTCGTTTTCGCGCAGGTCGCGGATGCTCATGGAGCCGAGGCGTTTGGAGAGCTTGCCGCCTTCGGCATCCGATATCAGCGGCAGGTGGACGAATTCCGGCGGTGTTGCGCCCAGCGCCGCGAACATCTGGATATGCGTTGCGGTGTTCGATACATGGTCCTCACCGCGCACGACATGGGTAATGTCATAGTCGATATCGTCGATGACCGAACAAAGGTGATAAAGCGGCGATCCGTCCTCGCGGATCAGGACGGGGTCGGACATGTCCGCGCCGTTGAACTTCACTTCGCCACGGATCAGGTCGTTCCATTCGATCGGCGTGTGTTCGAGCTTGAAACGCCAGTGGGGCAGGCGGCCTTCGTCTTCGTAGGCTTTCTTTTCGGCAGGCGTCAGTTTGAGCGCGGCGCGGTCGTAGATCGGCGGCTTGCCGCCGGAGAGCTGGACCTTTCGCTTAAGAGACAATTCTTCAGCCGTTTCATAGCAGGCATAAAGGCGGCCCTCGGCTTTGAGTTTTTCGATGCATTCGCTGTAGCGCTTCAGGCGGTCGCGCTGGCGCGTTTTTTCATCCCACGACACGCCCAGCCAGACGAGCGAAGATTCAATATCTTCCTCAAATTCTGTTTTCGAGCGTTCAAGGTCGGTGTCGTCGATGCGCAGCAGAAAATGCCCACCCTTCGAGCGCGCAAACAGCCAAGTGATAAGCGCAGTACGCGCATTGCCTACATGTAAAAAGCCGGTGGGTGAGGGGGCAAATCTTACTCTTACGGTCATTCTGGTCGCTTCCTATTTTATCACTCTGGATGGCACTATTGGTAAGGCCTTTGTCATTGTTTTTCAACGATATTTACAAAATGGTTGGTTATGGGGTAGCGGCGGTCGCGGCCAAAGGCGCGGGAGGTGATTTTGATGCCCGGCGGGGACTGGCGGCGCTTGTATTCGGCGCGCTCCAGCATTTTCCACACTTTCTGGACGGTTTCACGGGGGTGGCCGCGCTGGGCGATGTCTGCAACGCCCATATCCATTTCGATCAGGCAGGCGAGAATATCGTCCAGAGTTTCATAGGGCGGCAGGGTGTCCTGATCGGTCTGGTTGTCTTTTAATTCGGCTGTGGGGGCTTTGGTGATGACGCGTTCGGGTATGACGCGGCCAAGCCCGTTGCGCCAGCGTGAAAGAGCGTAGACCTGGGTTTTGTAGACATCTTTCAGGACATTGAATCCGCCGCACATATCGCCATAAAGGGTGGCGTAGCCCGTGGCCATTTCCGACTTGTTGCCGGTTGAAAGAACCATTTTTCCCGTGGCGTTGGACAGGGCCATGAGAATAACGCCGCGTGCGCGGGACTGGATGTTTTCAAATGTGAGGGAAGAATCCTTGTAATCCTTCATGATGTCGTTGAAGGGCTGGATGGCGGACTCTATGGGGATGGTATCGAGCCGCACGCCGAGAATTTTCGCTTGTTCTTCCGCATCTTCAAGGCTGTCTTTTGATGTGTAGCGGGAGGGCATCATCACGCAATGGACGCGTTCTGCGCCCAGCGCATCGACGGCGATGGCGGCGGAGAGGGCGCTGTCGATCCCGCCCGAGAGGCCCAGAAGTATGCCGGGAAATCCGTTCTTTTCGATGTAATCGCGCAGGCCGAGTTTCAGGGCATCGTATATATTCTTGTTGTCATCATGGACATGGCCAGATCCCTCCACTCCCTTCGGTCGGTCGGGATGACAGTGCAATAAAGTGTCTTCTTCAAAACTTTTTGCTCTGGCGATAAGATTTCCTTTTTCATCAAGAACGAAGGAGCCACCATCGAAAACAAGCTCGTCCTGTCCGCCGATTTGATTGACGTAGAGCAAGGGCAAGCCGGTTTCCTGCAAGCGGGTTTGCGCCAGTTGCAGGCGGGCGTTACCCTTTTTGGAATCGAACGGGCTGGCGTTGACGACGAGAAGAAAATCGGCACCCTGTTTTTTCAGATAGCGTGCCGCGTCCGGGCTCCACATGTCCTCGCAGATGATGATGCCGAGATTAAACCCTTTGAACGGGACGGGCTCGGGCAGAGGGCCGGGCATGAAAACGCGGCGCTCGTCGAAAACCCCGTAGTTCGGCAGATCCCGCTTGGTGCGCGTGGCCAGTATTTTTCCTTTATGGATCAGATGCACGGCGTTGTAAGTCTTTCCGTCGTTGCGCCACGGAGCAGGCAGGAGCAGGGCGGATTCATAACTGGCGCTTTCGGCGACGATTTCGCCCACGGCTTTTTCGACGCTGTCCATGAAGAAGGGTTTCAGTACCAGATCTTCGGGCGGGTAACCGCAAAGCGCCATTTCGGGGAATGCGATCAGGTCCGTATGCGCCGGGGCGTTTTTCCACGCGCTGCGAATTTTATTCAGGTTGTACGAAATGTCCCCGACGATCGGGTTGATCTGGGCCAGCGCGATATGAATCGTATCGGTCATTTCACTCCGCCGCAGCGGCGGCTACGGGCTGTGATTTCGAATTTTTTCGCAAAGCTTTTAACTCGTCCGCGATCAGGAACGCCAGTTCGAGCGACTGGCTGGCGTTGAGGCGCGGGTCGCAGGCCGTATGGTAACGGCTCGATAAATCCTCATCGCCGATTTCCTGCGAGCCGCCAACGCATTCGGTGACGTTCTGGCCGGTCATTTCAAAATGAACACCGCCGGGGTGCGTGCCTTCGGTGCGGTGTGCGGCGAAAAAGCCTTTCATTTCTCCCAGAATGTTGTCGAAGCGGCGCGTTTTGTAGCCGCTGGAGGATTTCACCGTATTGCCGTGCATCGGGTCGCATGACCAGACGACGCTGCGGCCTTCTTTCTTCACGGCACGCAGCAGCGGCGGCAAAGATTTTTCAACCTTGTCGTGGCCCATGCGGGCGATCAGCGTCAGGCGTCCGGGGATGTTATCCGGGTTTAGAATGTCAATCAGGCGCAGGAGTTGATCTGCACCAATATCCGGCGAGCATTTGAGGCCCAGCGGGTTTTTGATGCCGCGCAGAAACTCGACCTGCGCGTGATCTTCCTGATGCGTACGTGCCCCGATCCACAACAGATGCGCGGAGGTGTCGTACCAGTCGCCCGTTAAACTGTCGGTGCGGGTCATGGCCTGCTCATAGGGCAGGAGCAGCGCTTCATGCGAAGTGTAAAAGCTGGTCTCGCGTATGGACGGGACCGTCTCGCCTGTCACGCCGCAAGCGGCCATGAAGGACAGGGCCTCCTCGATCCGGTTGGCCATGTCTTCATAGCGTTCTTTCAAAGGGCTGTCGGCCACAAAGCCGAGGTTCCAGCCATGGACGCGGTGCAGATCGGCGTAACCGCCATGTGCGAAGGCGCGCAAAAGGTTGAGCGTCGCGGCGGCCTGATGGTAGGCCATCATCATGCGCTGCGGGTCCGGCTCGCGCGCTTCGGGCGTAAAGTCGAGGCCGTTGATGTTATCGCCCCTGTAGCAGGGCAGCGTGACGCCGCCTTGCGTTTCGGTATCGCTGGAGCGCGGCTTGGCGAATTGCCCCGCCATGCGCCCGACCTTGATGACCGGAACCGAGCCGGCATAGGTAAGAACCACCGACATTTGCAGGATGACCTGAAACGTGTCGCGAATTTTATTGGCGCTGAATTCAGCAAAGCTTTCGGCGCAATCGCCCCCCTGAAGCACAAAGGCTTCGCCTTTGGATGCCTTCCCAAGGCTTTCCAAGAGGTTGCGGGCTTCCCCGGCAAAAACCAGCGGCGGCTGCTTGGCCAGCGCCGTTTCGACCGATTTAAGGGCCGTTTGGTCCCTATAGACGGGTTGCTGGAGGATTGGCTTTGCGCGCCAGCTATCCGGAGCCCATGTTTCCTTGCCGATTTTGCCCATTTTATTGAGTTTCCCTGTCGTTAACCCTTTAAGCTTAAAATGGTAATGTTATGCCTGAAATAACAGGGATTTTCCAACCCTATCTGTACTTGGGGGGCGAAAAACATTAGATTGTAGGCATCTAGCCGATTTCAAGGCAGTTTTTATATGAATTATTTAAAAGCGATCAACAATTTTAAGGGTGTCATCTCCACGCTGGCGCCGGACCCGTCCTGGACGACTTCGGAGGCCGTCGAGCGCGCCCGTGCCGACGTCGCCGAGCATCTGGATGAGGATATCGCCGCTCTGGCCCAAGAGGCGGAGTTCATGTTTTCGACCGATGTCGAGGTCAAGAGCCACACGCGCCAGATGGTCGATTTGCTGCGCCGCTGGCATGTTGCCCCAAGGCGGCCGACCTTGGCCGCCATTGTTTGCACGGCTGTCGATCATTTTGGCTTAAGGGAGCGCGAGGATTTGGTGCGCGCCGCATTGATGGCCGGCGTTCTGGGTGAGGTAAAAAATACGCTCGCCTATCACAACAACATGCACTACCGGATTGTTCTGTTGCAGATCATTTGCCTGATCGTGCGCCACAACAATATTTACGCCGATACGTCCAACGCGTTTGATGCCGAGCAGATTGCCATGCTGATGATTGCGGCCTGCATTCACGATCTCGGGCATGACGGGCAGGGCAATATTGTGAACGACTCGCATATTTCCGGAAGGCTTGAAAAGCGTGCTTTCCAGCTGGCAAGGCCGTATCTGATCGCCGCAGGTTACAGTAACGAGGGCAGGTTATCCGATCTCAAGACGATGATTTTGTGCACCGACGTTTCGCCGCTCTACGATCCGCGCAACCCGGCCGCCCAGATGAAGGCGGCGTACAAGTATCATTTTCAGGGCGGCAAGGGAAATCCGCTGCCGTATCTGGGGCGCGGGCTGGAATCCCTGGCGAACAGGCCGGATATAGCCTTGATGGGGCTGGTTTTGCATGAGGCCGATATCGCGGCTTCGGCGGGGCTTGATTATAGCGTGACGAAATTCGAGACGCGGCTTTACCGCGACGAAATCGCGCAGCAGGAGGCCGGACCGCAAAATGTTCTGGATTTTCTGGATGAGGTTTGCCAGCGGCAGATGCTCTCGGGCGCGGGGCAGAAGCTCTATGGAGCCAATCTTGCGCGGATATGCGCGCTGGCGGAGGACGGCGTGAAAAACGGCAACAAGCCTTTTACGCGGCCAGAGGATTCCGAATTTCTTTCAAGCGCCCGGAAACAAAATCAGTAACGGCTTTTTCATCTTCCCATGCAAGGCGTATGGGAAGCTGTACGATTTCCATGTCCCAGTTTTCTTCCGGCAGGCGGATGAAGTCTTTTTCCGTCGTAATCAGAAGGGCGTTTTTTTCTTTGGCTTCGCCGATCAATTTGTAAATGTCTTCCGGCTTGTAGTTGTAATGGTCGGGGAAGGGGTGCCAGCTCTTGATGTCGTAGTGAAGTTTTTGCAACAGATGATAAAACTTTTCCGGCCTTCCGAGGCCTGCAAAGGCGATGTAGGGTTTCGTCGTTTTGGGTCTGCGGTCTTCCGGCACTTCGACATGGGCGCTGAAAACGGGTTTTCCTTTCGGGAGAAGGGCGCAAGCGCCCGTCTTGTCTTTGCCGACGATAACGAAGGCATCGGCGCGGGAAAGGCCGTCTTCCAGAGTTTCGCGGAGCGGCTGGGCGGGCAATAGTTTCCCGTTGCCAAAACCACTGGCCCCGTCGATCACGACGATAGAAATATCCTTGTGCAGCGACGGGTTTTGCAGCCCGTCATCCATGACGATCATGTCTGCGCCTTTTTCGGCGGCGAATTGCGCCCCGGCGGGGCGGTCGGCGGATACAATCGTAAATCCGGCGCGTGATAAAAGAAGGCTTTCATCGCCGACTTCCTCCGCGCCGTGTTTGAAATAATCAACCAGCAGCGGGCCTTTTTCGGTCCCGCCGTAGCCGCGTGTCAGGAAATGCGGTTTTTGCGCGAGGCGCGCCCCGACGATCATCTGCATAAGGCTCAAGGCCACAGGTGTTTTGCCGCTGCCGCCAGCGACGAGATTTCCGATGCAGATAACCGGCATGGCGGCTTTTTCGGTTTTGCGGCGGGCGGTGTTGATTTTATGACCGATGCTATAGGCCCAGCCAAGCGGAGTCAGTATTGTTTCAAGCAGCGGCGCTTTGGTTCCTGCGTGGCGGTACCAGAAAGGCGGCGTTTTGAGCTTTGGACGCAGGCACATACTCAGGCGGCCTCCCGTGATATTCCGGCGCGGGAGAGAAGCGGGCTGAGCGTATTCATCACGCGCTCAAGAACGTTCGCTTTGTCCTGTGCAAACGCAAAGGCTTTTTTCTGAATTTCTTCGCGGGATTTGGCGTCGTTTAAAATTCGGCGCAATGTTTGAATAAATTCGTCCTCGGTGGTTACGCGCAGGCCGGTTTTCATCAAAAACATTTCGTCATATATTTCCTGAAAGTTCTTTACATGCGGGCCGAAGATCACGGTGCAGTTGAGTTGCATGGCCTCGATGGGGTTGTGGCCGCCGCCGCCGTCGTTGCTGAAACAGCGACCGATGCAAGCGACGGAGGAAAGACGATAGAACAGGCCAAGCTCGCCCAGCGTGTCGGCGATATAGATGTCCTCGTCCGTGCCGGGAAGTTGTTTGGTTTCGCCGCGCAGACGCGCTTTCAGCTTATACTCATTGCAGGTCGCCAGGATGTCGTTGCGGCGGTCGGGGTGGCGCGGCACGATAATCGTCAAAAGATCCGGCATGGAATTTTTTAACACCTGATGGATGCGGCAGGCCATGGCCTCTTCGCCGTCATGCGTGCTGGCGTAGAGCCAGAGCGGGCGGCGGCCGCAGGCGGCGGAAATTCTTCTTAATGAGTCTTCGTCAAACCCCAGCGGCTTTGCGCTGTATTTCAGATTGTCGGTAGTAATAACGTTTCGTGCGCCAAGCGATTGGTAATGCCGTGCGTCTTTCTCCGTTTGGGCCAGAACGAGAGAAAAGCAATCCAGAACATTGCGTGCGCCCTTTCCCGCCAGCCGCCAGAACATATAAGAGCGGCTGGACATGCGCGCATTGATGAGCGCGGCGGGAATGTGGCGCTCCCGTATTTCCGCCAGCATGTTCGGCCAAAGCTCGGATTCC
>DIHF01000052.1:0-205 GCA_002420015.1 Micavibrio sp. UBA5703
CGGCGTGGCCCGGCGTGTCGATGATGTTGATGCGGGTGTCGCCCCACTGGATCGAGGTCGGTTTGGCCAGAATGGTAATGCCGCGCTCGCGCTCAAGGTCGCCCGAGTCCATGATGCAGGTTTCGACCTGCTGGTTTTCGCGGAACATGCCGCTTTGTTTCATGATGCTGTCGATCAGCGTTGTCTTGCCGTGGTCGACGTGCGC
>DIHF01000052.1:464-13309 GCA_002420015.1 Micavibrio sp. UBA5703
ACGTGCGCGATGATGGCGATGTTGCGTATTTGCTGGGTCATTTTCTAACTTCCGTTGTCCTGCCTCAATTTCGGAGGGCAAGTCCTACACATTTTTTAGCAAAAAGGGAAGAAAAATCGGCTGTTTGCCCGGTATGGCGCGGATGGTACTATGCCGGAAGGATAGGGGCATGAGCAAAGAAACCGCAGATAAAGACATCGTTGTGCTGCTGCACGGCATCGGCCATACGATGTGGAATATGGCTTTGATGGAAAGGCGGCTCAAGCGTGAGGGGTACAAGACCCTCAATCTTTCCTATCCTTCCCGGAAATACCGCATCGAGGCGCTTTCGATCTGGCTGGGTGAAAGGCTGGAGCGGCAGGGCGTCTGGGCGCGGGGACAAAAGGTGCATTTCGTGACCCATTCGATGGGCGGGTTGGTAACACAGCATTATCTGGAGACGAACAAAAACAGCATTCCGCAGGGCAGGCTGGGCCGGGTTGTGATGCTGGGGCCGCCCAACGGCGGCAGCGAGGTCGCCGATTTCCTGCATAAAATGAGGCTTTATAAATGGGTGTTCGGCCCGGCAGGGCAGGAATTGACCACCCTTGTCAGGGCCGGTATCAGGATAACCCCGTGGTATGAACTTGGCGTTATTGCGGGGACGCGGAGCTGGATGTATCCGCTGGCGGCGGTGACGATGAAAAAACGCGCCAATGACGGCTGCGTCACCGTCGATAGCACGAAAATCGACGGGATGAAGGAACATATCACATTGCCGTTGCTGCACGGCTTTATGGGGTGGAACAGGGCTGCGCAGCGACAAACGGCCAGTTTTTTAAAGACAGGGAGATTTACGCATGGCGGCTAATCAGTTTTTATTGCTCGGGACAAAGCGCTTTTTACCGCTGTTCATCACGCAGTTTCTCGGCGCGTTTCATGACAATCTATATAAAAACGCGCTGGTCGTGCTGCTGCTCTACAGCATGTCGATCGAGGCCAATCTCGACCCCAAGCTTTTGACGACGCTGGCGGCGGGGATTTTTATTTTGCCCTATGTCCTGTTTTCGGCGCTCGGCGGATTGCTGGCGGATAAGTACCGCAAGAACAGGGTTATCCGCGTCATCAAGGCCGTCGAGATCGCCATTGCCGGGCTGGGGACGATGGCCCTTTTAAGCGGCTCCTTATACCTGTGTTATGCGGCGCTTTTTGCGCTGGGCACGCATTCGGCGTTTTTCGGCCCCAGCAAATACGCGATCCTGCCGCAGCATTTGCAAAAGGGCGAGTTGATCGGCGGCAATGCGCTGCTGGCGACGGGGACGTTTCTGGCTATTTTAGCAGGCACGCTGGTTGGTGTGACGGTGGTGTCGCTGCCTTCGGGGACGGTAATGATTTGTGGTGGGCTTATTTTGTGCGCCGCGCTGGGCTATATCTCGAGCCTTTTCATCCCCGAAGCCCCGGCCAAGGCCCCCGACATCAGGCTCAATTTCAACCCCGTAACCGAGACGTGGAATATTCTGCGCTACACCATGACGCATGAGCGCGCCGTCGTGCGATCGATCCTGGGTATTGCCTGGTTTTATTTCATGGGCGGCATGTTCATGGCCCAGTTCCCCAACTTCACCGAGGAAACTTTGGGTGCGAACCAGCATGTTCTGGCGCTTTTTCTTGTGATTTTTTCGGTGGGGATCGGGATTGGCGGGCTTCTCAATAACCGGTTGCTGCGCGGGCGGGTCGAAGCGGTCTATGTGCCGTTGGCGGTTCTGGGTATTACGCTTTTTTCCTTCGATCTGATCTGGGCATCGGATGGCCGCATTTTGCCCGGCGCGCTGATAACGCTGGGCGAGTTTGCCGCTGTTCCCGCAAACTGGCGCATATTGTTCGACATCATGATGATCGCCGTTTGCGGCGGGTTGTTCGTCGTGCCGCTCAACGCCATTGTGCAGCAATTCACACCCGAAGATCATCGCGCCCGCGTTCTGGCGGGAAGTGCCATTGTCGATGCTTTTTTTATAGTCGCGTCTTCGGCGGTTTCGGCGGTGCTTATCATGAAGGGTTGGAGCGTGACGGACCTGTTTTTTGTCTTCGCGGTGGCCAACGCTTTTGTTGCGCTTTACATCTGCCGCTTGCTTCCCGATTACCTGCTCAAAAGCATGCTGCAGGGCGTGTTCAAGCTGCTCTACAAGGTCGAGGTGCGCGGCCTTGAGAATTTCGAGAAGGCCGGCCCCCGCGCCGTTATCGTCGGCAATCACGTTTCGCTGCTGGACCCGCCCCTGCTGGCGGCGTTCCTGCCCGGAAAGCCGATGTTTGCGGTCAACAGCTTCGTGGCCGAATGGGTATGGGTGAAGCCTTTCCTCAAGCTGGTCGATGCGTTTCCGCTGGACCCGACAAATCCGTTTTCCCTGAAGGCGCTTATCCGCAAGGTTCAGGAAGACAAGCATGTCGTGATTTTCCCTGAAGGCCGCCTGACGGAGACGGGCGCGTTGATGAAGGTCTATGACGGCCCCGGCATGATCGCCGACAAGGCGGATGCAATTGTGCTTCCGGTGCGGCTGGACGGGGTGCAGCATACGTCCTTTGCAAGGCTCAAGGGCAAGGTGCCGCTGCGTAAATTCCCGAAAATCACCATCACGATTTTGGAGCCGCGCAAGTTCAGGATCGATGAGGGGCTGAAGGGACGCAACCGCCGCGCCGCCGCCGGACGCCAGCTTTACAACCTGATGGAAGAAATGATGTTCCTTACGGGCGACCGGGAACAGACATTATATGAGGCTATGCTGCGTGCGCGGTACATCAACGGCGACGACGCTGTTATCGCCGAAGATATCCAGCGCAAGCCGATGAAATTCAAAAAGCTGATACAAGGCTCGCTGGTGCTGGGGCGTAAATTTGCTGCGCTCACAGGCAAGGGCGAGAATGTCGGGGTCATGCTGCCCAATTCCGTCGGCGCAATAGTGACGTTTTTTGCGTTGCAGGCTTTCGGGCGCGTGCCCGCCATGCTGAATTTTTCGGTCGGCGCGGCCTCATTGGTTTCGGCGTGCCAGACCGCAAAAATAAAGACGGTTTTGACGTCGCGGCGCTTTATCGAGATGGGCAGGCTTGAGGCGCTGGTCGAAGGGATTTCCGCTCATGCCAAAATTGTTTATCTGGAAGATGTCAGGGCCGGAATCGGCTTTGGCGACAAGCTTTTCGGGCTTTTTGCCGATCCGGCCCGCGTGCATGAAAAGCAAAAAATCGGCCCGAATGATCCGGCGCTGGTACTATTCACGTCCGGTTCGGAAGGGCTGCCCAAGGGGGTTGTGCTGTCGCATGCCAACATCATGAGCAATATCGTCCAGCTTTCGAGCCGTGTCGATTTCAACGCGCAGGACATCGTGTTCAACTGCCTTCCGATGTTTCATTCTTTCGGCCTGACGGGTGGGACGTTGCTGCCCATCCTGTCAGGCGTGAAAACGTTTTTATACCCAAGCCCGCTGCACTATAGAATCGTGCCCGAGCTGGTCTATTCCGCCAACGCCACCATTATGTTCGGCACCGATACATTTTTGAACGGCTATGCGCGCATGGCCGACCCGTATGATTTTTACCGCATGCGCTATATTTTCGCCGGGGCGGAAAAAGTGAAAGACGAAACCCGCCGCCTTTATATGGAGCGTTTCGGCGTGCGCATTCTGGAGGGTTACGGCACCACGGAAACCGCGCCTGCGCTGGCTTTGAACTCCCCCATGCATGTCAGGGCCGGAACGGTGGGGCGCTTTCTGCCCGGCATTGAATTTCGTCTGGAGCCTGTGCCCGGCGTCGATGCGGGCGGGCGTTTATACGTGAAGGGGCCTAATGTCATGCTGGGCTATTACCGCGCCGACAATCCCGGTGTGATCGAGCCGCCTGCGGGTGGCTGGTACGATACCGGCGACATCGTCGATATCGACGCGCAGGGCTATGTGAAGATACTGGGCCGCGCCAAACGCTTTGCGAAAATCGCGGGTGAAATGGTGTCGCTGACCAGTGTTGAGGCGCTGGCGCAGGGCGTTTACCCCGACGCGCAGCACGCGGTGGTTTCGGTTCCGGATGCACGCAAGGGCGAGCAGCTTATTCTTGTGACCACGGCAAAAGGCGCAAAAAGAGAGGCGTTGTCGGCCCATGCGGGCAAAAGCGGCATGACAGAATTAGCGGTTCCAAAAACCATTCTGGAGGTCACAAAAATGCCTGTGCTGGGAACCGGGAAGACTGATTATGTTGCGGTGCAGGAGCTTGTGAAGGGCTTTATGCAAGGGTAGGGGTTGTGAGCAACTCGCGCCCCCAATATCGCAATAATGTTGCATTTATGCCCTCGGCAGTTACCATTGTGCCTGTAAACAATGGCAAATGAGGGTATGAATGCTGCGACTTGATTTCGAGACACCGGAGATGGCGGGGGGCGGCGATGCCCTGCCCATAAAAGAAATCGAGAGGCATTGCAGCAGCTTCAAAGGTGCCGATACATGGCGCAGCGTTTTTCAGCTTGTGACCACACTTGCGCTTTTTGCTGTGACACTGGCACTTATGATTTACGGCATGGAAATATCTTTCTGGATTCCGGCGGCGCTATTGCTGCCGGCGGCGGGGCTTTTGACGCGCATATTTACTCTCCAGCACGATTGCGGCCACGGTTCTTTCTTCAACTCCAAAACCGCAAATGACTGGACCGGACGCATTCTCGCGGTCCTGACGGTAACGCCCTATGATTTCTGGCGCCGGGCGCATAACAAGCACCATGCCACCTCCGGCGATCTCGACCGGCGCAGCATCGGCGGTATCGATACGATCACCGTGCGCGAATACCAAAACATGCCGAAATGGCAGCAACGGGCATACCGCATCTACCGCAATCCGTTTGTGCTTTTGATGTTCGGGACGCCGTTCTACGTCATGGTTTTGCAACGGCTTCCGTTCAATCAGGGAACGGGTTTTTATCCGAATTATCAGACGCTCTCGGCCTCTTCGATATGGAAGAGTATCATGCTGACGAATCTTTCGATTGTTGTGTTCTTTGGTGTGCTGGGCACGCTGGTCGGGATCGGTCCGTTGCTGGCGGTGTATATTCCGGTCTTGATCGTTACATCGTGGATCGGCGGCTGGCTGTTTTACATCCAGCACCAGTTCGAAGATACATACTGGGCAGAAAACAAAGATTGGGACATTCACGAAGCCGCGTTGCTGAGCAGCTCTTATTTCGAGCTTCCCAAGGTTTTGCAGTGGTTTACCGGTAATATCGGGCTGCACCACATCCACCATCTGTGCAGCGGCATCCCGAATTACAAGCTACAGGCGTGCATGGATGCACGGCCCGAGCTTAAAACCATCAATAAATTGACCCTGCGCGAAAGCCTGAAATGCCCGTCCCTGAAGCTATGGGACGAAAATCTTAAAAAGCTGGTTGGTTTTCATCAGGTGGAAAGTGTTTGACAGGGCGTAATTATTCATAATATTGTACCCTATTGATATTTAAACTGAGTAAAGAATATGCGTAAACAACCAATGATGGTCGTCAGGCGCCATAGCGGCGGAGTTGCCGACACAGGTAATAGTTCTCCTTTCAATGCCGTGCTTGGCGATGTTTTTATCACTGCGAATAAGTCCAACGGACAGACCCCCGTTATTGCGGATATCGAGCCTTGGTATCCCGCAGCAGAGGGCAAGAAAGCCGAGTTTAACGAAACCGTTACAACGATCTGCGCCAACCTCCATACAAACATAGTTAAGGCTGTTGATTCATATCTTGAGGAATATTCCAAATCCACCGATTCATTAACCAATCGCCAGATCAAAGACAAAATCAATGGCGTTCTGGTTGATTGCGTACAAAGCGCCTGCCGGTTATTTAGTGAGACACATACGTTGCACCTGAAAGGCATCAACGCAGGGAAAATCGATACCGATGATTTGGGGCGTGGCGTGGTTAGGTTCAGAACCAAATACGCCGACAAGATTGCCGGAGTGCTTGGAAAAAAAATCTCTGCTGAAATAGATGCGACAATAACGGATATCGGCAACGGCGTTGAAACGCAGACTTCTAGGCAACCAGTTCCTGAAACTCCTTAAGATAAACAAATCCATCCTGCGCAGCGATGACGACATGGCGGCCCGGCCTTAGTACGACGGTTCCTGGCTCAAACTTGTGTTTTTGCTTCCAGACGCTGTAGTCGAACACGGCCCAGGTCAGCCCGTCAAAACGCGCCAGCGAGCCGTAACGTCCGAAGGCGCGGCCTATTGTGTCGATGTCGGCGACGGTTTTTCTCCAGTCCAGAACGCGCATTTCTTCTGTCGGCGGCGGGAAATGGAGAGCTTCTTTTTCATTTTGCGGCGTTGCTTCTTTCCACAGTTGCGGCAGATTTTCCATCACCATCGAGAGAATGTCCGGGCCGCGCAGCGCAATCCGCGCCGACAGGGTTTCGACATCTTCGCGCAAGGATAGCGGCAATTCTTCCTGATAGAGGATGTCGCCCTTGTCGAATTGCTCGGTCAATTTGTGCACCGTTATCCCCGAGGCTTCCGGCGCCATCATGATGATGTAAGGTGTCGGCATGATGCCGCGCCCCTTGGGCAGAAGCGATGGATGAAAATTGATGCCGCAGGCTTTGGTGCGGTCGATCGGCGGGATTTTATAGGGATATCCGGCCGATAAAAAGCATCCGGTGCCTTTGCCGGTGAATGACGCGATATCTTTCGGGGTTGGTTTTTCCAGAGAAATCGGAATGCCGTGCTGCGCGGCGTAGGCTTGCGTGCGCGTATTGAAATTGAAAATATTGTCGCATTCAAAGCTGAAAATGCCGATAAGCTCGTGCCCGTCGGCAACCAGCCGCTCGACGGAATCCATCATAAAGTCATAGCCGAAAAAAACGAATTTCATGGAGCTCATATTACGCTAGAATACGGGGCATGTACAAACCCGGCGATATCGTTCACGTCAACGACACTATGCAAACGGATTATTCCTACCGTCTGACCGCGCCGATGGGAAAGGGGTTTGATGCGGGATTCGAGCCGCATTTCAGCCCGAAGGAAATGCTGAAGCTCGGCGTTTTCGAGGGCAAATACTGCAACGATTGCCGTGATGAATTTCCAAAGGACTGGTTCAGGGAAGCAAAGCTGAGTGATATTGCCGATCCTGAACTCAATTGTTTCAAGATCAAAAGCCGCCAGTCGTTACAGATTTGGCAGCGCAACGGGTGGATCATCGAACCTGACCCGCGTGGCTGGTTTCAATGGTATTGCCGCTATTATCTCGGACGGCGGATTCCCGAAATCGACGGATTCCAGATCAAGCGTTGGCGCGCCTTTCGCCGCCATGCGGCGCAGGTGAAGGCGAATTGCGATGAGGGAAATCTATTGTGCAGGCCAAGGCAAAGACAGGCTTTGCTGCAGTGGTCGTATGATCCGTTTATTTAAGGATATATTCTTAGGCTTTTTCGTCGAGGATGCGGAGAAGCTCTTTATCAAGATCCTGTGCGGTCTGGAGCGTTTTCAGATTGGCCTTGAAGGTGATTTCCGCAAGGTTCACATTTACAATTTCTTCGGCCAGATCGACATTCGGGATGCCGATCACGCCGTTTTCATCGGCAAAGGGCGAATCCGGCGAAAATGCCGGAACGAAGGGCGTATTCTTCGGCACGACATTGGTCGTCACGCCCGCGCCTTCGCCGCCCGCGGTTTGCGCTTTGGAAACGGTCGTCAGCGCGCTGTAGGGCGCTTGCTTGCCTTCCTCCAGCGAACCTGCGGTTTGCAGGTTGGCGATATTGGCCGCGCTGGCGTTCAGCCGCTGCGTGCTGGAAGTCATACCGCTTAATGCTATGGATATGGCGCTTATCATCCTTTTATAATACCACGAAAAGGGTTAAGATCGAATTGAAAAAGCGGGGCTTCCAAAGCATTAAGGGATTGAAAATCATGCGTTTTTTAAGCGTTTATATCGTTTTTGCAGCTCTGGGGCTGGCGTTTTTGCTGACGGGCTGCGCCGGTTACGAGCAGGAACACGACGAAGTTCGCCCGTATCTGAACGATTCGAAAATCCCCCATAACGTGCAATGGGCAAATGACACCTGGAAGCCCGAAGACTGGACCCAAGGCAAAGGCGGCAACGCCAGGAACGTTATCGACGGGTTCTACGCGGCCGATATCATCACCGACCAGTACGAGGACGGCGACACGCCTGTGCTTGAAGTAGGACAAGGATTTATGAAATTGTCCGAGTTGGACAAGCGCCGCGTCGTGATGTATGTCGACCATGTGTTCAAGGTGACGGACGCAGCGCCGGACGGCATGTTCTATGTCCGGCACAAGAAATCGGACAAGGTTCTGGGCATCTACAACAAAGACGGCCTTCATCTGCAATAGGAACGACAAGCACCGGAGAAAGAAATCATGGTCACAGGTCTTTACGCCGCCGTTTTCGCCCTGATGCAGGTCTGGCTGACCGTGCAGGTTTCCATGCGCCGCAAAAAGCACAGCATCGCTTATGGGCATGGCGGCAACGACGAGCTTGAGCGCCACATTCATGTCAGGGGAAACTTCGCCGAGACGGTGCCGATGGCGCTGTTTCTGATGCTGGTTCTGGAGGGCGGCGGTCTGGATTACTGGGTGATTCATGTTCTCGGCGTTGCCATGATCGGTTCCCGCGTTCTTCACGCATTGGGCGTTTTGACGGGTGACGGTCACGGCACCTGCAAGCGGCTGTCGATCTGGCTGACTCTTGGCGTGTATGTTATCGCGGCGGTTTTGAGCATCATGTTGGCGCTGCCGATTTATCTCGGGCTTCCCGTACAACAGGGTTAAGACGCTTCAGTCTTTGTTCCCGCCAGATGATAATCAGGTTGCAGCCGATGATGATCGCGCTGCCCGCAAATACCGTCCAGCCGGGCACATAGTTCCAGAACAGCATGTCAAAACCCGTCGCCCAGATCAGCCCCGTGTAATTCAGCGGCGCAACGAGCGCAACAGGTGCCTTGTTGAAGGCGCTGGTCAGGTAGAATTGCGCCACGCCGCCGAAAACCCCCAGCCCAGCAAACAACAGCAATTCTTCCCGCCCCGGCATATGCGCCACAAACGGCATGAACAGGCCCGGTATAACGCTGCCCGCCAGAAAGAAATAAAAGGTCACCGTAAAGGGCGATTCCGTTTTCAGATGGCGCAGCAAAAGATGGACTATGGCGTGGATAAATGCGGCGGCGAAAGCGATCCCGATGCCGAACAGCTTGGCCTCGCCGCTGGGCGCGGCAATCAGAACAACCCCGCAGAACCCGCCGAGAATCGCTGCCCAGCGCCAGGGACCGACATGTTCTTTTAAAATAAAAAAGGATAGAGCCGGAGCCAGGAGCGTTGCCGTAAAGAAAATAACCGTCGCATCGGACAGCGGCAGGTATTTGAAAGCATTGAATGTAAATATGATTCCCGTGGTTCCGATCAGCGCCCGAAACAGCATGGCGACTTTTTTGGTGGTTTTTAAAAGGTATGTTTTGCGGGTGACGACCGCATAGACAAGAACGGGGATTAAGGGGATCAGGTTGCGGTAAAAGACAATCTCCAGCACATGATGGTTCGCCGATAACAGCTTGGCGCAGACGCTCATGATGGCAAGCAGGAAAAACGCCATCGCGCCGTGAATGACGCCGAGAACGATCTGGTCCTGATGGGGTGAGGCGGGGGGCATGTTTACGGGGCAGTCCTTTGTTGTTTCCGAATATACTCCGTAACGTGTTGATGTAAATGCATTATCGTCGTTTCTATTAGTTCGTTCGTCATTTTTTTATTTTGGGCCGGGTTATGTCTTCCTTTTTTGTTTGTTTTCTTTCCCGCCTTTTCTTTTTTGGACAATTTTCTCATGACGACATTTTAGGATAAAATTCCTCGTTTGTCAAAGTTTTATTTTCACCACGAAGGACACGAAGAGTTCTTTTCACATCGTCATCCCGGTGCTTGTGTCCCAGAGGGCAAAGGCCGTGATCCGGTCCTTTTTATCAACCCGATTCCTGCTTACGCAGGAATGACAGGGAAGAAAGGTCTCTTCGTGGTGAAAAAGAATGGATCCCGGCTTGCGCCGGGATGACGAAAGAGAGAGGCGTGAGCGGCTTCTGAATTTACAAGTATTTTCAATGTGTTGTACGGGCCTCATTTTAAGTCTTTTTATTTACCATATTGACTGATATAGTGTTTATATAATTCAAATAAAAAGACTTTTTGAGCAGGGCTATGAGCCGGGAAAAAGGCATTAGTGTAATTATTCCGTGTTACAACGATGGGCGCTTCATTACGGAGGCCGTCGAGTCCGTCTATGGGCAGAAAACGGATATTCCCTTTGAGGTGCTGATTATTGATGACGGCTCGACCGACAAAAAAACACATGAGATAACGCAAAGTCTTGCCGCCGAGCATTCGGACACGTTACGCCTGATACGCCACAAGAGAAACAAGGGCTTGCCGACAGCGCGCAATACCGGGCTGAAGCATGCAAAGTATCCTTATATTTTTCCGCTGGATTCAGATGACAAATTATCCTGCGATCCTGAAATGACCAAAAGCGGCGGATATCTTGGTCGTGCCGTCGATGTGCTTGAGGAGAATTCGGATGTTGTTTACGCCTATCCGGGCACCCATTTGTTCGGGGCCGTGGAGTGTAAATATGTTTTCAAACTTCCTTACGATGAAGAAACTCTTTTGTATATTCACAATGTCGGCCCCTATGTTGTTTACCGTCGTGACGAAGCGCTGGAGATAGGCGGCTATACCGATCGGATGCGTTACGCCGAGGATTGGGATTTCAACATTGCCATGATCAATGGGCGGCACAAGCAGGGAAGGCCCGCCGAGGTCAGGCAATTCAAGGAACCCTATATTCTTTACAGGCGTAGGGAAGATGGGACCAACATGACTTCGGCGCCAGCCCTTAATAACAGGCAGGTCATGCAGTATTTAATAAAGCGCAGTCCTGAGATATACCAAAAATATTGCCCCGGTGAAAACGATGGAGAAATTCTCGATCATGCGCTGCGTAAACACTATGAGGTGAGAGCGAAGAGTTCTGCGGCTTTTGCACTCCACTGCGTATTCAACCCCATTGCGTCTTTCAGGGATGGCAGTATTGCGCTGGGCATTCACACAGCCCGCCGAAAACTTCATAAACTGTGGGCAGAGCATGTGACAGATGATTCACCGCAAGGCCAAGGCGTGCAAGCCGAACCCCAAACTCACGATATAGTCTAATCCAGCAAGTGCGCTTGTTTTTAGTTCCGCTCGCGGTCGACCAGTTTGTTTTTGGCGATCCAGGGCATCATGGCGCGTAAGTTCTTGCCGACTTCCTCGATGGGGTGCTGCGCTTCTTTCTCGCGCAGTTCCTTGAGGCGGTTGAGGCCCTCTTTGTTGCCGCCCATGAACATTTCCACGAATTTGCCGGACTGGATGTCGGCCAGAATGCGTTTCATTTCCTTTTTGGTTTCGTCCGTAATAACACGCGGGCCGGAAACGTAATCGCCGAACTCGGCGGTGTTGGAAACCGAGTAGCGCATATTGGCAAGCCCGGCTTCATAGATAAGGTCGACGATGAGTTTGGTTTCGTGCAGGCATTCAAAATACGCCATTTCCGGCGGATAACCGGCCTCGACCAGCGTTTCGTATCCGGCCTTGATGAGGGCCGAGATCCCGCCGCACAAAACGGCCTGTTCGCCGAAAAGGTCGGTTTCGCATTCGTCCTTGAAATTGGTTTCGATGATGCCCGAACGACCGCCGCCTACAGCCGAGGCATATGACAGCGCGATATCCTTGGCCTTGCCGGTGGCGTTCTGCGCCACGGCGATCAGGCACGGCACGCCGCCGCCTTTTTGATATTCGCCGCGTACGGTGTGGCCGGGGCCTTTGGGCGCGATCATGATGACGTCAACGCCAGCGGGTGGCTTGATGAGGCCGAAATGAATGTTAAGGCCGTGGGCAAAGGCGAGCGCCGCGCCGGGGCGCAGATTGGGCGCGATGTCGTCGCGGTACAGATCGGCCTGAAGCTCGTCCGGCACCAGAACCATCAGAACGTCGGCCCATTTTGCGGCCTCCGCCGGGGTGATGACCTCAAGCCCGGCCTTTTCGGCTTTTTGCTTTGAGGCGGAGCCTTCGCGCAGCGCGACCTTGATTTCGCGCACGCCGCTGTCTTTCAGGTTGTTGGCGTGGGCGTGGCCCTGTGAACCATAGCCGATGATGACGACCTTCTTACCCTTGATGAGGTTCTGATCGCAGTCCTTGTCGTAATAGATGTTCATCGAGGTTTTGTTCTCAGGTGTCTTTTGCGCGGTCGCAGCGTTTGTCTTTGTCATCTCGGAATGCCTTTGCCGTTTGGTGTTCGTTATCGTTTTGCCGGGGTATAAAAGCAGCAAATCACACAAAAAATCAAGCTTTCAGAAGGGAATTGACAAAATTGTCATATGTGTATATTACATAACAAAAACAGCGTTATTCGCGTAACTTATTGAACAGGAAAAACTATGCAGCCAGAGGCAGTAACCGAAAGCGACAAGATCAAGCAGGAAATATTCAGTGAGCATCTCCGCTATAGCAACGTTTTCATGAGATTTAAAGGCGGCATGTGCGGTTTAAAAACTGACTGGGAAGCCGTATGCAAGGGTAGTGAGGGTGTGTCTGCATCTTGCCGCAAATTCACCGAAGCGGCGGAAGGAACAAGTGTAGAGAATACCCTCAAAAGAAAGAACTTGCTCCACGAAATCGAGGAATATGCGCGCACAGTTCGCGAAAGATCAAACTTTCTGGCCTATGGTCTTAACGAGCTCGCCGATCAGATAAAGGATACAGAAACTCAGTTGACCAATATTCACAGCAAGATAATAGAGCTTTGT
>DIHF01000051.1 GCA_002420015.1 Micavibrio sp. UBA5703
ACAGCAAGATAATAGAGCTTTGTGCAGAATTCGAACTGGCGGGCGGTTCGCCGGGTTTTGTCGTAAAGGTTCCTGATCTGGCAAGAAATATTGAAGCCCTAAATGCTGAACTGAAAGCGCTTCCTGCTCGTCGCGTCGCTTTTGAGGTTTTGCAGGACAGGTGTCGGGAGATTTACGATACTGTCTGGGAGAAGATGCGGGAGCGTAATACCGAAGAAGACACGTATCATTACCGCATTGGCCCAGATACCGCAAAGGAATTTGCGGGGTTCTCGGCCCCGATTGTCGATGCTATTGAGAGGGCGTTGGACGGTGTCAAAGATCTGCGGCAGAGGGAGCGGAAAGCAAGCCGTGATGACACAGAATTTCCCGTCTGGCCATCATAGTCTGCATCAGCGATTCATCGCCTGCTCTACTGTTTCCGTAAGCTTCAGGTGGTCCTTGAAATCGCCTTTGATCTGGCCGTTTTCATTGCCGTAGACCTGATCGTTGACTTTAAGCTGGTAAATCGTCGCGCGGTGGCCGGTATTGAACAGGCCGAAATCCTCGGCAAAGACGCATGAATATTGTTTGTCGACATCCAGCCAGCCATCCGATTCAACGGCCTGCAGCGTGACGCTGCGGTAGCCTTTGCCGAATTCGGCGGAGTCGCTATAGGTCTTGCCCTTGATTTCCTTGATCTTGAACCCTTCGGCAAGGAAAAGCTCAACCCCGGCGGCGCAGCCCTTGGCGATGCGCTCGTCGGCCTGTTCGCGGGTGACGCAGCCGCTTAGAACGAGGGCGGATACGCCCATCAGAAGAACCGTTTTTTTCATAGCATCAATCTCCTATCGCTGTTTGGCCGCGGCCAAGGGCGGCAACGCCGGTACGGCTGGCGTCCACAAGGCCAAGTGGCCGCATCAAATCAATAAACGCATTAATTTTTTGGGTCGTCCCCGTCACTTCAAAAATAAAGGAGCTTAAGGTCGAGTCGACAGCGCGGGCGCGGAATATATCGGCGATACGCAACGCCTCGATCCGTTTATCGCCGGTGGCAACGACTTTCACAAGCGCCAGTTCGCGGTCGACATAGGGGCCGGCGGTCGTGAGGTCGTCGACGCTCTTGACCGGGACCATGCGCGTGAGCTGATTTTTGATCTGTTCGATTACCGGCGGCGTGCCGGTGCAAACGATGGTAATGCGCGAAAGATGCTTGGTGTGGTCCGTTTCGGCGACGGTCAGGCTTTCGATATTATAGCCGCGCCCGGAAAACAAACCGATCACACGTGCCAGCACACCCGGCTCGTTATTGACCAGAATGGCGAGCGTATGGCTCTCGACCGTCTGATTCTCAGGGCCGGGGGCGTATACGGATTTGCTCTTTTTGGCTTTCGCGGTGACCATGTAATGGGTTTAGCAGAGTTTCACGGCGGGGTGAAGGGGGTAGGGGCGGCTGCCCCGTTTTTTTAACGCGGAGAAGCGGAGGGGCGGAGTTTTTCCCCGGACCCGCCGCGTTCTCTGTGCTCTTTGTGTTTAAAAATTGGATCCCGGCTTGCGCAGAGAGACATATGGGGAATATTACCGGTCAGGTTCGGGGATATTGATTTTCGGAGCGCCGCTGAGAACCCGTCTCAGGGTAGTTGTTGCAGGCGCTATGTAGGTCTTGCCATTCTCTACTTCACGTGCCAGATGCTCCAGATTGTCGGGGGTGGTGCCAAAGCTGATATAAAGTTTGTCATAGGTGTCAATGTCCGGCGCGTTACTTCTGGCTGTTTCCAGATACTGGGCGGCTTCTCTGATCTGCATCGCCTTGTTGATGTTCATCCCAAGATTGAATTCCTCACTTCTCGAAACAGTTATGTCCGTCTGTTTAAGCGTTTCATGGGCAGCCAACAGCGCACTGTGGAAATAGGCGTCATTGATGAGCGAATCCGTAATGCCCAAAGTCTGCTCTATCTCATTGCTGCTCATGTTAAATACGGTCTTGAGGGTACCTATTTGAGATGTCAGATTGTCCAGGCAAATTACTTTTGATCTTGCGGCGGCACAGCTGTTGAACATATCAGCAAACAACCGAATGTCCCTTATTACCAAATCCTTGCCGGGCTGATCTTGTTCAGTTTGCTGTGTCATAAGTTACTCTTCGTTTCGTTAAGGAATGTCCGCAACATAGCAAACGCAACGTTGATATGTCAATAATTCTATAAATTGCGGCTAAACCAGCTTTTTGTCGAATTTTTCCGCCTCGGGGGAGAGGATCATCTCGTTGTGGCCCTTGCCCGACGGGATCATGGGGAAGCAGTTTTCCCGCTGGTCGACGCGCACGTCGACAATCGTGACGCGGTCGGTTTTGAGCATTTTGGCGATCACGCCGTCGAGTTCATCCGGTGTTTCGGCGCGCAGGCCAATGCCGCCATAGGCCTCGGCCAGCTTCACGAAGTCCGGCAGGGAATCGGTGTAGCTTTCGGAATAGCGCTCCCCGTGCAGCAATTCCTGCCACTGGCGCACCATGCCCATCCACTGATTGTTGAGGATGAAGATCTTGACCGGCAGGCGGTACTGAACGGCGGTGGACATTTCCTGAATATTCATAAGGATCGAGGCTTCGCCTGCCACGTCGATCACGAGGCCGTCCGGATGTGCGATCTGGACCCCGACAGCGGCCGGGAGGCCGTAACCCATCGTGCCCAGCCCGCCCGAAGTCATGAAGCGGTTGGGTTTATTGAAGGGGAGGAACTGCGCCGCCCACATCTGGTGCTGGCCAACCTCGGTGGTGATGAACTGGTCGCGCTTGTCTTTTTCAAGGTGCGCGCGCAGGCGCTCCAGCGCGTATTGCGGCTTGATGATCTTTTTGCTGGGCTTGTAGGCCAGGCATTTGATGCCGCGCCATTCTTCGATCTGCGCCCACCATTTTTTGAGTGCCGCCGTTTGGGGCTTGTATTTTTTCTGCCGCCAGATTTTGAGCATGGCTTCTAATGCTTTACCTGCATCGGCGACGATGGGAACATCGACATGGACGTTCTTGTTGATCGAGCTGGGGTCGATGTCGACATGGATTTTTACGGATTCCGGTGAGAACTTATCGATACGCCCCGTTACGCGATCGTCAAAACGTGCGCCAATACAAATCATTACATCGCAATCATGCATCGACCAGTTAGCTTCGAATGTGCCGTGCATCCCGAGCATGCCGAGCCATTGTTTGTCGTTTGCCGGGAACGCGCCCAGTCCCATCAGGGTCGAGGTGACGGGGAAACCTGTTTCCCTTGCCAGTTCACAGAGCAGAGCGCTGGCTTTCGGGCCGGCATTGATGATGCCGCCGCCGGTATAGAATACGGGACGTTTCGCATTTGCCATCAGCTCGACGGCGGCCTCGATCGCGTCCATGTCCGGCTGTGTCTGCGGGGTGTAGCGGGGATAACCTTCCTTGCGCGATTTTTTGTAAACGCCTTCGGCGAACTGGATATCCTTCGGAATGTCGATCACGACCGGACCGGGACGGCCGGACCTCGCCACGTGAAAGGCCTCATGAATCGCTTCGGCCAGCGTGTTCTGATCCTTTACCAGCACGTTATGCTTGGTGCAGGGGCGGGTGATACCCGTGGTGTCGGCTTCCTGAAACGCATCGGTGCCGATTAAAAACGTCGGAACTTGTCCGGTGATGCAAACAACCGGGATGGAATCCAAAAGCGCATCGGTCAGGCCCGTCACGGCATTCGTCGCGCCCGGACCCGAAGTGACCAGCGCCACGCCGACCTTTCCGGTCGAGCGGGCATAGCCTTCGGCGGCGTGCAGGGCGCCGCCTTCCTGCCGCACAAGAATATGTTTAATTTTCTTCTGCTTGAAGATTTCGTCATAGATCGGGAGCACCGCGCCGCCGGGATAGCCGAAAATCACCTCGACGCCCTGTTCGGTCAACGCCTGTATGATGATTTCTGCCCCGGTCATTTTTGCGGGTTCGGCCTTGCTGATTTTTTCGGGAGGCGCTTTTTGCGCCTGTTTTTTGGATTCTGCTGTGCTCATGTTTTCTTCTATACGTTTTTTGGCATAAAATTTAAAGCGCGATGGCCAGTCCTTGAGGAGCAGGGACAATAGCTCATGCGCGCTTTAAAAACCACCTTTTATTCCGGGTGGCCGTTTCCTGTTCAGCCCATATCAGATGTTTGGAACTGCATATCACAAATCTGAATTCTGTAAGCTTTATCCTTTCATGGTTGCAGTTTTATTACGATTTGTCAACGAATCTCGTAATAAAATTACCAAAAACGAAATAAAATTATAATATTTGGTAATATTGTTGCTTTTCTTCATCGTCATTCCGAGCGTATGCGAGGAATCTTCTCAAATATCCAATGGCGAAGATCCCTCCGCTGCGCGTTCGGGATGACGGAAGAGAGGTGCCGTTGCGTTCGTTGCGTGCGTGGCGTTTTGATTTTTTAACCACAGATAAACACGGATTAACGCAGATGCCATATCGAAAATCTTATCTGCGTTCATCTGTGTTCATCCGTGGTTTTTTAGATCTTTCAGGGCTAAAGCCCTTCAAGATGACAGGAAGGTTTTACAATTGATTCCGAAACCAGGTGACCTGGCGTTTGGCGTAGCGGCGGGTGTCGAGCTGGGAAAGGGCGATGGCTTCACCCTGGGTGATATCACCCGCCAGATAACGGCGCAGATGGGTAAAGCCCAGAGCTTTGGTTAAAGGCGCATCGGCGGGAATTTCGCCGCTTTCGAGTTTACCGGAAAAATCTTTGACTTCATCCAGCACGCCCATATCCATCATTTTCAAAAAGCGCGCGTCGCAGCGGCGGTAAAGTTCTTCGCGCTCCGGCATGATGATTTCAACTTCAAAGTTCCAGTGCGCGGGCGGCGCGACCTTATCGAGGCTTTGCCATTCGGCAAGCGAACGCCCGGTATGTTCAAGCACTTCCCATGCGCGCACGAGGCGCTGGGTGTTTGACGGGTGCAGCCGCTGGGCCATCACTGGATCGCGTTTGCCAAGTGCCGCATGAAAGGCCGGATTGCCAAGTTCACGTTGTAATGCTTCTGCGGCTTGCCGAATTTCTTCGGGGATTTCGGGAATGGGGGAGAGCCCCTCCATCAGCGCCTTGATGTAAAGCCCGGTGCCGCCGACGATGATGGGTGTTCGGCCTTCTTGCAAAGTTTTCTCAATCAGCGGCCTGACCAGCTTGCACCAGTCGCCCGCCGAACACATGTCGCCGGGGTGCAAAGCGCCGTAAAGAAGGTGAGGGGCTTTTGCTTTATCTTCTTCTGACGGTTGCGCGGTGAGGATGGGCAGCCCGTCGTAAAGCTGCATCGAGTCGCAGTTGATGACGACACCGTTTTCAGCCCCAGCCAGTTCCAAGGCCCGCGCCGACTTGCCGCTGGCCGTCGGCCCGGCGACGATGCGGATAGTTTTTGTTCCGCTGCTCACTCTTTTTCAGGCGTGGCCGCAGCGCTCTTCAAGCGCAGGGCCACAAAGCGCACATCGCCTTCGCGGTTGATGAGCAGAAGGACGGAGCTGCGCCCGTTCTTCTCAGCCAGATCAATGATCTCTTTGGCCTTTTGCGGGTCGGTCACGCCCTGCTGGTTGATTTCAACGATGACATCGCCCTCAAGCAGGCCTTTTTTGGCGGCCTCAGACAGATGCGTGACGGAGGTAATAACAACGCCGTTCACGTCCCGGCCGATGTTGTAGTCCTGACGCAGGGTGTCGGTCATGGTGCTGAGCTTGACGCCTGCGTTCGTAACTTCAACACCTTCAGAGGTAGAGTCGGGGCCGGTGGCGAGGAGGCCGTCTTTTTCGGCTTCTTCAAGTTCGCCGATAACGACCTTGGTTTTCTTTTCCTTGCCGTCGCGCCAGTACACGACATCGGCTTTGGTATCGATCGCGGTTTCGGCCACGGCGCGTGGCAGCGTGCGCATTTCATTAATTTCCTTGCCGTTGAATTGAATGATGACATCGCCCGCCTTGATGCCGGCCTTATCGGCTGGACCGTCCGGCGTGACGCTGGCGATCAGTGCACCTTTGGTGTTGCCGATACCGAGGCTTTCGGCGATTTCATCGGTGACGGTCTGGATGCGAACGCCGAGCCAGCCGCGCCGTGTGCGGCCAAATTCGAGGATCTGGTCGATGACGGGTTTGGCGAGATCGGATGGAATGGCAAAGCCGATGCCGACCGAGCCGCCGGAGGGCGAGAAAATCGCCGTGTTGATACCGATGACGTTGCCGTTAAGGTCGAACATCGGGCCGCCGGAATTGCCCCGGTTGATCGAGGCATCCGTCTGGAGGTAGTCGTCATAGGGGCCGGAATTGATATCGCGTTTGCGGGCCGAAATGATCCCGGCCGTTACCGTGCCGCCAAGGCCGAAGGGGTTTCCGATCGCCACGACCCAGTCGCCGACGCGCAGATGTTCGCTGGGGCCGAAGTGAACGGCGGTTAGTTTCTTATCGGTTGTTATCTTCAAAACAGCGAGGTCTGTTTTTTCGTCGCGCCCGACGACTTCCGCCGGAACGGATTCATCGTCGTGCAGGATAACGCGGATTTCGTCGGCATCTTTGATGACGTGATTGTTGGTTACGACATAACCTTTTTCGGCATCAATGATAAAGCCGGAGCCGAGAGAAGCGGCAGGTTCTATCGGCATGCCGCCGCCGCGCTTCTCCATGAATTCTTCAAAAAAATCTTCGAAGGGCGAGCCATCGGGGAATTGCGGCATTTCAGGAAAATCCTGCGGCGCTTCGAGCTTTTGCGTTGAGGAAATGTTCACCACCGCCGGCAGCAGCGTTTCAACCATATCGGCGAAGCTTCCCGTGGGCGGGATGGCAGCAGGCGCACTCGTCACAGGGGCCTGCTGTTCAGCGCGCAAAACCGCTGGTAACAGAGCAAGACAAAAAACGAAGGCAACAGATACAAGTGCTATGCGCATGCGACATATCCTTATAAGCATGTGGAAACGGATCGTAAGTTACCAAGCCTGCAACATCCAGACAAGGCCAAAGCCTGATACGGTCATAACAAGGCCAAACATGCGCAGTTTTTCGGACGGCATCTCTATGGCCAGCGCCATCATCCTGCGCACGCTGTCCGGGAACAGCGTATATATAAGACCTTCGATGACAAAGACAAGAGCCACAGCGGTCAGGATATATAGGGTAAATCCGTTCATAATATTTTACCTATACACATGACTTGTGTAGCAATGACAGGTTCTTAATCTGTGCTGCTTTGCCGGGGCTCAAAATATTTGAAGAATGGGCTGTCCGGCGAGAGGATCAGGCGTGTTTCAGGATTGGCCAGCGTCTTTTTATAAGCTTCCATTGAGCGGATGAAGGAATAAAATTCCTTATCCTTATTAAAAGCATCGGCATAAATCTTGATGGCCGTCTTGTCGCCTTCGCCGCGCTGGATTTGCGCATCGCGTTCAGCCTCGGCCAGAATAACCGTGCGCTCTTTTTCGGCGGTCGAGCGGATTCTGAGCGCTTGCTCTTCGCCGCGCGCGCGGGTTTCCGTGGCGCGCTCCATCAGTTCCGATTTCATGCGCTGCACGGTCGAGGTGCGGAGATCGGCGGTCAGGTCGGCGCGCACAATACGCACGTCTACGATTTCAATGCCCAGAGCGTCGTTCTGGATATTTTTGTTCACGCGCTCGCGGATATCGTCCATGACTTGCGTGCGCTTGGCGGACAAAAGATCGGGCAGGGTGGTTTTACCAAGCACGGTCTTGGTTTCCGCAGAAAGAATATTTTGAATGCGCGAATTGGCATTGTATTTCGTTCCCAGCGTTTTCATGAACTGAAGCGGGTCGGTGATTTTGTAGCGTGCGAAAGTATCGACGATGATCGGCTCGCCGCTGACGTTTTCGATGGGTGGTGCGGCTTCAACCGGCTGGCCCGGTGCAGTTTCATGCTGCGGCTTTGGCGCGGCCTTCGCCGAAGAGCCATAAGCGCTGGAGATAACCATCTGCTCGGGCTGCGGGTCGACGGACAGCACGCGGCGGTCGAAATAACGCACGTCCTGAATGAAGGGAATTTTTGCGTGCAGGCCCGGACCGCGTGGTTCGCCTTTGGGTTGGCCGAGTTGCAGGACGATGGCCTGTTCGGTTTGATCGACAGTAAAAAACGATTGCGAGGCAACAATAAGCCCAGCCGCCGCAACGCCAAGAATTGTCAAAAGAATCTTGTTCATTGCAGTTCCCCCTTGGCCGTGGGCGCGCCCGAAGCCGGTTTCAATTCATTGAGGGGGAGATAAGGCACAACCCCTTGGCTTTTTTCACCGCCCAGAATGATTTTCTGCGCGTTGCCGAGCACGCTTTCCATGGTTTCGATGAAGATACGTTCTTTGGTGACATCCTTGCCGCTTAAGTAAGCCTCATACACCGCGTTGAAACGCTCGGCGTCCCCTTGCGCCTTGGCGACCTGCGATTGCTTGTAGGCCTGTGCCTCCTGCATCATCTTGATGGCCTGACCGCGTGCCTTGGGTGTGATGTCGTTGCGGTATTGCTTGGCGCGGTTCTGAACGTCTTCGGCATCCTGCTTGGCGGACTGGACGTCCTGGAAGGCGTTTTGTACGTCGGGGTGGACTTCGGCCTTTTCAACGAGAACCTGCGTGATGTTCACGCCGGAATGATATTCGTCGAGATTTTGCTGGATGATTTCCTTGGTGCGGTCGGCAACGGCGGAACGCTCCGAGGTGATGATGGGGAACATGTCCGTCTGGCCGACAACCTCGCGGATGGCGCTTTCAGCGACTTTCTTTATGGTGTTTTCCTGATCCTCGATTTCAAACACGAATTGCTCGGCGGATTTGATGTTCCACTGAATAACGAGGAAAAGGTCTACGATATTGCGGTCCGCCGTCAGCATCAGGCTTTCCTCGGGGATGTCCTGTTTCTGCGACACACCGCCGCCGCGCGCTTCGCGCTCCATGAAGCCGACATTCATGCGGCGGATTGCATTGACGTTCACCTTGGTAACTTTTTCGATTGGTGCAGGCAGGCGATAGCCAAGCCCCTCGGTTGTCTGTGTGCGCGACCAGGCGCCGAAACGCTGGACTACCGCGTGTTCGCCGGGGGTGACAATATAAAACCCGCTGGCCAGCCACAGGGCCAGTACGGCGAAAATGATAAGCGCGGTGGTTTTGCCGGTCCCCATATCGCCGGGCATGACATCGCGGAAATTCTGCTGGGCGCGGCGCAAAAGCTCCTCAAGATCGGGCGGTTGCTGCCCGCCGCCGTTACTGGAACCGCCGCCGCGATTATGGCCCCACGGCCCGCGCTGGCCGTCGTCATTGCCGGGTGCGCCCCAAGGGTTTTTCTTTGGTTTGTCGTCCTGGCCCATGATTTTCCAAATTGCCTTTTGCAGTTGATTCCGAAAGGAACTATAACAATATTCATTCCTTACAAGAAAGCAAGGATCGCAGGGCATTTATGCAGACTTTGACACAGGACAAAATTCTGGAAACGCTGGGACGCGTACGCGACCCCGAAAGCGGCGGTGACATCGTCAGCCGCCGGATGGTTTCCGGTGTGCAGGTGAACGAGCGCGGCGAGGTGCTTTTTCTGATCGAGGTCGACCCGCAGCGCGGTCCGAAAATGGAGCCGCTCCGGCAAGAGGCCGAGCGCGTCGTGCGCGCCATTCCGGGGGTAACAAAGGTTACGGCGGTTTTGACGGCGCAGAAGAAAAACACAATGGTTAACGATCCGCATGGCATGGATAAAAATCCAAAACTTGATTTGCCGGTGCGGCATATTGTTGTTGTTGCTTCGGGAAAGGGGGGTGTCGGGAAATCGACTGTGGCAGCGAATTTAGCCATTTCTTTAGCTAAAAATGGCCAAAAAGTAGGGCTGCTTGATGCCGATATTTACGGTCCCTCGCAGCCGAAACTTTTCGGAGTCGAAGGACAAAAGCCGGAACAGGTCGAGGGAAAAATAATCCCTCTCACCGCACATGGCGTACGGATTATGTCCATAGGATTTATGGTCGAAAACGAAGCGCCGCTCATCTGGCGCGGGCCGATGGTCCAGACGGCGATTTACCAGATGCTGCGTGACGTGGAATGGGGGACTGAACAAGAGAAGCTTGATGTACTTGTCGTCGATATGCCGCCCGGCACGGGCGATGCGCAGTTGACGCTGGCGCAGAAAGTTCCGGCCAGCGGCGCGGTGATCGTTTCCACGCCGCAGGATATCGCGCTTATTGATGCGCGCAAGGCGGTGGCGATGTTTAAAAAAGTTAACGTCCCGATCCTTGGCATTATCGAGAATATGAGTACGCATGTTTGCTCGAATTGCGGGCATGAGGAACATATTTTCGGGCATGGCGGGGCAAGGCTGGAGGCAGAAAGGCTGGGCGTGCCATTCCTCGGCGAAATTCCGTTAAGGGCTGATATCAGGGAAAAATCGGATGCGGGACGGCCTGCCGCCGGGTCGTATTTCAGCGACATTGCAAAGATTGTCATTTCGAGCGTTAGCGAGAAATCTCATAACATGGCGTGAGATTCCTCCATGCTGCGCATGTTCGGAATGACAAATTCACTATTTCTTCTCTAAAGTAAAAAACGTATAGGCCGGGTCGCCATCGCGGCGGTCTTCGGAGATGACGGCCCAGTCATTCCAGTCGAAATCGGGGAATTTGGTGTCGCCCTCGTAATCGCGGTGGATGAGCGTGATATACAGCCGGTCGATGATCGGCATGGTCTGCCTGTAAATCTCCCCGCCGCCGATAATAAAGACTTCGTCTTTGCCATCCTGTTGCGCCAGTTCTTTTCCTTTGGCCAGGGCTTCATCCAGCGATTTTGCCCCGATAGCTTCGGGGTGGTCGTAGCCGTTTCGGCTAATCACAATATGCGTGCGGCCCTTCAATACACCGGGCAGAGATTCAAACGTCTTGCGGCCCATGATCATCGGATGGTTCATGGTTGTTTTCTTGAAAAACTGGAAATCCTCGGGGATATGCCAGGGGATTTGATCCTTGTTCCCGATCACCCGGTTTTGCGCCATTGCCGCGATAGATGAGAGTTTAATTTCGCTCATGATTTCTATATAAGACAGGATGATGGAAAAAGACAGCCACGTTAAGCTTGTTTTGAAGGATATGCGGGTCAATCTGCGTATCGGGCTGTTGGCCGGGGAAAAGGCCGCGTCGCAACCGGTTGTGGTGAATGCGGTTTTGTACGCAGAAGCCGCCGGGTACCTTAAAAGCATCACGCCCGAAAGTATTATTGATTATGCGGTTATGTTCGAAACCGTCCGAGACTGGCAGAGCCGGGAGCATACGGAGTTGATCGAAACCTATATCAACGAATTTCTGGATGTGGCTTTTAAAGACCCGCGCATCGAAGCCTGCCGCGTGTCGATCCTCAAGGCCGAAATCTGCGAGGAGGCCGAAGGCGCGGGCGTTGAGGTTTTTATGCGCCGGGAGGATTGGGAAAAACCCTAAACCGCCACGGGTGCCTTGATGTGCGGGTGGGCTTCGTAGCCCACGAGTTCGAAATCCTCAAACTTGAAATCGAAGATATTCGTCACATGCGGGTTGAGGTGCATCTCGGGCAGCTTGAAGGGTTTGCGCGAGAGTTGCTCCTTCGCCTGTTCCAGATGATTGGAATACAGATGCGCATCGCCGAAGGTGTGAATAAACTCGCCGGGCTTTAGCCCCGTGACCTGCGCCACCATCAGGGTGAGCAGCGCATAGGACGCGATATTGAACGGTACGCCGAGGAAAATATCGGCGCTGCGCTGGTAAAGCTGGCAGGATAATTTTCCATCGGCCACGTAGAACTGGAAAAAGCAATGGCACGGCGGCAGCGCCATCTTGCCGATCTCCCCCACGTTCCAGGAACACACAATAAGGCGCCGGTCGTCCGGGTTGTTTTTGATGCGTTCGATGACGTTGGAAATCTGGTCGATGTGGCGGCCATCGGCGGTAGGCCATGAGCGCCACTGGTAACCGTAAACGGGGCCAAGATTGCCGTCGGAATCGGCCCATTCGTCCCAGATGCGCACGCCGTTGTCTTTCAGGTATTTGATGTT
>DIHF01000029.1 GCA_002420015.1 Micavibrio sp. UBA5703
TGCTTTTCCGGCATCAGATAGCTGTTAAGCCGATCCTGTATATAACGGGGCGATTTATTGGCAACAAGCAGCGCCATTCCTTCAGCAATGAGAAAATTGCGAAACCGCAGTCCCTCCTGTTTTTGCATTACTTTTGAAGCGGCGGGCATATAAAGCAACCGGGCCGTCACAACGCCATAAAGGGTTGCGAGAAGACATACGGCAAGCGCAGCGGCGATAAGTCTCATGTCCTCTCCGATGCTTCTCAGTAAAATGACCATACCAATCAAAGTACCCACCATGCCAAAGGCAGGAGCATGGCTGGCCATCGACATCAATATTCTGGCCGGTGTTGTATCGCGCTCGTAAGTGGCGTTTGCCGCCGTTTCCATCATGGATCTGACTTCATCCGGCGTGTAATTACTGACCACCATCTCCAGCCCGTATTTTACAAACGGGTCTGTAATATTTTCATCAATCTCGTTTTCAAGTCCTCGCAAACCTTTTTCCTGCACCAATCTTGCCCATACAATGATATCAACCAATTCGTTTTGCAGGTTTTCGTGTGTTGCTTCAGCCTGCCTGAACATTAACCCTATCGATTTCAGGGCGGTAAGAACGTCAGCAGCCTCAGAACTCATAAAAGAAACCGCCAGTGTCCCTCCGACCACTATCGCAAAACCTTCGATGCTAAAGAAAGCGCGGTAATTGGATGTCCCCAGCATGACGGCACCGATAATCAGCGAAAATCCAAAAACAGCGCCAACAACTGAAGCTGCGGAAAATTTGGCGTTTCGGCCAGGTCGGATCGCTTGTGAGTCCATGTTTTTTCCAAAGAGATCAGGGAGTGGATATTTCTCTGCTCCCTGATCTCTTGATTTTTTATTTAGCCACAACAACCGCCTGAGCTTGCGGCTTTCTTTGCCTGCGTCGAGGAGCAGCAGGCGCCCGTTTCGACCGGAAGGCCTGCTTCCACCCAGTCCTGTTTGCCTTCCACATATTCGGCCACGTTCTTATAGCCAAGACCGATCAGGGCTTCCGCTGCGTGTTTTGAGTTCTGGCAGGCCGTGTTGGCGCAGTACGTCACGATTAACTGATTTTTGTCGGGGAAAAGGCTGGCGGCCTTTGCTTTGACCTGATCCGGCAGAAGCTGGATCGCTCCTGGCAGATGGCCTTCTTCAAAATATTTCTCCGGCAGTGCCTCGATCAGCGCGATCTTGTCGCCTTTGTCGAGATGTTGCTTGATCTGATCGCGTGTAATGGTTTTCATATTTTTCTCCTTAGGGTTTGTGATTGGCCATGTGAAAGGTATTCGTGATCTTTTAAAAAAAGTTACAGCATAAATTTTCATATAAATATTGAATGTAACTTTAATCTTTTCGGAACGAATACCGGATGGCGTCTTGCGGAGAGGCCGCGGACGGCATGGTCTCAACCCAAGAAAGGAACCGATCAATGAAAAGCAAAGTAATTCTGAATAACGCCCGTGAAAAAAGAGGTTTTAGAAAGACTGCAGCTATTCTGAGTCTCGTCGCGGCGACAGCTTTGTCGGCATGTTCGATGATGTGCGGCGGCAGAAACCCCTGTATGGGGAAAAATCCCTGTACGGCCAAGCATGCCTCCCCCTGTGCTGGCAAGAATCCTTGCGCGGGGAAAAACCCCTGTGCTGGCAAAAATCCCTGCAGCGGCCACGCCTACTAATCCATTCTGTGGCGGGGAAGCTTGTTTCTTTGGTTTCCCCGCTCATTTTTTGAGGCATCCAAAATGTTGACCAATTCAAAACCATCCCGCAAGGAAAACGGATATCTGGATCATTTGGACCGCACAGCGCTTGAAACCATGCGGGATGCCGGGGCGATGGTGCTGGAGTGTCAGCGGGTGCTCGGAAATGCGCAGCAGAACGTCGTTAGCGATCTCATAAGATTTACAACTGATTTTCGGGAATGGGATCACCTTCCTGACAGCGATGTTCATGACCAGAATAGTCATTCGCAGTATTACTACCATACTCATGCAAAGTCGGACGATAAAAACTACATGCACAATGCCGAACACGGGCATTTTCATACATTCCTGCGCGCCAAGGGCATGCCGCAGGGCATGAAACCGGCAAGGCTCGATTCCTGCACCGACAGCGGTGCCGAAACCGACCCGGTCAGCCATATCGTGGGCATCGGCATGGATGGCTACGGCGTCCCCATCAATCTGTTCACAACCAACCGCTGGGTCACGAAGGAAACCTGGTACAAGGCCGAAGATGTTATCCGCATACTCGATCTGTATGAAATTGACCATGCATGGCCAAGCTGGCCTGTCAATCTGTGGGTCACGAATATGCTGCGTCTGTTCCGGCCGCAGATCGAAACGCTTCTGATCGAACGCGACCGGAAGATAGAAGAATGGCGCGGAAAATATACCGATAGGGATGTCTTTGAAGACCGGGATTTGGAGGTTACATCCTTTTGCGCCATCAATATTGAAGACCAGATCGCCGCGATTGAACAGGCATGCTGATGCCATGTACAAAACGGATATTTGTATTCAAGTCATTTTAACGATTATATAGTTTGTCAATATGGCGGGAGCGCGGAAATGAAAAAAACCAGCCTACTTATTATATTCATAATTTTTGGCGTGGCCGCAATGGGACTAATGATTTCGAAGATGAAAAATCAAGATATCGCAAATGGTAGTCAGGCCGTTCTTGGACCAACAGCGGAACAACACACCAACCATCTTGAGGGATCTTTCAGCCCTTATTTACGGCAACACGCGCATAACCCGGTGGACTGGTATCCATGGAGCGATGCAGCGCTGGAAAAGGCACGGCGCGAGAACAAGCCCATTTTGGTCAGCATCGGCTATTCGACCTGCTACTGGTGCCATGTGCTGGAGCGCGAGGTGTTTTCGCAGGA
>DIHF01000019.1:0-2241 GCA_002420015.1 Micavibrio sp. UBA5703
CAGGGCGAGCCGAAATCCTATCTTTCCCTCAAGCTCCGCAGCCGCGACGTGCCAGACCTTCCGGAGCCAAGGCCGCTAGTTGAGGTTTTCGTCTATTCGCCCCGCGTAGAGGCCATTCACCTGCGCGGCGACATGATCGCACGCGGCGGTTTGCGCTGGTCTGACCGGCACGAGGATTTCCGCACCGAGGTTCTCGGCCTTATGAAGGCGCAGATGGTGAAAAACGCCGTGATCGTACCGATGGGCGCCAAGGGTGGCTTCGTGGTCAAATCCGTCATCAAGGACCGCAAGGAATATTTCAAAGAGGGTGTCGAGTGCTACAAGACCCTTATTCGTGGCCTTTTGGATATCACCGACAACCGCAAGGGCGATAAAATCGTGCCGCCCAAAAACGTTGTGCGCCGCGATGGAGACGACCCGTATCTGGTCGTTGCCGCCGACAAGGGTACCGCGACGTTTTCGGATATCGCCAACAGCCTGTCGCTGGAATACGGCTTCTGGCTGGGCGATGCTTTCGCTTCCGGCGGCTCGGCCGGTTACGACCACAAGAAAATGGGCATCACCGCCAAGGGCGTGTGGGAATCGGTCAAGCTGCATTTCCGCCAGCTAAACCACAACACCCAGACCCAGCCCTTCGACGTCGTCGGTGTCGGCGATATGGGCGGCGATGTGTTCGGCAACGGTATGCTATTGTCCGAGAAAATCAGGCTGGTCGGCGCGTTCAACCATCTTCACATCTTTTGCGACCCGGACCCAGACGTTGCCTCCAGCTTCAAGGAACGCAAACGGCTGTTCGATCTGGTCAAAGGATGGGACGAATACGACCAGAAAAAACTTTCCAAAGGCGGGCGCATCTATTCCCGCCAGGACAAGGTGCTGGTCCTCACGCCCGAAATCCGCAAACGCTTCGACATTGACAAGGAAAAAGTGGCACCGATCGAACTGATGCGCGCCATGCTGCTGGCCCGGACCGATCTTTTGTGGTTTGGCGGTATCGGAACTTACATCAAAGCAAAGACCGAAACTCACGCCGATGCGGGTGACAAAACGAACGACGCGTTGCGTATTAACGGCTGCGAAATTCGCGCCAAAGTCATCGGCGAAGGTGCCAATCTGGGCGTCACCCAGCGCGGCCGTGTCGAGTTCGCCGAAAAGGGCGGCAAGATCAACACCGACTTCCTCGACAATTCGGGCGGTGTCGATTCTTCCGACCATGAGGTCAACATCAAGATTCTGATGACCGACATCATGGCCAGCCCCTCCCGCAAAATGAGCCTTGCTTCGCGTAACAAGCTGCTGGAACAAATGACAGATGAAATCGCCGCGCATGTCCTGCGGAACAATTACCAGCAGGCGCAGGCCATTTCATTGGCCGAGCTTCAGGCGCGGGAAAACCTCCAGACGCAGGAGGAATACATCAAAGAGATGGAGCGCAAGCAGGGCTTTAACCGCGCCCTCGAAGGCCTGCCGGATTCCGAAACCATCGCCCAGCGCATCCGCAACGGCAAGGGCATGACAAGGCCAGAGCTTTGCATTCTTTTGTCCTACGCCAAAATCAATTTCACCCGCGAACTGTTGCACAGCGACATCCCCGACAATCCCGACATGCAGAACTGGCTGACGAACTATTTCCCCGAAGTCCTGCGCGAAAAGTACAAAAAGGAAATTCAGGGCCACCGCCTCAAGCGCGAAATTATCGCCACGGCCATGGCCAATTCCATGATCAACCGCATGGGGCCGACCTTCCTCAAGGCCACCATGGATAAAACGGGTGCCACGCCGGCCGATGTCGCGCGCGCCTATATCATCGTGCGCGAAGCCTTCAGCCTGCGCCCGCTATGGAACGAAATAGAATCGCTGGACAACAAGGTTCCCGCCGAGGTCCAGCTCAAGGCAATGCGCGACGTATCGGAACTGGCATCTCATGCTATTGTGTGGTTCCTCACGCGCCTCGGCCGTCCGCTGGACATCAGCTACGATATCCGCGCCTACAGCAAGGGCATCGAAGCGTTGCGCCAGAGCCTGAACACCCTCGCCGCCAAGGAACTGCGCCAGACCATCGAACAGCGCATACAGGCGGAACTGCGCGACGGGCTGCCCCGGCACCTTGCCGAAAAGATTTCCCTGCTCCCGGCGCTTTCATCGGCCTGCGACATCGTGCGCATCAGCCTCGAGCACAAAGCCGACGTCATCCGCACCGCCCGCACCTATTTCGAACTGGGCGAGAAGTTCCACATGTCG
>DIHF01000019.1:2494-3312 GCA_002420015.1 Micavibrio sp. UBA5703
GAGAAGTTCCACATGTCGTGGCTGCGCCAGCAGGCCCGCTATCTTGCGGCGGACGATGCCTGGAACGCCGAGGCCAAGGCCGGGCTGCTCGACCAGCTTTACGGCTGTCAGGCGGGCCTTACCGTCCGCGTCATGAAGGAAAGCAAGGGCGCGGATAGCTCCGGCGTTGAAAAATGGCTGAAAAAGAACGAGCACCGTGTACAACAGCTCGACCCGCTATTCGCCGGGCTGCGCCGCGCCGGCACCGTCGACCTTGCGATGCTCATGATCGCCGAACAGCGCCTCCGCAATCTTCATAACGGTTAGGAAAAGAGCGCCGCCGCCAACACGATCAGGCCGAAGTCGCGGTTTGAACGGAAAGTTTTCAGGCTGCTATCCGGGCTGTCCGGTCGCCAGTTTTTAATCTGCCATGCCAGATGCGCGCCCATGACGGGCACGAAAATCATCCATGCCCCTGCACCGCCCGCACCCGTAAAAAGCGCCGCCGTCAGCAATGCCATCGCCGCGCCGTAAAACCCGGCCACCCATTTTTTGCTGTTCGCGCCGAACTTCAACGCCGTGGATTTGATCCCGGCTATGAGGTCGTCTTCCTTGTCCTGATGCGCGTAGATCGTGTCATAGCCCAGCGTCCAGCATATCCCCGCCGCATAGAGGCACAGCGCCGGAAGGCCGATCACGCCGATCACCGCGCTCCAGCCCATCAGCGCACCGAAGTTAAACGTCAGCCCCAAAAAAGCCTGCGGCCACCATGTCAGGCGCTTCATCAGCGGATAGGCGATAATGAGCGGCATCACCAGAAAACCCAGCATCACCGTCAC
>DIHF01000019.1:3547-5727 GCA_002420015.1 Micavibrio sp. UBA5703
AGAAAACCCAGCATCACCGTCACCGGATTCATCTGCAGCAAAACCGCCAGCCCCGCCAGCAACAACCCGCCCAGAAAAACCATGGCCTGCCTTGGCGAAACCGCGCCCGAAGCCAAGGGCCGCGCCCGCGTGCGCTCAACCTGTTTATCCAGCTTGCGGTCCCAGAGATCGTTGATGACACATCCGGCCCCGCGCATGATCACCGCCCCCGCAGCAAAAAGCGCAGCAAAACGCCAATCCTCCAGCTTCATCGATCCGATCCCGCCTGACGCCAGCGCAATCGCCCACCAGCCCGGCAGTAGCAAAAGCCATATGCCCACGGGCCGATCCAGCCGCGCCAGAGTGGCATAGGGCCTCAGGCTGGACGGAAAAACCCGGTTTATCCAGCCATCGCTCTTGATATCGGTATGCGGTTTCGTGTTCACTGGCCCCTATGACATTGACAAGATTTACAAAGCACCCCCGCCTCTATGTCGAGCAGGCGCTTGGGGAAAATGCAAGCCCCCAACTGGCGGCAACGCAAATTCATTATCTGAAAAACGTGCTGCGGCTGCAAAACGGCGAGCAGGTGCGCTTTTTCAACGGGCAGGACGGCGAATGGATCGGCGATATCCTGTCTTTGGGCAAAAAAGACGCCGAATTCAGGCTGACCGCCCAAACCCGGCCCCAGCCTGCAGCGGCCGGCCGCGTGCACCTGATCTTCGCCCCGATTAAGAAACAGCGCATGGACTTTCTTATCGAAAAGGCAGTCGAGCTGGGCGTAACCGATTTTCACCCGGTTCTGACCCACCACACCGAGGTGCGCAAGATCAACCCGGAGCGAATCGCCGCCCAGATCATGGAGGCCGCCGAGCAATGCGAGCGCCTCGATATGCCGGTTCTATACAAACTTACGCCACTCGCGGATCTACTGGCGAAATGGGACGGACGGACCAAAATCACGGCCTGTCTTGAATATTACAATGCGCCGCATATTTCCGAGGTTTCCTTGGGCAAGGACAAAGCCTTTATCATCGGCCCGGCGGGCGGCTTCGAAGAAACCGAGAAGGAATTAATCATGGGCTACCCCTTCGCCCAGGCCGCCAACCTCGGCGAAACCCTGCTGCGGGCGGAAACGGCGGCGCTCAAAGCACTCAGCTTTATTGACAGAAAATCCTGATTTCAGCGCGTAACACGCCGGGGCATGTATATCCCCTCTTGCATTTTACCCGCCTTAATTTTAAGTGTATCCACGATAAAAAATCGGGCATACTATGTGCCGTAAAAGGACTCAACAGATCAAAGATTTACCCATGAAAACATTCGCCAAAAGATTATTCCCTGCCCTTGTTATCGTTATGCTCGGCCTTTGGGCAGCCCCTGCTCTTGCCGCCGAAGGTCAGCCCGTCGACTGGGAAATAGGCTTCCAGCCTGCCGCCTCCTCTTCAGCAGAGAGAATACACGACTTTCACAATATGCTGCTCTGGATCATCACGGGCATCGTCATATTCGTCTTTATCCTTCTGGCGATCGTCATCCTGCGCTTCAATTCAAAGGCCAACCCCAAACCCGCGCAGTTTTCGCACAATGTTCTGATCGAAGTTGTCTGGACGATCGTTCCGATCCTTATTTTGATTGTCATCGTCGTCCCCTCTTTCAAACTCCTTTACACCAATGACCGCATCGAAAACCCCGATATGACTCTGAAGGTCACGGGCTATCAGTGGTACTGGGGCTATGAATATCCCGATAATGACGGGCTGAACTTCCTGTCCTACATGGTCCCGGAAAAAGACATCGACCCGGCCAAGGGCCAGGTCCGCCTGCTTTCCACGGATAACGTCGTTGTCCTGCCGGTCGATACCAACATCCAGATTCTGGTGACCGCCGCCGATGTCATTCACGCCTTTGCCGTACCGGCACTCGGGGTCAAAATCGACGCCGTGCCGGGCCGCCTGAACGAGACATGGGTCAACATCAGCAAGCCGGGCCGTTATTTCGGCCAGTGCTCCGAGCTTTGCGGCAAGGATCACTCTTACATGCCGATTGAAATTCACGCCGTCAGCAAGGAAGAGTTCCAGCAGTGGCTGATTACAGCCAAGGAGAAATTCGCCGCGCTTGATACCGGCAACACAGAGATAAAATTTGCTTTTGCGGAGGAACGCTAATATGGGTGCCCATCACGACCACGGCCACGATCA
>DIHF01000019.1:6143-36515 GCA_002420015.1 Micavibrio sp. UBA5703
GAGCCGGGCGTGCAATTCCTCCTCGACGAGGCCGGAAACCCCGACGGGCATTTGTGGAATACCATCATCACAGCTCACGGCCTGATCATGGTGTTCTTCGTCGTCATGCCGGGCCTGATCGGCGGTTTCGGCAACTGGTTCATTCCATTGATGATCGGCGCGCCGGATATGGCCTTTCCGCGCCTGAACAATATTTCCTTCTGGCTTTTGATTCCTTCGCTTTTGCTGCTGGTGCTTTCCGCCGTTGTTGGCGGCGGCGCGGGGACGGGCTGGACGGTATATCCGCCGCTTTCGAGCATCGCCGGACACCCCGGCGCGGCGGTTGATATGGCGATTTTCTCGCTCCACCTGGCGGGCGCAAGTTCGATCCTGGGTGCGGCCAATTTCATCACGACCATCCTCAACATGCGCGCACCGGGCATGACGCTGCACAAAATGCCGCTGTTCGTCTGGTCCATGCTGATTACGGCGTTTCTGCTCGTCCTGTCGCTCCCCGTTCTGGGCGGCGCGATCACCATGCTGCTGACCGACCGCAATTTCGGTTCGGGTTTCTTCGATGCTGCCAAAGGCGGCGACCCGATTCTGTTCCAGCATTTGTTCTGGTTCTTCGGCCACCCCGAAGTTTACATCATGATTCTGCCCGCTTTCGGCATCATCAGCCAGATCGTCTCCACCTTCTCGAAAAAACCGATCTTCGGTTATCTCGGCATGGCTTACGCGATGGTATCCATTGGTTTCGTCGGATTCATCGTCTGGGCGCACCACATGTACACCGTGGGCATGAGCGTCGACACGCGGGCCTATTTCACCGCCGCGACGCTGATCATCGCCGTTCCGACCGGAGTCAAAATCTTTTCATGGGTTGCCACCATGTGGGGCGGCTCGATCGAGTTCAAAACGCCGATGCTCTGGGCGATCGGGTTCATCTTCCTGTTCACTGTCGGCGGCGTGACCGGCGTTGTGCTCGCCAATGGCGGCATGGATATCGCCCTGCACGATACCTATTACGTCGTCGCGCACTTCCACTATGTTCTGTCTCTGGGTGCCGTGTTTGCCCTGTTCGCCGGGTATTACTACTGGGTCGGCAAGATGTCGGGCCGCCAGTATCCCGAGTGGATGGGCTGCGTGCATTTCTGGCTGACCTTTGTCGGCGTAAACCTGATCTTCTTCCCGCAGCACTTCCTCGGGCTGCAGGGCATGCCGCGCCGCTATATCGACTATCCGGACGCCTATGCCGGGTGGAATGAAATTTCCTCCTACGGCGCCTATATCACGGGCGCAGCAACGGTCTGGTTCATCATCGTGGCGCTTTACACGGCCTTCTTCGGCCGCAAGCCGGAGGGCAATTACTGGAACGTTCAGCCGCAATCTCTGACGCTGGAATGGACGCTACCCTCACCGCCGCCGTTCCACCAGTTCGAGATACAGCCTAAAATCAAATAAGTTCCTTACCAGGAACCGATATTGCAAGAGCGCCGGATCGAAAGGTTCGGCGTTCTTGTCTTTTGCAGCATCCAAATTCGCAATTCCAAAAAAATTGTGCTATGTAGGGCTTATGACGCTTTTTCATTCACCTATAAGCGGCACCTATAACGATCTGGCCTCCCCAAGGGAAAGCGCCAGCGGGGCCGTTGCTTTGCTCTCGGGTAGCGCGGATGGTGATAACAGCCATCAGGATCATTTCTCCCTCGAAGCCGGAAAAACATCCCTTATCGACAGAGTTGCGAATCTGGCCAAGCAGGGCCGCACGTTCGATGTTGTAAACCTTCTCGAAACAGTCCTGAAAAATTCCGATGAGCGCACAGTAGGCATAGTCGCCAAAATCGCCCTTGATGCCTATGACCGCATGGAGCCAAGCGATGCCAAAAACGTCTTGAAAGATGTTTTGGCCGATTGGGGTATGGACGCCGACAACCGCCCTGCGCCCCCGCGCCCCTCTTTTACTGTGGCCCTATTATCCCCTCTCCCCCGCTAGACGTTAAAACTCGACGGCTAACGTCTTGAATAACAACAAAATATTACGTAAATTTGATCCCGCACCAATAGTTATGGTATATAAATGGCATGGGACAAGGACTTATATCAGAATTTGGCTATAACCCGGCAACTGCAGTGCCCCCTATAGCTATTGATTTTAGAGATGCTTACGCAGGCAGCGAGCCGGACTTCACGCCATCTGACTATCTGGATAGAGAAGACGCCGCTCTTATGATAAAAAGCTTCCATTTGGCAGCCGAGGTCGAGAGAGAGGCCAAAAGTCTTGATATGGAGGAATTCGGTCGCGTCAGCCTCATGGCTAAAAACGATCCTGTTGGCTTCCACACTAAAGGTGGTAAAGCAAATCTGCTCCGTAAAGGTGGAACCCTCGTACGCAAAGCTGAAGAGATTGGCACCCCTCAGATCAATGAAATACGGCGCTTGGCCTTTCGTTATGCGAATATTGGCGGCAGGTTTGCCGCTGGCAGAGGACGTTCTGTAGAATCTGACACGGATTCTTTTGAATTGACCCACTAGTATCCACCCCCGCTTGCGCCCCGGCGTGTAATCTTTTATGACTGCGGTATGACCGTAACTTCCATAGCCCCGACCGAAAGCCGCCTTTCCGAGCATTTCGCGCTGCTCAAACCCAAGGTCATGAGCCTTGTGGTGTTCACCGCCTTTGCCGGAATGTGGGTGGCGCCGGGGGCGGGCGATATGCACCCGTTTCTGGCCGCCGTTGCCATATTGTGCATCGCCGTCAATGCGGGGGCGGCCGGAGCCATCAACATGTGGTACGACCGCGACATCGACGCGGTGATGAAGCGTACGTCCGGGCGGCCATTGCCGCTTGGCCGCATCGAGCCGGGCGATGCGCTGAGCCTTGGGATATTTCTGTCAATTTTCTCCCTTATGATCATGAGTTTAGCCACAAACCTGATGGCAGCAGCGTTACTGGCCGTAGCGAATTTATTTTATGTGTTCGTCTATACCGTCTGGCTCAAGCGCACGACGCCGCAAAACATCGTCATCGGCGGCGCGGCGGGGGCTTTTCCGCCCATGATCGGCTGGGCGGCGGTAACGGGTGATATTTCTCTTTTTCCGGTTATTCTTTTTGCCATTATCTTTCTCTGGACGCCGCCGCATTTCTGGGCGCTGTCGCTTTTCGCCAACGAGGATTACAAACGCGCCAATATCCCGATGCTCACCGTCACAGCCGGGGCGCGGGCCACGAAAATACAGATGCTCGCTTATACGCTCATTCTGCTTCCCGTAACGCTCGCACCCTGGCTGCTCGGCTTTTCCGGGGCGGTTTACGGGGTTTGCGCGCTGGGTTTAAGCGGGTTTTTCGTTTTTACGGCTGTGCGTGTATTTCTCAGCGATGACCTGAAAAACGCCCGCCAGATGTTCGGCTATTCGGTTTTTTACCTGTTTGCTTTGTTTCTGGCGCTGATGATTGATAAGATGTGACCCATGCCGCACGCTGATTTGCATAAACGAAAAATAAAGAAGAATCTGGCCGTTCTTGGCCTTATTTTCGGCTTTTGCGCCCTGATCTGGGTCATCACGATGATTAAAATAGCGAATTACGGCGCTTTGTAGTATCCTGACATCTGGGTGTTCTTCCCGGAGATTGACCATGAAGTTCTATGCTTTTTTCATCATTTTCGCCGCTGTTTCCTTTGGCTTTCAAGGCTCTGCTTCCGCGCAGGAAAAGGCTCCGATACCGGTGCCGCCGCCGGAAGACAGCACCGATCCCTACAATTTTTCGCGGTTTAACGGAGGTGTCGATGCGCCCTCCGCCGAATATTACGACATCTACGCCAGAAGCATTGCCTACGTCGAAAGCAGAAAAGAACTGCAGGAAAAGCTTGAAAAACGCCGCATAGACTACAACGCACCGATGAAGCAGGCCCGCGAAAACCACGCACGGGCTATCGACCAGTTATATGCCGAGGAAAAAAACAAACCCGTTTCTCTGAGCGTAACAAAAGAAGTCTACGGCCCTCCGGCCCCCGGAACCCTTGGCGAAAAATCGCTACTGGACCCCGGATAAGCGGTACCGTATTAATACCCCGTTATGAACAGAATCAGCGATTCCGACCTGATCCGGAAGAACAGGCGCACAGGGCTTATCGTGCTGCTGGCAGTTGCCGGCATGGTGGGGCTGTCTTTTGCCTCGGTGCCGCTGTACCGGCTTTTTTGTCAGGTCACGGGCTTTGGCGGCACGACGCAACTGGCGGAAGAAAACCTGCCCGATAAAGTACTGGAGCGCACCGTCACCGTCAAATTCAACGCCGATACGAACCGCGCCCTGCCCTGGGATTTTCACCCGGAGCAACGCGAGGTTACCGTCAATATCGGCGCGCGCGCCCTGATCGCCTACGCCGCCCGCAACAAAGTAGGTCACCCGACCGCCGGAACCGCCATTTACAACGTCACCCCGCCAAAAGTCGGCCAGTATTTCCACAAAATCCAGTGCTTTTGCTTCGACGAGCAACTCCTCGGGCCGGGACAGAAAGTCTCCATGCCCGTGATGTTCTATATCGACCCGGCATTTGCCGAAGACCCCGGTATGGATGACGTTTCTGTGATTACCCTGTCTTATACTTTTTTTCCTTCGGACTCTTCTGCGCTTGAACAAGCGCTTGAGGCCTTTTACAATGAGGGCGGCGAAAAGCCTTAAAGTAGAGAATATTAACCCAATCAGGATTTCATAATATGGCCGGTCATATCGAATACACCACCACAGGCAAACCGCACCCCTATCACCTCGTCCGGCCCAGCATCTGGCCGCTGATCGGCTCTCTGGCTGCGGGCATTCTGGCGGCTGGTGCCGTCATGTACATGCACGAAGTTAAAATCGCCGGTATGGCCGTTGGTCTCAAGGGCGCGATCGTCGGCCTGATCGCGGTGGCTGCCGTCATGTTCTTCTGGTGGAAGGACGTGATTTTTGAAGCTGTCGTCGAAAAGGCTCATACATCTGAAGCGCAAACCGGGCTGCGCTACGGCATGGCGCTGTTTATCTCCTCCGAGGTTATGTTCTTCGTCGCCTTTTTCTGGGCGTTCTTTAATGCCTCTCTGTTTCCGGTCGAAGCCATAGGCTTTGTCTGGCCGCCGCAGGACATTCATGTCATCGAGCCTTTCCACCTGCCGTTCCTGATGACCATGATCCTGCTGCTCTCGGGTTGCACGGTCACATGGGCGCACCATGCGATTTTGGAGGGCCATAACGATCAAGCCAAGCAGGCACTCGGCATCACCGTGCTTTTGGGCGTGGCCTTCCTGTGCTTCCAGGTTTACGAATACGCGCACGCCGCCTTTGGCTTCACACAGGGCATATACCCTTCAACCTTCTACATGGCCACGGGTTTCCACGGCTTCCACGTTTTCGTGGGTACGGTGTTCCTGTTCGTCTGCTGGCGCCGCGCTCATAAAGGGCACTTCACGCCTGACCGTCATTTCGGCTTCGAAGCCGCCGCCTGGTACTGGCACTTCGTCGACGTGGTATGGCTGTTCCTGTTCATCGCCATTTACTGGTGGGGCAACACGGCCGGCGTCGACTTAAGGCCGTAAGCGGCAAGTGACCCCCGACACCAAAATGCTAAAACTCGGGCTGGCATGCAAATGTCCGGCTTGTGAAAAGGGTGCGCTTTTCAAACCCGGCGTGCTGACGATGACACTGCGCGATCGTTGCGAAAACTGTGGCCTCGACCTTGCAAAAAACGACAGCGCCGACGGCCCCGCCGTGTTCCTGATTTTCGTTCTCGGGTTTTTGCTGGTGCCGCTGGCGTTGATATTCGAGTTTACGCTGCACCCACCCTTATGGCTGCATGTCGTGATATGGGGCATTGCGGCGCTGGCGATTACGCTGGGCACGCTAAAGCCCCTGAAAGCCTACATCATCGCGCTCCAATATAAACACCGCCCGGAAGACTGGCGATGAGCACACGCCTGCCATTCTGGGCCACAATTTTCACCGTTGCCGGTGTTATCGTTTTGTGCGGCCTCGGCACGTGGCAGGTCCAGCGCCTCTCGTGGAAAAACGACATCATCGCGGGGCTTAACGCCGCCTACGACAATCCGCAATCGCAAGCCATCGACATCGCCGCTTTCACGCCCGGCTCTTATGCTTATGGCCGCATATCGGGCGTATTTCTTCCGGACAAGGCCATCCTGCTCGGCCCGAAAACCAAAAAGGATAAAATCGGCTACGACCTGATCGTCCCGGTCAAACAAAACGGAACGGCTGTGTTCGTAAACATGGGCTGGACCGCATCAAAGCTCGAAGATCTGCCGATCCATCACCTGCAAAACAAAAAAGTCTGGTTCGAGGGTCTGGCACGCACGCCGCGCTGGAATTCCTTCACGCCGGAAAACGACCCGGAGAAAAATCTCTGGTACAAGCCCGACCTGAACGAAATCGCCGCCGCAAAAAATCTGAAAAACCCGGCGCCTTTCATTTTATACGCCGAACGCGCCTCGCATAAATTCGACGCCAGCTTCCCCAATAACGAACGCTGGATGCCCGCTAACAACCACCTGCAATACACCGTGTTCTGGTTCACGATGGCGCTGGCGCTCTGTGCGATTTATGTCCTGAGGTTTATTCGTAAATCTTAGTGAACGTTTTTCCGGTCAGCCGCGCCGCCATCACGCTGCGCAACCTTCGTGCCACCGGCCAGAGCCAGATACTGCTTCTTCAGCGATGCCATGATGGCCTTGAAACGCTGCTTATCCTTGCCCACCAGTTCCTCGCCCGTCGGCAGGTCGACGCGCTTGGGGTTAACCTGAACGCCATCAAGGAGAACTTCGTAATGCAGGTGCGGCCCCGTCGAACGGCCCGTCGTGCCGACATAGGCTATAACCTGCCCCTGCTTGACGCGTGAGCCGGCGCTTACCCCCTTGGCGAATTTATGCAGATGCGCATAGGCGGTCTGGAGGCTGGAGTTGTGGCGAATGCGGACATAGTTGCCGTAGGCCCCCTTGCGGCTGGCAACTTCAACTTTACCATCGCCTGCGGCATAGACCGGGGTGCCGGTCGAAGCCGCGAAATCGACGCCCTTATGCATCTTGTTGTATCCAAGGATCGGGTGGCGGCGCATGCCAAAGCCCGATGACAGCCGAGCGCCATCGATCGGCGTTTTCATCAGGGTCTTGCGCGTTGAAAGCCCGTCTTCGCCGAAATAATCGGTATTGCCGTTTTCCATCTTGAAGCGATAGATGGGTATCTGCTTGCCGCCGATGCTTAGGTTGGCGTAAACGACATCGCCGTAGCGCACCACGTCGCCGTCTTCCGTCGCGTAGGCGTCATACATGACCTCGATCTTGTCGCCCTGGCGGAGATCGCGCTGGAAGTCGACGTTCCATGAATAAACCCGGATGACCTCTGCCACCACCGCCGCCGGGATTCCGGCCTTCAGCGCCGACCCGTACAAAGACGTTTCTATTTTGGCGTAGGCGGCCTGAGGTTTGGCCTTGACCTCTTTTTCTTCCACTTCGGCCTTGAACTCTTCCGGACCTTCTTTCATGACCGTCACTTCACGAAGCGGATCGATTTTCATTTTGACTTCCGACAGAGCCAGCACTTCGTTCTCGCCTGGATCGAAGCGTAATTTCAAAACCTGCCCGGCCTTCACCTTGCGCGGATCGTAATGATCGCTCAGCGCCTTGACGGCCTTGAAAGCTTCAGCCCCGGTTGCGCCCGCAGCCTCCAGAACTTCGGCCAGCGTATCGCCTGCGCTCATTTCGACGCTGCGCTCACGCGGCAAGACCGGCCCTTTTATAACCGGCGGTGCTTTTGAAAACGTATTGATAAAATTTTCGGCAAGCTGCTTGATATCTTCATCACCCAGCGGCGGCGGCTCTTCCTGGTGCAGCTTTGCAAAATGCTCGGAATTTCCACGGAGGCCGCCTTGAACGAAGGCGCTGGAAACGCCTGACGACCCCAGCAACGTTGCCAACCCCGTTATCAGACAAACCGCCGAAGCCGCCGCATAACGCAGCCTGAGCCTGTTATTCCGCGTCAGGATATAACGGTGGCGCAAACGGATAAACCTATGGAGCGCGAGATGTTCTCTTATCAATTCCATTGAACCGCACAGTAACCAAATATGAATTACAAACACTCAAACTTATCTATACGCAAATCAAACCGGCTGGCCCGCCCTACATCAGGCCGCATTCCTTGTTGATCGCATCGTGCGCAGCGCCCGAGCCTTTCAGGCCGAAAGTGTCTTTCGTCTGCGTTCCGCGTGAGGATGTCCCTTCGACCACCATGCTGGAGCCGCTCCTTATTTTAAGGGAAATTATCTCGTCCGTATCGGCATCCGGCGCCCAGGCCGTGTCGTCCTGCGTAAACAGAACGCGGCGGTCACCATCAATAGTGACCGTAGCATCGCCGCCCGGCTTGTAGGTATAGCCCGTAATATAGCTAAATACGTTGTAAGTGCTTTCAGCGGGGCGGTGCGTAACCAGCGCGAAAATCGGATCGCGGCTGGTGTAGTTGCCCTCAGCCTTCTTGGGCTGGCTGGCCATGTAGCAGACCTTGTTGGTGCCTTCCATGAACACATAGGCCGACCAGTCGCCATATGTCCCAATCTGGCGCGGTTCTTCCGCCCTTGCATTCTGGCTCCATACCAAAACCAATGCGAGAACACTCAAAACCTTGAAAACCTTGTTCATGTTGCTTCCTCTATACGTTTCTTATATCGCATTTACAGAATAAGAACTGGCTGTAGAAAGCCACCGTAGAGGTATTATACGCCCCATGCAAGTGTTGTCGAGTTTCAATTCTTCCGCGTTTTTCGCCTGTGTTCATGGGGTTTTTGGGCTTGCGGTTTCTCCGCATTGCCGCCTGCCCGGACCGGTCTTTCGGCAAAGCGCCCCATCGACAACATCCGGTCATACATGACCAGAGCGCCCGCCACCCCGACATTGACGCAGAATTTCATGGGGATTTTGACGATATGGTCGCATTTTTCCATGAGTTCGGGGGAAAGCGAACCCATTTCCGGGCCAAGAACATAGGCGGCGCGGGTCGGATGCCGGAAACTTGGCAGCTCGACGGAGTTTTCCACAAGTTCTACACCCACCAGCACGCAACCCTTTGGCAAATCTAGCTTTCCCACATTTTCATACTGGTAATACGGCAAATGATCGAAGGCGTCGGAGGTGTCCGAAACCTTCATGGCCTGAATATCGACCGACGGCGCGATGGCAAAGAAAAAGCTGGCGCCGAAGGCATGAGCCGAGCGCACCAGATTGCCGACATTGGCCTCTTTGCTGATCCCCTCGACACCGACACCGAAAAACCCGCGCATGAACTAACTTTTTAACTCAGACAAATCCTTATACAACCCCAGCGCCTCCGGGTTGGCCAGCGCCTCGATGTTCTTGACCTTGCGGCCCATGACGACGTCGCGCACCGCAAGTTCCGTGATCTTGCCGCTTTTTGTGCGCGGAATGTCCGTGACCTGAATTATTTTAGCCGGAACGTGGCGCGGGCTGGCGCCGCTGCGGATACGGGACTTGATGTCCTTCATCAAAGCTTCATCCAGCTTCGTGCCGTCTTTCAGAACCACAAACAATATCACGCGCACATCGCCGTCCCAGTCCTGCCCGACCGCGATAGATTCCTTCACGGCCGGAACCTGCTCGACCTGACGGTAAATCTCCGCTGTGCCGATACGCACCCCGCCGGGATTGAGCGTCGCGTCGCTGCGGCCGTGGATGATAAAACCGCCATGCGGGGTTTTTTCTACCCAGTCGCCATGGCACCAGATGTCGTTGAAGCGCTCGAAATAGGCTGCCTTGTATTTCGTATCGCCCTTGTCGTTCCAGAACGATACCGGCATGCAAGGAAACGGTTTTGTGCAAACCAGTTCGCCGCTGGATTCTTCCGTGGGCGTTCCGTCCTCATCGAACACATCGACAGCCATGCCAAGCCCCGGCCCCTGAATTTCGCCGCGCCAGACGGGTGAAAGCGGATTGCCCAGCACAAAACAGGAAACGATATCCGTGCCGCCGGAAACAGAAGCCAGATGCAGATCGGATTTTACCGCAGCGTAAACATAATCGAAACTTTCATGCAGAAGCGGCGATCCGGTCGAAGCCAGCGTCCGCAGCGGCGACAAATCATGCGCTTGCCCCGGCTTCATATCTCCGCCTTTCAACGCATCGATATATTTAGCGCTGGTGCCAAAAAACGTGCATTTATGCTTGGCTGTGTATTCCCACAAAACATTTCCGTCAGGGTAAAAGGGCGAACCGTCGAACAGCAAAAGGGTTGCCTCGCTGGCCAGAACGCTCGCCAGCCAGTTCCACATCATCCAGCCGCAGGTCGTAAAATAAAAAACCTTGTCGCCGGGATGAATGTCGCAGTGCAGCTTGTGTTCCTTGAGATGCTGGATCAGCGTGCCACCGTGGCCGTGAACGATACATTTCGGCGCGCCGGTTGTGCCGCTAGAGAACATAATGAACAGCGGATGATTGAAATCGACCCGGTTGAATTTCACTTCGCCGGGCTTAAAGCCCTTTAAAAATTCTGTCTGCGTAACCGCCGTATCCAGCGCCCCCTTGCCAAGAAACGGCACGATCACCGTCTTTTCCAGCCCCTCAATCTGCCGCTGCGCCTCCTTGATTTTTGCAAGACAATCAAGTTCCTTGCCGCCGTAATAATATCCATCCACCGCCACCAGAATTTTCGGCTCGATTTGGCCGAAACGGTCAACAATCCCCTGCACGCCGAAATCCGGCGAGGCCGAAGCCCACACCGCACCCAGCGAACTGGCCGCCAGCATGGCAATAATAGTTTCGGGCATATTGGGCATATAGGCGGCAACGCGGTCGCCTTCCTTTACGCCCGCCTTGATGAAGGCCTGCTGCCACAAGGAAACCTGATCGTATAATTCTTTAAAGGTCAGCGACCTTTCCCCGCCTTTTTCGTCGCGGAAAATGATCGCTGCGCTGCCATCGCGGCGGCGCAGAAGATTTTCGGCGTAATTGATGCGGCCCTTGGGAAAAAACTTCGTTCCGAACATTTTCTTTTTGTCGGAAATAACAGCGCCGCCCTTGTCGCCGATGACGCCGCAATAATCCCAAACAGCATCCCAGAAGGCTTCCTTCTCATCGACCGACCAGTGCCAGAGGCTCTGGTAATCGGGAAATGAGCGCCCGGCCTTCGTTTCCATTTTTTTGCTGAAATCCGCCATAGCGGTTTTGCCGCCAGACGGCCTCCACAAAGGAGACTCGCTTTTACCCTTCAACGCGGCTTTGGTGTCAGGACTCACTTCTCTCATCCACAGTAGATAAACTCAACCAATAAGTTGTAACACAATGCCCCGGAAAGCCGAATTAAAAAGCAAGTGAGGCTATATATTTAGCCATTAAAAGGTTACAATGGAATTTATGAGATCGATTAAAATTCTTCTTCTGACACTGCTTTCACTGACCATTTTCCAACCGGGCTTCGCGCAAGATAGCACATTGCAAAGTCCGCAGGAATCTGCGCCGCAAAGCTATGTCAGCATCCGCCTTCTCGCGGCAAAAAACACCCTTGCGCCGGGGGATAAAATCCTTGTCGGGATCGAACAGAGCATAGCGCCGGGCTGGCATACATACTGGGTTAACCCCGGCGACTCGGGGGCCGAGACGCGGATTGCCTGGACGATGCCGGAAGGATTCGCGACTGGCGATATCAACTGGCCCGCGCCGCATAAAATCCCCTACGGCCCGCTGACGAATTACGGCTATAGCGATAATGTCGTACTGCTCCAGCAGATATCGGTACCCGAAACAATTCCCGCAGGGCCAGTGACGTTGACCGCCAAGGTTGAGGTTCTGGTGTGTAAGGATATCTGCATCCCTGAAAGCGGCACCTATTCCCTCACCTTCAACGATCCGGCGGCGCAGGCCGAAGATAACGCCGCATGGCTGGCCAAGGCCCAGCAGCTTTTGCCTGTTCCGGTTCCGTGGCACGCCTCCTATGAAATCGACGGCGAAGATACAATTCTGAAAATTCGAGGCGACAATATTTCCTTTGACGGCATCGCGCCGGAAGGCTTCGAGTTTTTCCCGCTGGAATGGGGGCTGGTCAACAACGCCTCACCACCCGAGGTTAATTTGTACCAAAATGAAATCGTTTTCCGGCAAAAGCGCGGTGATCGCGCAATTGAGCAAATCCCCTCGACCGAAATCGTCGTTGCCTTCGTCAACAGCCAAAAACAAAGACAGGCCGTTTCCTTTATCGCTGCGCAGGGCAACGGCCATTCTGCAGCAACAACCGAAAGCCCCGTCGCTTCAACTTCAACCGCTGTGGATATCGGCATTTCAGGCGGCATAGCCGGGGCGCTGCTGTTTGCCCTGCTGGGCGGGTTGATCCTCAACCTGATGCCCTGCGTGTTTCCGGTGCTTTCGATTAAGGCGCTGTCGCTGGTGAAGGCGGCGGAGAAAGACCCCGGCCATGCAAGGCTCAGCGGCCTTGCCTATACCGCCGGGGTGGTGCTCAGCTTTATTGCGGTCGCTGGCGCGCTGATTGCGCTCAAGGCTGCCGGGGCCGGGATCGGCTGGGGCTTCCAGCTTCAGGATCCGCTGGTCATTGCCCTGCTTGCCTATCTTCTGTTCATCATCGGGCTGAACCTGACCGGGGTATTTGAAATCAGCGGGCATTTCGGCAATCTCGGCGACAAACTCACAAAGGGCGATGGGCTTGCCGGGTCGTTCTTTACCGGCGTGCTGGCCACGCTGGTCGCCGCGCCCTGCACCGCGCCCTTCATGGCGGCGGCTATCGGCTACGCCCTCACACAACCGGCCTTTATCGCGCTGCCTATTTTTGCCGTGCTGGGCTTTGGGCTGGCGCTGCCCTATCTCGCCTTGTCATTCACCCCTTCCTTACAGAAAATATTGCCCCGCCCCGGTGCCTGGATGGAAACCTTCCGCCAGCTTCTTTCCTTCCCGATGTTCGCGGCGGCGCTTTGGCTCGTCTGGGTTTTATCGCAACAGACAGACCAGACAGGGCTTTTGTTTGTACTTGTCGGCCTTGTGATGCTCGCTCTTGGTTTTTGGCTTTTGAACCACAGCCCCGAAAAAAAATCGGCACGGCTTTTGGTACAGGTTCTGGCGGCGCTTGCCTTCCTTTCAGCCGCTGCGCTGCTGCCGTTTGACAAAAAAGAAAACGACCCGGCACGGATTGAAACACTTTCATTTGGCGAAGTGTACTCCCCGGAAAAGCTGGGTGAGTCCTTACAGACAAGCGATCCGGTATTCGTCGAAATGACGGCGGCATGGTGCATTACGTGTAAAGTAAATCACGCCGTGGCGATCGACATAGATTCGACACGCAAAGTTTTTGCCGATAAAAATATACGGTATCTTGTCGGCGACTGGACGAATTATGACGAAGAGATAACAGATTTTTTAAATTCCTATGGACGAAACGGCGTGCCGATCTACGTCTATTTTGGGCCGCCTGATCCTGTAACCGGGACGCGTCCTGAAGCAAAAATATTACCGCAGGTTTTGACACCCGCAATCGTACAAGAAGCATTGAACTAACCAGACTTAAGGGGAAAAAATATGTTGTCCAGAAAGCTCGTTTTTGTACTCGCCGCCATGATTTTATTGTTGATGCTGGCTTTGCCGGTTTATGCAGCGCCGGAAGTCGGCAAACCCGCACCGGACTTTAAAGCCACCGACATCGACGGCAAGGAATTTTCCTTAAGCGCGCTCAAGGGCAAGAAGGTCGTCCTTGAATGGACCAACCACCAGTGCCCGTTCGTCGTCAAGCATTACGGTTCCGGCAACATGCAGGCCACGCAAAAAGCCGCCACCGATAAGGGCGTTGTCTGGGTTTCAATCGTGTCCTCAGGCGAAGGAAATCAGGGTTATGTCAGCGCCGATGAAGCCCGCTCGATTGTCGAAGAGCAAAAAGCCTCTCCTTCGGTCAAGATTTTGGACCCCAGCGGTGAAATCGGCCATCTCTATGATGCCCGCACCACGCCGCATATGTTCGTGATCGACGAGGAAGGCAAGCTGGTCTATGCGGGAGCCATCGACAATAACTCCAGCCCCAACCCGGATACCATCGAAGGCGCAACCAACTACGTGCTGGCTGCGCTGGATGATCTCGAGGCTGGCCGCCCCGTTGCCGTCAGCAACACGCAACCTTACGGCTGCGGCGTGAAGTACGCGCATTAGAATAGCTGCCCTATCCTTTGGAAGTAGTTCAAACCCTGCCTCCTCTTATGTATTCCGGCTGTACAGAGGCGGGGTTTTATATTATGGTATCTGTTGGCGTGGCACGGTGCCTGCCAACACGGATCGGTCGAGTTGTATGTCATCAAAATCGCAGACGACACAAATGAGCCCGGCAAAGCCCGGCCAAAACGAAAGTGCGACTCCCGCCTCCGGCGCGGAGGCGCGGGAGGATTTCGGACGCTTTCTCGATATGTCGAGCGATGTGATGCTGGTCGTGGGCAGCAACGGCGAATTTCTGCGCGTCAACGACACCTTCCGCACCGTTTTCGGCTACGACATTGACGATCTGCAATCGCTGCGCTTTTTCGACCTGTTCGAAAGCAGGCCGCAAATGCGCGAGGCCGAGGATTTCGAAGCGCGCATGCGCACCAAGGACGGGCGCGTGCTCTGGATGCGCTGGCACCAGAAACTTTTCGGCGATCAGCTTTACTGCGTCGGGCGCGACCTGACCGGCATCAAGCAGCACGAAGCGGCTCTTGAACGGCGGCAAAAACAACTCTCCGAAGCCGAAGCCATCGGCCATATGGGCCACTGGCGCTGGGAGATGGGCCGCGACGACATCGAATGGTCGGAGGAAATTTTCCGCATCTTCGGCGAAGATTCCAAGACCTTCTCTCCCTCCATCCACAAACTGACCGAGCGCGTCCACAGGCGCGATGTCGGCCGCGTGGTGCAGGCTTTCCAGCGCGCCATCATCGAGGAAAAAGATTACGACATGGAATTTCGCATCGCGCGGACGGGCGGCGAAACCCGCTACATCCACTGCGAAGGCCGCTGCGAGAAAGATGCAAACGGCGAAGTCGTGGCGCTTTACGGCATCATGCAGGACATGACCGAGCGCGTGCTCTACGAACAGGAGCTGCACAAGGCCAAAGACACCTCCGAACGCGCCTACGCCGCCAAATCCCAGTTCCTTGCGAATATGAGCCACGAGCTACGCACGCCGCTCAACGCCATTATCGGCTTTTCCGAGATGATGCAGCAACAAATGCTCGGGCCGCTCGGCAATGAAAAATACGTCGATTACATCAACGGCATCCACGAAAGCGGCGCGCACCTGCTCGACCTTATCTCCGACATCCTCGACATGTCGCGGATTGAGGCCGGCAAATACGAACTCGATCTCGAAAGCCTGAATGTCGTCAAAGTCATCAATGCGGCCTGTCATATGATCCAGCCCCGCGCCGACGAGGCCAAAATCAAAATCTCAACCGTTGGGCTGAAAAACGAAAAACTGAAAATCGTTGCTGACCGCCGCGCCTTCATGCAAATCATGCTCAATATTTTATCCAACGCGGTGAAATTCACGCCCGACGGCGGCAGCGTGACCATCGATTGCGTCGAGCGCGAAGGATTTATCTCCATCCGCGTGACCGATACCGGCATCGGCATCCCGCCGAATAAACTCGCCTCCATCACCCGCCCGTTCGAGCAAGTGTCCCTGTCCTATGCGCGCAACCACGGCGGCTCGGGGCTGGGCCTTGCGATCACCAAGGAACTTGTCGAACTGCACGGCGGCACGCTGCTGATCGATTCTGAACTGAACGTCGGCACCACCGTCACCGTCCGCCTGCCCTTCGAGGCCGTTCAGAAATCCTGAAATTCCTTTTTGTCATCCTGAAGGGTCAAAGACCCTGAAGGATCTCATCTATTTTTTACGCGGAGTTCCGGAGATACGGAGAAACGGCAAGCAAAAATAACTCCGCCCCTCCGCTTCTCCGCGTTAAAAAACAAAAACCCCGGACAGGCCAACGCCCTCCGGGGTTTTGTGATCTATGGGTAAACTGTTTACCGTGCGCCAGCTATGCTGTAGCAACCAACTCCGGTGCGCCGTGTTCTGCCGCTCTCGGCGCGACATACGTAGACTGCACTTCCGCTACGGGCTGAGATTCCTGTGCAACCACCCCGGCTTCGTTCTGTTTTGCTGCCGGATCGAACAGAGCCGCCAGCGTAACCTTGCTTTGCCCGGTTTCTCTGTCTAAGGACCTGTCTAGAGAAAACAGGGGTGCTGCCAAAGAAAGTCCCTTCTCATGCAACATTGTTCGAACCGCTGTCGTATGTTGAATTTTTTCATACATTTTTGCTGCATCATCCGTGAATTCTATGCTCACACCCGGCAAAGGGTAATCCTTGGAATGACCGATGTTATAACCTTGAGCAACGAAACGAACCCCGCTTCTTGCTCCGTAATCACGGCCTAAATCAACAGGCCGCGCTACTTTTTCGGCCTCATCCACTTTAAACATGAAAAAATGATTCTCCGGCTTTTTTGCGGAAGGTTTCCCGTTGCCGTTAGGTTGCGTCCCTGTCATTCGCTCTCTCCTTTTTTAAAGTTTTATGAATATAGCCTTATACCCGACTCATCCATCTTTTGCAACACAGATATGCAAAAAACGTGTAGGGTTATACATTTTTTAGATCCCTGCTCCCGTCATCCTGAAACGTCAAAGACGCTGAAGGATCTACTTCATTTTTACGCGAAGGCCCGAAGAAACGAAGAATGAAAAAACTTCGGGTCTTCGTTACTTCGCGTTGAAATAAAAAACCACAGATGGACACAGATTCACACAGATACAACCAATATCCGCATCCATCTGTGTTTATCCGTGGCTAAACATCACCTCTATCTTTATTAGGAAAGAGGGTCGTAATTAAGCACTTTCACTTGGCTATTATTATCCCTGAGTGCCGCTACGCTCGCTTTAACCGATGGAAACTGATCGTCACTAAAAATCCGAATTTCTGCATCATCCCAAGACTTCACTAACCCTGCTTTGGTCAATGAAGCTTTAACGTCCTGCTCCCGAACTGTGCGCGACGAACCGAAAACAAAGGCCTCTTTGGAAACTTGCACCAGATAATGATTCATACGCTTACCTTCCCTGTTAAGTAATTTTATTGCTCTTTTATGTACCGATTCTTTGCACTTTAATTCATGATATGGGAAATAGTCAAGTTCCCACCGCCAAATATCCACAAATAATCTGAATTTTCTTGACTGATTGTGATTATTTTCCTATAGTGCCGTCATGACCGTACACAACGAAAACAACAGGAAAACCGCAGCCCTCCCGCCGAATGACCGCATCGGCACGGACAAAATCACGCTTATGATGATAGAATCCTTCATCGCCTACGAAGCCCAGCTTGATCGTTTACGTAAAAACACCCTCCCCCCTCCCCAAAAAAATGACAAGCGAACTGATAGAAAAAGACATTCCCGTTGTAAAACAAAGACTTGGAGCGAAGAAAGGCGGCAAAAAGCCCGCCGGCGCGCCCTGGAATCCCGGCCCTGGGAAAAATCGACCGGCCCCCGCACACCCGGGGGAAAGGAAAATTCGAAAATGAACGGCCTCAAAAACGGCAGTCGCTCGGCGGCGACAAAAGACCTTTTCACAGCCCTGCGGGCGCAACGGCGTTTCGTCCGTGCCCTGAACGCGCAATTGGACCCGCAGATCCGCAAATTTTCAGGTTATGGCCCGGAACGCAATTTCATGGTTTAATATGCCGTCATGAGTGAGAAACCTTTTATCAATATCCTGATTGCCGAAGACAACGACGTGAGCCGCGAAATGATGGCCGGCATCGTGCGGGCGCAAGGCTATAACGTCATCGGCGCTATCGACGCGAGCAGCGCCATCAAGGTCATCACGGAACATGCCATCGACCTTGCGCTTGTCGACCTTCACATGGCGCCCAAGGGCGGCTTCGACTTCATGAAATACCTGCTGGTCAATAATATCGACCTCCCGGTCATCATGGTGACGGCGGATGATTCCAGCGATCTGCTGCTTCAGGCCAACGACCTTGGCGTCAAACAGATTTTGCACAAACCGATCAATCCCGAGCGCCTCATCAAACTCATCTACCGCCTCCTGAAGGCAAAAGGGATCAACCCTAATCCGGTTGCTGTCAATTCGCATACCGCCGCTTTCACGCCCGAACAACTGATGCAGCACGCCATCGACCTTGCCGACACCAATGCCAAAAGCAAGCGCGGCGGCCCGTTTGGCGCGATCGTCGCCGACCGCGAAGGGCACGTGCTGGGGGAGGGGAAAAACGGCATTACCTCCCGCGTCGATCCGACCGCGCATGCGGAGGTCATGGCCATCCGTCAGGCCGCCGAAAGACTCGGGCGCGCGGATTTAAGCGATTGCGTTTTGTATTGCACCTCCGAACCCACCATGATGGGCAAGTCGCTGATTATTTCCGTCGGCATCGGGCAGGTCTATTATGGCCTGACGCATCAGGACATAAAATCGATCCGCGCCAGTGAGGAAAGAGTGCGGCAGGAATTAGCCGGAAAGGGCCAGACGCAAACCGTCTACAAGCAACTCGGCCACGACGCCGCGATGAAAATGTTCCGCCACTGGGAAGCGCAGAAGGACAAAGTGAGCGATTAGGTTCTTACGCCTTGATTTCGAAGATCGCATCAATCTCAACAGCAACGCCAAGCGGCAAGGATGGCGCACCGACGGCAAAGCGGGCGTGTTTCCCGGCCTCGCCCATCGCGGCCACGATCAAATCCGAAGCGCCGTTGACGACCTTGGGATGGTCGGTGAAATCGGGCGTACAGTTCACGAACGCACCCAGCTTGACGCAGCGTTTTATCCGGCTCCAGTCGCCGCCCGCCGCCGCATTCGCCTGCGCCAGAATGTTGAGCGCGCAGGCTTTGGCCGCCTCAGCGCCCTGCTCGATAGAAAGGTTTTCGCCCAAACGTCCAAGATGCATTTTCTCGCCGTTCAGGAACGGAATTTGCCCCGCGACAAAAAGCATGTTGCCGCTGACGACGAACGGAACGTAGTTCGCCGCCGGCGCTGCGGCCTTGGGCAGTTGATAGCCAAGTTCTTTCAGTTTCGCTTCGATGCTCATTCTTTCTTCTCTCCTGCTTCCGCTGCGGGTTCGGCGGCTGGAATCGCCTTGATCGCCTCTTTCTGCTTTTCAAACGCCTTCTCGGCTGCATCCTTGTCGTAAACCCATGAAGGCGTGTCGAAATAAGTCTCGATCATCTCGCTGCCTTCAGGAAGATATTCGTGTTCCTTGTTGATATAAGAATCCATCGTCTTCATGACATCCTTATAAGCCTCGTCATGAACGGTCACGGTGCCCGCGCTTTCTATTTCCTTCAAAAAGGTCTGGAACGCATCCAGCGGCTCCAACCCGGCTTGCTGCGACACGACGCGGCCGCCGTATTCCTTGAACAGCGTCTTCTTGATTTTCCAGCTTTTGACCATGGCCTCGGCCATTTTGCGCTCGCCCTCTTCCATCTGTTTCATCGATTCCTCGGGCAGCGCCTCGCGCATATTGTACATCGTGATGGATTTCTGGCTTTGCGCCATAACGGCATCCAGCTTTTGCTTTTCGCTATCGGCGTATTTGTTCTTCTCCAGAAGCCCGGCGATAAGCGCACTCATTTCCACGTTCATGCCGTTCTGGTGCTCGATGGCCTCATGAAAACTGTCGAGATAGGATTCGACTTCATCCTCCGAAGGCTGAATGGCTTCGGGTCCGTATTTGTGCACAAGCGCCTTTTCCCACAAAAGCCCGAAAAGGCTCGACATCTTGAAATCATCGATCGCCTTTTCCGGTTTTTGCCCGGCCTGCTCTGCGTATTCACGTATGTTTTTCTCAAGCGCCTTGCTGGGGCGGATATCGGTTTCGCAAATATCCTGTTCGTAAATCGTAGCAACGGCTTTGCATTTTGCCTGCGCAAAGCCTTGCGCGGGACTTAAAAACACTACGGCACAAAAACCTGCAATTCCGATATATCTGCCAATACCCATAATCAAAACCCCCTTTGTGAGCGGCTCATCATGAGCGCTTGAAAGGGCTTTGTAAAGTGGCGACGATCTGCGATAATCGCTTCCGATGTTTAAGGCTATTTTCAATTTTCTGGGCGTTTTGTCGCCAGCACATATTTCCTTCTTTACCCTTGCTTATCGCGGCCAAAGGGTTGGCACGGACGCTTACGGCAACCGGTATTTTCAGGGCCGCCCGCGCAAAGGTTACACAAAGCCGCGCCGCTGGGTCGTCTACAAAGGCGAACCGGAAGCCAGCAAAGTCCCGCCGGAATGGCATGGCTGGCTGCACCACCAGACCGATACGGTGCCAAATTCAGGATCCGCTTCGTTCCGCCGTCCGTGGCAACAGCCGCACCGGCGCAACATGACGGGAACGCAGGCCGCTTACCGCCCGCCGGGCCATATTTTGCAAGGTGGAAACCGCCCCAAAGCCACCGGTGATTACGAAGCCTGGAGCCCGCCGAAATAGGCATTTACACCTCTGCGTCTTTTAAGTTAAATATCTGGGACTAAAGGATTACGAATTATGAAACGCAGTCTTGTCGAAACAATTTTGGGAGCGGTCGTCCTTTTGGTTGCCGGGACTTTTCTGGCGTTCGGCTACGACAAGGGCGGCATGGGCGTCGGCACCGACGGCTACGAAGTCACGGCAGATTTCTCCGGCATTGGCGGCCTCAAACCCGGCGATGAGGTTCAGATCAGCGGCGTCAAGGTCGGCACTGTTACCTCCGTCGAGCTCCTGTCCGGAAGCTATCTCGCCCGCGTTCACATGAACATCGATTCCAATTACAAGCTCCCGTCCGACACCGCCGCGATGATCAGCAGCGAAAGCCTGCTCGGCGGGCTTTATCTGTCGCTGGAACCGGGCGCACAAGAGGATACCATCCCCGGCGGCGGCCGCATCCAGTACACCCAGGCCCCGCAAAACCTTGAGCAATTGCTCGGCCAGTTCATATTCAGCATGCAGCAAGATGCAGAAAAAACGCAATAATTCCGGCGTGCGCGGATTTGTTTATTTCTGCCTTTTTTCGTTGCTGTCCCTTACACTCGGCACAACATTTTCCGGCATTTCCCATGCACGGCAACTCGACGAATATCCAGTCGTAAAACTAAGATCGCTGGACAAGGTCACGGCCCGCACCATGACGTTCGAAGCGCGTGTCGGCAGCACAGTCAAATTCGGCCAGCTTTACATCAAGGTTCAGGCCTGCCGCAAGGCATCACCCATCGAATCCCCGGAATCGGCGGCCTTCCTTCAAATCTGGGAAGTCACACTTCAGGAAAAAGCCGAATGGATTTTCTCGGGCTGGATGTTCGCTTCTTCGCCCGGCCTGTCGTCGATGGACCATCCGGTTTACGACGTGTGGGTGATCGATTGCCTTGAATCGCAAAAAACCGCCAAGACCAAGGCGGAAGTAAAAACGCCTGAAAAAGTGCCGGAAGAAAAACTGGAGTGATTTAAGATCTATTCAGCCAATGCCTTCATTGTCATCCTGAGCGCAGCGAAGGATCTCATGCCAAGAAGAAATGAGATCCTTCAGGGTCTTCGACCCTTCAGGATGACAGATCTGTTCTCTAAATAATCCCTGACAAACTCAGCTTCATCAATCCCTTCAAGGTGAAAATCTGCGAGGCTGTTCATCGCCACCTTCAACTGCTTGATGTATTCCTTATGCGGCACTTCGTATGCGCCGAACTGCAAAAGGTGGTCGTTGATGAATTGGGTATCGAGCAGCGTAAAGCCGCCGCGCCATAGCCGCGCCACGAGATGCACCAGCGCAATCTTGCTGGCATCGCGCATGGTAGAAAACATGCTCTCGCCGAAAAACGCACCGCCAGCCGCAAGCCCGTATAGCCCGCCGACAAGCTTGCCATCCTTCCAGCATTCGATGCTGTGGCCGTAGCCGTCGGCGTGAAGCCTGCAATAGGCCTCGATGATAGGCTGATTGATCCAGGTTTCGGGCCGGTTTGTGGCTTTCTCCGCACAGGCTTTGATGACATCGGCAAAAGCCGTATCGATGCGGATTTCATAGGGACTTGCCAGCACTGTCTTTTTCAGGCGGCGGGGAATGTGAATGTCCGTAATTGAAAGCTGTCCGCGCCGCTCCGGGCATATCCAGTGGATATAGGGACTGCCCGCGCTATAGGCCATCGGGAACAATCCCTGCCTGTAGGCCTCCAGAAGCAGTTCTGTGGTTAAGACAAGCTGCATCCTTCCATTATAGCAGTGCTACGTCAAGGAAGGGAAATTTTACGGCTTGTTGCGTTCGGCCAGCTTTTTCTCAAGCCAGTGAATGGTGTAATCACCACTCAGGAATTCCGGCTGCTCCAGTATCCAGTGATGCAGCGGCAGCGTCGTCTTTACGCCGTCGATCACCGTTTCGCGGATGGCGCGGCGCAAACGGCGGACGCATTCCTCGCGGGTGCGTCCGTGCACGATCAGCTTGCCGATCATGGAATCGTAATAAGGCGGAATGGTGTAGCCGCCGTATATGGCGCTGTCGAAACGAACACCAAGACCGCCCGCAGCGTGAAATTGCTTGATCGTGCCCGGCGATGGAACGAACGTATCCGGATCTTCGGCGTTGATGCGGATTTCAATCGCATGACCGCGAAAACGCAGACGGTCCTTCATGACCGTCAGCGGATATCCGGCGGCGACGCGGATCTGCTCGGCGATCAGGTCAATGCCGGTAATCATTTCGGTCACCGGGTGCTCGACCTGAATGCGTGTGTTCATCTCCATGAAATAGAATTTCCCCTTTTCGTAGAGAAACTCAATTGTTCCCGCCCCTTCATAGCCGAGCTTGCCCACCGTGCGCGCCGCCAGCGTTCCGATCCGCTCGCGCTGCTCGTCGGTGATGACGGGCGACGGGCCTTCCTCCAGCAATTTTTGATGGCGGCGCTGGATCGAGCAATCACGTTCGCCAAGGTGTATGGCGTTGCCGTGCGCGTCGGCAAAAACCTGTATTTCGATGTGGCGCGGATTCTCAAGAAATTTTTCGAGGTAAACCGTGTCGTCGCCGAAATTGGCCTGAGCCTCGGCGCGTGCGCGGTTGTAGCATTCCTCGAATTGCCCCGCTTCGCGCACGACCTGCATACCCTTGCCGCCGCCGCCCGAAGCAGCCTTCAGAAGAACTGGAAAGCCCATCTCCTTGGCCATTTCGAGGCCCTCTTCGACAGACTCCAACGCACCGTCTGAACCCGGAACAACCGGAAGGCCAAGGCTTTGCACGGTCTGCTTGGCAACGACCTTGTCGCCCATCTTTTCGATGAATTCCGGCGAAGGGCCGATGAACTTGAATCCGTGTTCGCCGACCATGCGGGCGAACTGGGCATTTTCCGACAAAAACCCGTAGCCCGGATGAATGGCATCCGCGCCCGTCACCGTCGCGGCGCTCAGGATAGCCGGAATGTTCAGGTAGCTGTCCTTGCCGGGTGGTGGGCCGATGCAGACGCTTTCATCAGCAAGGCGCACGGGCATGGCGTTGGCATCTGCCGTTGAATGCACGGCCACGGTTTCAATATCCATCTCGCGGCAGGCGCGGATGATCCGCAGGGCGATTTCTCCACGATTGGCGATGAGAATTTTTCTAAACATATTTTCTCAGCAGATTATTCAATGACCATGAGAACGTCGCCAAATTCAACGGGCTGCATGTCCTCAACCAGAATCTGCGTCACGGTGCCGCCCTTGGCCGCCTTGATCGGGTTCATGACCTTCATGGCTTCGATGATCATCAGCGTATCGCCGGCGGCGACCTTATCGCCCTTTTTGACGAAGGTTGCGGAATCGGGGCTTGGCTTCATGTAGGCAGTGCCGACCATCGGCGATGTCACAGCACCGGGATGCGATTGCGCGGTCGTTTGCGGCGCAGCAGTATTGGCTATTTGCTGTGCTTCGGGGTCGGCGGACATAGCCTCATAATTTCCTCTGCCGCCACCAGCGATAACAACGCCGCCCTTGCTGACGCGGATAACCTTATCGCCGTCGGCCACTTCAATTTCGCTCAGGCCGGTTTCCTTAAGAAGTTCCGCCAGCTCTTTTATCGCGTCTGCATCGATTTTCATGATTTTTCTTTTATTTATTGGTCCAGAGGTGGATTTTAGGGGGCGCGCCGCCTTCCCGCAAGGCTTTTAAGCAGGCTTCAGACAGAAAGTAATTCCGCCATTTTTTCAATGGCTTGCGGGTATCCCTGCACGCCCTTTCCGGCGACGACAGCCGCAGCCACAAGCCCAATATATGAAAAGCGCCGAAATTCCTCGCGCTGCTTGGGATCGGATATATGAACCTCGATGATCGGGACACTCAGCATCTTAAGCGCATCATAAATGGCCAGCGAAGTATGCGTATAGGCGGCGGCATTGATGATAATGCCCTGATACAACCCTCTCGCCTCCTGTATCCAGCCGACAAGTTCGCCTTCGTGGTTGGACTGGCGGAAGTCGATTTTGAAGCCCAGCTCCCTCGCCTTTTCGCTGCAACGCACTTCGACATCGCGCAGGGTTTCGTGCCCGTAGATTTCGGGCTCGCGCACACCGAGCATGTTGAGGTTAGGTCCGTTCAGTATCAGTATTTTTTTCATCAATACGATTGCAACGCCCCGCTCAAAACCCTACTGGGCTTTTTCGCGCTCCTCGGCAATTGCGCCTTTCAACCCTTCAGGCCCGATATAGCCGCGGACGATCCGGTCGCCGATCACAAAACCCGGCGTTCCCTGAATGCCGAGATCGCGCGACACCTCGATTCCTTTTTGAAGCATGGCTTGAATCTCCGGTGAATTGGCGTCCTGTTTCAGCTTTTCGGTATCCAGCCCCAGTTGCGTGCCGATACCCGTCAATTCTGCCTCGTCCTTGTTGCCGTTATGCGTCATCAGAGCGGCGTGGTATTCGAAATATTTGCCCTGCTTATGCGCCGCCAAAGCCCACTGAGCCGCCAAAGCCGAAGATGGCCCCAGGACAGGAAGTTCGTGGAACACAAAACGCACACCGGGATCCTGACCAATGAGTTCCTGAATATCGCTAAGGGCGCGTTTGCAATAGCCGCAATTGTAATCGAAGAACTCGACGACCGTAACATCGCCATCGGGATTTCCAGCCGAGGGCGCATCCTTGCTGACAAGGAAGTCCTGGTGCTCCACCACCTTGGCAGAAGCCGCAGCCTCCATGCCCTTTTCCTGCAACTTTTGATATTCTTCGACGGACTTCATGATGACCTGAGGATTTTCCATCAAGTAATCTTCAATCATCTTTTTAATCTCCGCTTTTTGGCCCTCAGTAATTTCTTCTGCGGCCTGCGTCTTGTCGATGCTGGAAGCAATCACGAGCGCGCCCGTAACCGCAAGCGCTGCAAACATTGAAATGGTTTTGAAGTTAAATTTGTTCACGTGAAGCTCCTTTATCGTGCGAATAAATCCAATGTCTTTAATTGTAACCTATAAACAGGCCCTTTGAACAGGGTCCGTTATCGGCATTTCTAGCCTTTATTCTCAATGTTTTCGATGTGATCAAGAATATCACGGGCTTGAATCCATTCCCGGCTGCCCTTTTCGACGTTTTTCAGGGCTGCCTCGGCCTGCTGCTTCGCATAAGGAAGGTTGTTTTGCAGGACGGCTTCTTCGGCCAGATGAATCCGCGCAAGGTTCTCCTTACCCGTACGGCCATAAGCGGTGGCAATCAGCCTGTGCGCCCGCGCCGAGCGCGGCTCGTCCTGAAGGGCACGGTCCAGTTGCGTTATGGCCTCCTGAAGTCCTGCGTTGTTATTGCTGCCCTCAGCGCTTTCAAGAAGCGCATGACCAAGCGCGATGCGGATCAGCGGCGCCTTGCCGAGAATTTCAACGGCGCGGCGGTAATAGGGAATACCCTCGGCGACGCGCCCGAAATCGATCAGCATCTGCCCCTTGAGTTCTAGGAAATAGGGATTTTCCGGTTCCTGCACAAGCAACGCATCAATCTGTTTTATAGCCTCCTCGACATGGTTCTGGCGGTAGGCCGCAATCGCCCTTGCATAGTTGGCAGGGATCGATTTGTCGCGGTCGTCATACTCCCACGGCACGCGGCCGGGATTGATGAACCCGATCAGCTTGGCCTTAAGCCTTGCATGCTGTTCAACCCATTCGGCGGGAAATGGCTTGTCTCTGTATGGGGAAGTCTGGGCGCGGGCTTCCAGCGCGTCGATCCTGTTGCGGGTGATCGGATGCGTGCGGACATATTCGCTTTGCTGGGTCGCAGGCAGCAATTCTTCGGATTCAAGTTTTTTCATGAACGAGGCAAGGCCGTTGGAACTTAATTCCGCCTTTTCAAAATAACTGAGCGCCGCCTGATCGGCGCTGGATTCATTGACGCGGCTATGCGCCAGAAAGCGCCGCTGCGCCACGCCGGTTGCGCCGCTGCCCACCGCGACCGCCGCACCGCCATCGCCCGTGGCAATCGCCGCGCCAATGCCAATGATCGTGCCGATGATGCTTTCATAGGTCGCCCGTTCCATCGCATCGCGTGTGGCAATAAGGTGCCCACCGCTGATATGGCCAAGCTCGTGCGCCAGAACGCCGATAATTTCCTGCGGGTTTTCCGTCTTCGTCAAAAGCCCGGTGTAGAAAAATATATTGGCCCCGCCCGCGACAAAGGCGTTGATGTCGTCGCTTTGCACCAGAATGACATGAACGTTATCGGGTGAAATCTCGGCCGCCTTGAAGATCGGCGCGCCCCACTGGTTCATGATGTTTTCAATCTCGGTGTCGCGGATGACCGTAGGATCGCCCGCCTGAGCCGGCAGGCCAGCCAGCAGGAAAACACCCATTATCACTGTGAGAGGTAAGAGCAGGCTTTTTTTCATTTTTGCTTTCATCGTTGCGGCCATTTATACATTATACACCCTGATAGCACTAAAGAAATGTAGCGCATGACATTGACATATCAATGGATCGACCTGATCTGGCTGCCCGTGGCGTTCTATATCGTGCGCCGCGAACAGCGCTGGTGGGCCATCGGGCTTATCGCTTCCTGCATGCTTATGATGCGCCTTGAAATCGAGTTGATGGAGGAAATCGGTTACCCGCACGGCCTTATCGGCCTCATGAAGTCTTCCGTTCACAACCGGCTGCTTGTCCTTTACAGTCTGGTTTATATTGCCTTTTTTACGCTGGCTCATTATTCGAAAAATTCGACGGGGACCGTATTTCTGGCGGCAACAATCTCGATTTTTTTCATGGTGCTGGTTTTGTCGGTTTTTGTGATGGTGCTTTAAACATGTCGAGAAACAAAAAGAAATCCAGGGTGCGAACGGCCAAGGGGCGCAAGGTTTCCTCGACCCTTTGGCTTGAGCGGCAACTCAACGACCCTTACGTCGCCGAAGCCGAAAAGCAGGGCTACCGTAGCCGCGCCGCCTTCAAGATCAAGGAGATCGACAAGAAGGTAAAACTTTTCAAGAAGGGCATGAAGGTGCTGGACCTTGGCGCAGCCCCCGGCGGCTGGAGCCAGGTCGCAGCGGAAAAAGGATGCACGGTCGTGGCGATCGACCTGCTCAAGATGGATGAAATTCCGGGCGTTGATTTCATCAAGATGGATTTCATGGACGACGACGCGCCGGACAAATTGAAAGAGATGCTGGGCGGCAAGGCCGACATCGTCATGTCCGACATGGCCCCCAACACGACCGGGCACAAGCAGACCGACCACATCCGCATCATGGCCGTCGTCGAAGCGGCGTATTATTTCGCGCAGGAAGTTCTAAAACCCGAAGGCGTTTTTATCGCGAAAGTTCTTCAGGGCGGCGCACAAAACGAATTGCTGGCGCAGATGAAAAAGGACTTCAAAACCATCCGCCACATCAAACCCCCGGCCAGCCGCAAGGAAAGCTCCGAGCAATACCTCGTCGCCAGCGGGTTTCGGGGATGACAATGGCATAAAAACTTGCAGCGTTCGTAAGTTTGGTCTAACCTTTTCCTATGATTAAACACATGCAGGCCCTCAGCGACCCGACCCGTTTTGCAATCCTTGAACTGCTCAGGGACAACGAACTTCCGGCCGGAAAAATCGCCGAGCACTTCCCGTCCATCTCCCGCCCGGCCGTGTCGCAGCACATCCGCATCCTGAAGGACTGCAATCTGTTGTGGGAACGCCGCGAAGGCACCAAGCGCCTTTACCGCCTGCGCCGCAAAGGGTTCTACGATATCCACCGCTTCATGGAAGATTTCTGGAGCGCAGGCGAAAAAACAAACAGCGAAAACGCTAAACCCCTGCAGGACAACAGCCGCGCGGCCTAACGCCGGTGCTGGACAATAACGACCCTTTTGCCCGTGCGGGCGTCAATCGCTTTTCTGACCACGATGTTATCGTCCTCGTAGACGTCATCATAAACGACATGGACGCGCTCGCGCTTTTTGCCGCTGATCTTCTGCCCGGCAATCTGGCCGAGAAGATAGCCTACCCTCTTATGTTGTTCCTGATATCTTTCCTGCGGCCTGTCATCGTAATAATCTTCGTATTCGTGTCTGTCGCGGCGGCGATAATCATCGTCGTCATCAAGATTAATGACGATATCGCGCCCGGCCCAGGCCGGTGCCGCCCCTGAGAAGAAAGCCGCAATAAGGCTCACAACAGCAATAATAACCAGTTTTTTCATGGCTTCGGTTCCTAAATCCTGATTGAACCCTGCATCAATACCATATTCACATAATTATAGCAATAAATTGCTTAAATACAAAACTCTTGTGGATTTGTTGGCATGAACATGTATATAGTGCGCTGCAAATTCCGATCCAGGAGATTTGCATGTCAAAGGCCAAAAATATCCGCCAAGCCCTCACTTTTGATGACGTTCTGCTTGTGCCCGGCGCCTCGGAAGTACAGCCCGCCGATGTCGATACCTCTTCCCGGCTAACCCGCGAAATTACTTTGCAAATCCCCATTCTTTCCGCCGCCATGGACACGGTGACTGAAGCCGACATGGCCATTGCCATGGCCCAGAGCGGCGGCATGGGCATCCTGCACCGCAACATGGAAATCGAACAACAGGTCATGCAGGTCCGCCGCGTCAAGCGGTTCGAGTCCGGCATGGTCGTCGACCCCATCACCATCCAGCCGAGCGCAACTTTGGCCGAAGCGCTGGAGCTTATGCGCCTCAATCATATTTCCGGCATTCCGGTGACCGAAAGAACCGGAAAGCTTGTCGGCATCCTGACCAACCGCGACGTGCGCTTTGCCGAAAACCCGGACCAGCCGGTAAAGGAACTCATGACCTCGAAAAATCTGGTCAAGGTTTACAACACCGTCGACAAAGACGAAGCACGCAAATTGCTGCACAAGCACCGCATCGAAAAGCTTCTGGTCGTGGACGACCACGAGCGCTGCATCGGGCTGGTCACCGTCAAGGACATCGAAAAATCCCAGCTCCACCCGCACGCCACAAAAGACGACCAAAGCCGCCTGCGCGTCGGCGCGGCGGTCGGCACCGGAGATAAAAACGGCGTCGAGCGCGCCGAGGCCATGGCCGAAGCGGGGCTTGATCTGGTCGTGGTCGATACCGCGCACGGTCATTCCCGCGCCGTCATCGACACCGTGAAGAATATTCGTGCCCTGCGCGGTAACAACATGCAGATCATGGCGGGCAATGTTGCCACCGCCGATGCCGCCAAAGCCCTCATCGATGCCGGAGCCGATGCAATCAAGGTCGGGATCGGGCCGGGCTCCATCTGCACCACGCGGGTTGTTGCGGGTGTCGGTGTGCCGCAGCTCACCGCCATTATGGATGTTGCGGAAATCTGCAAGAAAAAAGGCATTCCGGTCATCGCCGATGGTGGCATCAAATATTCCGGCGACTTCGCCAAAGCGATCGCCGCCGGGGCAGATGTGTGCATGATGGGTTCTATTTTCGCCGGAACGGACGAAGCGCCGGGCGAAGTGATTTTGTACCAGGGGCGCTCTTATAAATCCTATCGCGGCATGGGCAGCGTCGGCGCTATGGTTAAAGGTTCCGCCGACCGCTACTTTCAGGCCGGAACAACGCAATCCAACAAGCTGGTGCCCGAAGGCATCGAAGGCCGCGTGCCGTATAAAGGCTCCATCGCAGGCGTCATCCATCAGATGGTCGGCGGCCTGCGCGCTGCTATGGGCTATACGGGCTGCGCCACCATCGAGGAGATGAAGAAAAAGGCCGAGTTCATCGCCATGACCACCGCCGGTTACCGCGAAAGCCACGTCCACGACGTCACCATCACCCGCGAAGCGCCGAACTACCGGACGAAGGATTAATTTTGAAACCCTCCGCCCGCGTACAGGCCGTTATCGACGTCATCGAACGCATCCCCGGCGCGCGCGTGCCGATGGATACCATCGTGGG
>DIHF01000015.1:0-925 GCA_002420015.1 Micavibrio sp. UBA5703
GAGGTTTTCTGGGCCGAAGCCTTTCGCGGCTACGGCGTGGCCACGCTTGATAATGTGCCGCACCCTAAAAAAGTTTCCGAGGCGCTGAACGTTCTTGAATCGACCGTGCAAAACGTCCTCGATCAAAAGAAATTTCCGCTGATTTTCGGCGGCGAGCATTCGCTGACCGCCGGATCCATCCGCCCCTTCGCCAAGGCACATAAGCAAATCACCATCCTGCAATTCGATGCCCACGCCGATTTGCGCGACGGCTACGATGGCGAACATTACTCACACGCCGCCGCGATGCGCCGCTGCCTCGACCACGACAATGTGCGGCTGGTGTCTGTGGGTATCCGCAATATCTCCGCCGGGGAAATTCCGTTCCTTGAATCCAATAAGGACCGTATCGAAATCTTTTGGGCCAAGGACAAGGCCAAATGGAATGCGCAGCAAATCGCCAAGACTGTCGGCAACGGACCGGTTTACCTCACCTTCGACCTCGACGGGTTCGACTCCTCCCTGATGCAGGCCACCGGCACGCCGGAACCCGGCGGGCTGTTCTGGGACGAGGTTATGGAGATTATCGCCACCGTATCCAAAAAAGCCTCTATCGTCGGGGCCGATATCGTCGAACTGGCCCCAGCCGAGGGCTTTCATGCCTGCGACTTTCTGGCGGCCAAGCTGGCCTATAAAATCCTCAGCTATNNCGTATCGAAATCTTTTGGGCCAAAGACAAGGCCAAATGGAACGCGCAGCAAATCGCCAAGGCCGTCGGCACCGGGCCGGTTTACCTGACCTTCGACCTCGACGGCTTCGACTCCTCCCTCATGCAGGCCACAGGCACCCCCGAACCCGGCGGGTTGTTCTGGGACGAGGTGATGGAGATCATAGCCACCGTGTCGAAAAAAGCCTCTATCGTGGGGGCGGATATCGTCGAGCTGGC
>DIHF01000015.1:1042-6192 GCA_002420015.1 Micavibrio sp. UBA5703
AAAAAACCTCTTGAAACCCCAGTATCTACAGGGCATTATCCCGGCTTGCAGGGATAGGCTGCGGCAGTTTCAAGCCCAAGCCCTTTCCTGATTTTACCGGCATTTCTCACATGTTGGGGCGTAGCCAAGCGGTAAGGCAGCGGTTTTTGGTACCGCCATTCCTAGGTTCGATCCCTAGCGCCCCAGCCATTCATACATCCTGCTCTTTCGGTATACGTTTAATTACGCTGCGAATTTGTAAAGATCCCGGATATTCCCGACCACGCCCCTGTCCGTAATGTAACCGCTGACCAAATGGGCCGGTGTGATGTCAAAGGCCGGGTTGGCTGCTTGTGACGTGGTCAATTTTACCGAGATAAGCTCTTCGTAATTATCCAAGCCCTGCACAGTTTTCATTTCCTCTGCGTCTCTTTCCTCGATCGAGATGTCATCTCCGCTTTCAAGCGTATCGTCGAAGGTCGTATAAGGCAAAGCCACGTAAAACGGTACATTGTTATCCTGCGCAGCAAGAGCCTTAAGATAGGTCCCTATTTTATTGGCCACATCGCCGTTGCGCGTGACCCGGTCGGCACCGACGATGCACATATCGACTTTCCCCTGCCGCATCAGCAAGCCGCCGGCATTATCGGCGATCACGGTATGCGGTACGCCGTGCTGGGAAAGTTCGTAGGCGGTCAAAAATCCCTGGTTACGCGGCCGCGTTTCATCGACCCAGACATGAACCGGAATGCCCTCGTCATGCGCCATGTAGACCGGAGAGGTTGCCGTACCGTAATCAACGGTCGCCAGCCAGCCGGCGTTGCAGTGCGTCAGGATATTGATATCCCTGCCTTTGTTTTTGGAAGCCAGAGTCTTGATAAGTGTCAGACCGTATTCCCCTATACGGCGATTTATTTCGACGTCCTCATCGCATAAAGCCGCCGCACGTGCATAAGCGGCTTCAATACGCGCTGCTCCCGCAAGCGGCTTAACGGCTTTGATCATTTCATCAAGAGCCCAGCGCAAATTCACGGCCGTAGGCCGTGTGGAAAGCAGCATATTATAGGTTTTATCAAGGGCTATATCGGAGGAATTTTCACGCAGACCCAGACAAAGCCCGTAAGCCGCCGTCATTGCCAAAAGCGGCGCGCCGCGCGTCCACATTTCTTTAATTGCGCTGGCGGCCTGCTCCGCCGTTTTAAGTTCAACAATTTTCAGTTCCCAGGGCAAACGCCGCTGGTCGAAAATTCTGACGGACCAGCCATCATCACCAAGCCAGATCGAGCGATACGGCGTGCCGTTAATTTTCATGAGCAGCCTCTACTACATCATTCATGGATGAAAATTGCTCCCGGTCCAACAGAAGTCTGCGCGCAAACGCGAGCGCCCTTTTTTCACAGGACGAACGTGTATCGGGATTTTCAATAGATTCGAAATCTTCGACATGCGCCAACCCTAAAATTCTGCGAATGATTTTGCAGCCTGCAAAGCCCAATGAATCTGCCCATATTTTCTGGATACGGTCTTTTGCGGTAATTTCCGCCAACGACGGCGCGTCCTTGAACAGCCTTGGGCTATATACATCACCCCCCGGGTTTTTCTCGTTTCTTTTCATGACAAGAGAAAAAATTTCATGCTCAAACACAGCCCAAAGAACTTGAATTTGATCCAGAAGCCAATCTGAATACTGGGCGCGCTCACCCTGCGATTTCTCATGACCGGACTGTGAAAAATAAGCCATGAAAAGATTGGCGATAATGGCCCCAACGTCAAAGCCTATAGGGCCGTAGAAGGCAAATTCCGGATCAATAACCCGCGTGTCTTCCTCCGTAACCATGACGGATCCCGTGTGCAGATCGCCATGAATAAGCGCCTCTGCATTATTGAGGAAGCGCCATTTCATGTCCTGAACTGCGCTCTTAAGCCTAGCATCCTTTTTGAACGCCTGCGCAATATCGTCAAGCTGCGGCGACGTGTGGCGATTCATCGGCGCATCAAAATACGGCTCATCAAAAACCAGATCCTCGGTAATTTTGCACATCGCCGTATTGTCCAGAAAATACGAAATGCGCCTCTTTTTTTCCGGTGCGGGCAGATGCAGATCGGAGGTAAAAAAGAGCGTGCGAGCCAGAAATTTTCCCAGATGATCGGCCATATGCGGGTATCTGACAGCCTTTATAAGCCCTTTGCGCAAAATGATATGCGGCGAAAGATATTCCATCACCGTCAGCGCCATAGCCTCATCATATTCATAAATTTCAGGAACATACTCGGAGGCATGTTTACTTTGTTCGACAAGCGCCAAATGTTCGTAATGCGCCCGCGAAAGCGGCAGAGGCCAGCTTTCACCGACAAGGCGAACATAGGGCAATGCCTGCTTTACGACGACCGCGCCCTTTGGACCCTCAACAATAAACACGAGATTGAGATTTCCATCGCCGACCTCTTTTGCCTGCCATTGCGATACGGAACCGCCGAGCCGGGATGCCACTGATTTGTACCCTGCAAGATAGCCACATATGCTATCGGGCGTCAGTGCATAATATTCCTTTTTTTCCTCTGCTGGTTTCAGGCGTGCGGTCATGCGGCTTTCTCCTTGAGCGAAATACTGTAAAAGTCTTCTACGCTCACATAAGCTGAAACGGCGCCCGGATCGGCATTCAAATCCTGCGGGCGATTCACAAGAATTGTGTGAAAACCTGCGGCGTTCGCCGCGTCTAATTCCTTCGTATTATCCGATAAAAACATGATAGAGCCTGGCATCAAACCTGTTTCGGCAGCAATTTTTTTATAAGAGTCCGGCTCGATCTTGGAGCCTGTATTTGTATCGAAATATCCTGAAAACAAGGGCGTCAGATCACCATAGGGAGTATGCGAAAACAGCAGCTTTTGCGCCTCAACCGAACCGGAAGAATAGATGTAAAGCGCCAATCCTTCGTGCCGCCAGCGTTGAAGGGATTTCACGGCATCCTCATAAATATGCCCCTTTAAATCGCCTTTTTTATAGCCTTCCTTCCAGATCATTCCTTGCAGCATCTTCAAAGGCGTTACCTTGCGATCCTCGTCTATCCATTGCAAAAGGCGCGAGATAATATCCTCGACACCAAGGTTAGGATCAGATTCAATACTGCGAATATCGTTGAAAATATCGGCCAGGTCGCTCTCATGTGCGCGCACATAAGCCGGCAAGTGTTTTCGCGCATAGGGGAAAAGCATGTCCTTGACAAAAGACAGGCTGCTGGTCGTGCCTTCGATATCGGTTAAAATCGCAGAAATCATGCGGCCTTTGTCCGTTTCGTTTTTTCAAACTTTGGAAACTCATCAGCGATTTTACTTCCTGTAAAATGCGGAACCCAGCCTTCCTTGTTGTCAAAAAAGCGGATAGCCGTAATGTCCGGATCGGGCCCCATATCAAACCAATGCGTGACACCGGCGGGAACGCCGATCAAATCGCCGCGCTCGCAAAGCGCCATATAAACCTTGCCGTCAACGCGCAGATAAAAGACGCCGGCACCCTCAACAAAAAAGCGCACTTCGTCTTCATTGTGCGTATGTTCATTAAGAAATTTCGCACGTATAGCCGGCTTGTCCGGCGTCTGGGCGTTGCAGCGCAGAATATCAACGGTCTGGTAACCGTTTTCCTTCTTTATGCGTTCAATATCGGCGGCATAGGCCTCAAGAACCACGTTATCCCCGGCATCATTCGGAAACTTTTCAGAAGCCTCCCAGCGTTCAAAACGCACGCCGATTTTATTCAATGCCTCTGCGATGACCTCGTAATCCGGAGTATCAAGAAGCGCCTTTTGGGGGTCGTTGTCGGGATAAATCGTCAACCTGCTCATGCTCTCGCTCCCGCCCTGATTTTCATGGATTCCATTTCACATGCCAGTAAATACTCCAGCGCCTCGGCAATGCGTTCGGCCTCTGCCATGTCCCTGCCCCAGACATAAAACCCATGATCCCGGATAATATATGCGGGCGTATCTTTTGTTATTCTGCGCTCTACTTGTTCGCGAATGTCTTTCATGTCCTGCGAGTTTTCAAAAATAGGGATCTCCAAAGAAGTCTCATGCGTATTGATGCCCGGAAAAGCCTTAAGCATCTCATAACCTTCAAGTACGATGGCTTTTTGGGTGTTGCCGCGCGTAACAACCGTTGCCGGCACCGAATGCACATGAAGAATGGCTTGCGCCTGTGGAAAAAGCCCGTAGAGCTGCGTATGCAGCGCCGTCTCGGCAGAAGGTTTTTTGTCTTCGAGAGCAGCCCCCGTCTTATCGATAGTAATCACATCAGCGTCAGTCAGCCTGCCTTTGTGTGAACCGGAAACCGTAATGGCTATACAATCCCCGGAAAGACGAACCGAGTAATTACCGCTTGTCGCAGGCGCAAGCCCCTTGGAATCAAGAAATTTTCCCGCGCTAATTATCTGCGTCCTAGCCCGATCGAGGTCCATAGTCATCTGCGAATTCCTATATTTTTTATATATAAGAGGTAGCACAGAGGCTCTGGAATAGTAAGATTAATGTATATCAGACCATTTATTTTTCATACTATTTGGCCTGAGTATTGTTTCTGCCCGTTTCACACAAAATTGGTAATGTGAGCGTCACAGGAAACCCCAGTAATTCCCTTTATTCTTTACTGGCTAACAGCTAGCTCCGAGAACGTTTAGCACCAGACTGCCCGCACAGCCATCAGTCTCTTGCTAACTTTTCTCCTTGACGTCCTTACAATATTATAGGAATATATTCAGATAAAGCGCCCGGACTCCGTCCACGGCGTTTTTTTGTATTCAACCAGCAGGCTAGAAGGCCTGCTTTTTTATTTCCAGGAAATTTACCATGGCACCATTTAAAGGAAGAGGATCAGAAGATGATCCTTACCAGGTCAATATTATCACGTCCGATATTACCTATATGAAAGATACCTACTGTGTTGCAGGCTGGAATCCTCATGCCCGGCAGATGAAACGCCTAATGATCAATGGCAGGCACTGGCAGGACGACGATTTAAAGCGCCTGGGTAAATACAGCCTGCTCGAGGTGAATGTTATGCCGAAAGAGGGCGGGCGTGATTACCCCCATAAAACGGAAGACACTTTGATTGATGAAAACTTTAAAGTTGTCAGACCTTATAATGACCCGGCTCTGCTAGGTCGTGTGGACAAAAGA
>DIHF01000013.1:0-135 GCA_002420015.1 Micavibrio sp. UBA5703
TTCTACGCCGTGCGCAAGATGGATCAATTCAAAGGCAAAAAACTCGTCATTGCGGGCGGCGGCGATTCTGCGCTCGACTGGACCATCAACCTCCAGCCTCTCGCGCAATCTTTGCGCCTTGTCCACCGCCGCGAC
>DIHF01000013.1:331-933 GCA_002420015.1 Micavibrio sp. UBA5703
GATTCCGCGCTCGACTGGACGCTAAATCTTCAGCCGCTTGCGAAGGAACTTACCCTCGTCCACCGCCGCGACGATTTCCGCGCCGCGCCGGATTCCGTTTCCAAAATGCGCGGGCTTGTCGCTGCCGGAAAGATGGATTTTTCGATGGGCCAGATCAGCGCGCTGAACGGCAAGAACGGCCAGCTTGAATCCGTCGTCATCACCGGCAACGACAAAACAGAAACCGAAGTGCCGTGCGATTGCCTGCTGCCCTTCTTCGGCCTGACGATGAAACTGGGTCCGATCGCCGAATTTGGCCTCAACCTGAACGAAAACCTTATTCCGGTCGATACGGAGAAATTCGAAACCTCAACGCCCGGCATTTTCGCGGTTGGCGATATCAATACCTATCCCGGAAAACTAAAACTTATCTTGTCGGGCTTTCACGAAGCCGCCCTGATGTCGCGTCAGGCGTTCAAATACATCTACCCGGATGCGCGGCTGAAATTCGAATACACGACCTCAAGTTCTTCCTTGCAGGAAAAACTCGGCGTGGATGATGTCAAAGATAAGAAGAAGGCTTAAAAAAACATCGTCATTGCACGGCTTGTCCGTGCAATCCA
>DIHF01000013.1:1199-4251 GCA_002420015.1 Micavibrio sp. UBA5703
CGCACAAGGCGTGTGATGACGATATATCGGTGCTACCCCTCCAGATCCTCAAACAACAGCGTCGAAATATAACGCTCGGCGAAGGACGGGATAATCACGACAATCTGCTTGCCCTTGTTCTCGGGCATTTCGGCGACCTGCTTGGCAGCCAAGAACGCGGCACCCGATGAAATCCCGCAGGGAATGCCTTCGAGCTTGGCCACTTCGCGGGCCATGTCCATCGCCTGTTTGCTGTTGACCTTGACCACGCCATCAACAAGCGCCTTATCGAGGTTCTTGGGAACAAATCCGGCGCCGATCCCTTGAATCTTGTGCGGACCCGGATCGCCGCCGGAAATCACCGGGCTTTCTTCCGGCTCGACGGCATAGGCTTTAAATTCCTTCTTGCGCTCCTTGATGACCTGCGCCACGCCGGTCAGCGTGCCGCCCGTCCCCACGCCCGCGACCAGAATATCGACCTTGCCGCCCGTATCCTTCCAGATTTCCTCCGCCGTCGTCTCGCGGTGGATTTGCGGGTTGGCGGGATTGTCGAACTGGCTCGGCATAAACGAATTTTCATCGGTCTTGATGATTTTTTCCGCCTGTTCGATCGCGCCCTTCATACCCTTTTCGGCGGGTGTGAGAACCAGTTCGGCACCCAAAAAGCGCAGCATCTTGCGGCGCTCCAGCGACATGCTTTCCGGCATCGTCAGGACCAGCTTATAGCCCTTGGCCGAGGCGATAAACGCCAGCGCAATCCCGGTATTGCCCGAAGTCGGCTCGACCAGCGTCGTTTTTCCCGGCGAAATTTTTCCGGCGCGCTCGGCAGCTTCGATCATCGCAAAGCCGATGCGGTCCTTGACCGAAGCCAGCGGGTTGAAAAACTCCAGCTTGGCCAGAATTTCGGCTTCTATCTTGTATTTTTCGGTGAAGCGCGGCACCCGCACCAGCGGCGTATTGCCGATCGTGTCCAGAATGCTGTCGTAAATCCTGCCCCGGCTCTCGGGATCAGGCCGCAACGCACCGCCGCCCTGCTTATTCTGTTTCGCTGCTTCTGCCATAATGATCTCCTCTGCTAAAAAAGCCTAATCGCCCTCACCCGGCTCGGGGCTGAAATGTTTCTCGAATTTACCTTCCACATCCTTCATTGAATCGGCATCCGGCATCGGCTCTTTCGTGGCGGTGATGTTGGGCCATTTCGCCGAATACTCGCGGTTCAGCTCCAGCCACTTATCCGCCCTCGGATCGGAATCGGGAATGATGGCGTCGATCGGGCATTCCGGCTCGCAGACACCGCAATCGATGCACTCATCGGGCGAAATCACCAGCATATTTTCGCCCTCATAGAAACAATCGACCGGGCAAACTTCGACGCAATCCGTATACTTGCACTTGATGCAGACATCTGTGACCACAAAGGTCATAGGCACTCTCCTTATAATTAATACCGCAGAGTGAACATAAAACGCCCTGAAACCCAAGGCAATATGTTTAGCCAAAAATTGTGAATCCATTGCGCGGCGCAATATGAAAGCCTTCCCGAATGCTATAGGCTCCTTCGTATTACGGAGAAACTTTATGAAATTGCCGGGAACACGCCTTTTCCTCGCGTTTTTCGCCATTCTGGCGCTGGCTGGCTGTGCCTCCACGGTGCCTGAAAACGATCCGCTTACCCCTTTCCCCGAGGCGGCGCTCGACCCTGACGACGAAGTTCTGGCCAGCGCGGTGCAGGAGTTCCTTTTAACCACCGAAGCACCCAACGCTTCCCATTATGAGTATAGCCGCACGGACCTCGACAATGACGGGCGGCGCGACGCGCTTGTGCTGCTGAACAATCCATATGGATACTGGTGCGGGCAGCACGGCTGCACGATGCTTGTTCTGCGCGCCCATAACAACTCCTTCGAGCTTGTCAACGCGGTGCAACCCATACGCACCCCTCTTTACATCAGCGACAGCCAAACCAACGGCTGGAAGGATCTGATCGTGCGCGTGTCGGGCCGCCAGAGCGAAGCCAAAGATGTCGCCATGCAATATAACGGCGAGCGCTACCCCCTCAGCCCCGACGGCCTGCCGCCCTATGAACAACTGGCAATGAACGAGGGATTGGGGTTGCGGATATTCCCCTAAAGTCCAATCCCCCTTCGTCATCCTCTTCTTTTTTGTCATCCTGAAGGCTCGCAGAGCCTGAAGGATCTCATCTTTTTACGCGGAGGCCCGGAGTTTCGGAGAAACAAAAAACTCCGCTTCTCCGTCCCTCCGCGTTAAAAAAAACCACGACTGGACACGAATACACACGAATAGCTGCCGCCATCTTCCGTCATCATGAAGCGCCGAAGCCCCTCACCCGCGAAACAAATCCCTGAACGAAGAAATAATTTTCCGGACATCCTTGTGGGCCCCGGCGCGATCGTCCTCCTCCTCCAACTGCAAGTCGATCCGGCCCACCAGCCTGTCCATATCGACATTGGCGATGTGCATTTCCTTGAGCTTTTTGACGATCGCCTGTTCCTCATGCGCGTAATCGCCATCCGACCACACCATCTTGTGCGCGAAGTTGAAAAATTCGATGCGGTCTTTGGGGTCTTCGATCTGCGCGAACATCTTCACCGGGTCCTGCGGGTCGGCGATATCCTTTTTCAATATTTCGCGCTGTGCGCCGGAAAAACGGACATCCTCGATGGCCTCGGCCATAAAGCGCACTTCTTCGTTGGATACGACATTATCGGCATGGGCGAGCGCGAAGACGGTCCGCCACATATGAAAAAGACTGTCGCTGATACCTCTGGACATTACGCCCCCCCTCCATCCATTGAACCCTTTTCAACGGCCCCGTGCAAGCCACACCTGAATGTTCTTGCTGTCAAGAAAACCCTTTAAACCGGGCCTATGGCGGGCAGAGGTAAACCCCTTCTTCGATGACATGCGGGGGCGGAACCTCCACAGGGCAACCAGCAGGCGGTGGCGGGGCGGCGCTACCCGGTGGTCCGCCCCGAGGCCCCGGCGGCGCGCCGAATTCAAACGCGCCGATGTCTTTCCTTGGGCCTACGGGCCGCGTGCCCCCCTGATAATC
>DIHF01000077.1 GCA_002420015.1 Micavibrio sp. UBA5703
TCACCCGTTCCACCCTTTATGAACACATAAGGGAAAAGCCTATTTCCCTAATTGATGCCGACACAAAGCGGCCCAAAATTGACGTATCTGAACTGATACGCGTGTACGGGCCTGATAACGTCACGCCACTGGAAAAGCTCAATGGGAACGCTAGACCTGCCAATGAAAGCGCGCCGCCGGCTTTAGTGACAGAAAATGCCGTCTTGAAAGAAAAACTCCAGATGATCGAGGCAGAGCGCGATCGGGAACGGCGCCAGCTGACGGAACAAATCGACAATCTACAGGAATCGCTCAAGAAAGAGCAGGAGGCCGTTTCCAAGGTTACCGCCATGCTTTCCGATCAGCGCAGTGAAGCTGAGAAACGGGCCGACCAGGACACGACACAAGCCAGAAAGCTGGCGGATCTGGAGCAGCTGGTGAAAGACCTGGCCGAACAGCAAAAGCCTAAGAAAAAGGGCTGGTGGATTTTTGGCAGAAATTCGTAATGCGCTTATCCGAACGATTAAGTAGTGATCTTCGCTACTTAGTCCGTGTCTGTCACGGCTCTGGTTAGAGATCAGACAGAACTGGATTTAACGGCATAATAACGGCGACCTCCAATGCCGTTAAAATTCGACCACGTTTATAAAATCAGCCCCTCGCATAATTATTCCTTGGGGTGGGCGGAGGCCGACGTTACGCTTTGGATCGATTATTTCATAGCGGGCATGGCGGACTCTTTCACCAAGGTCAGGCAAAGGGTAGGGGAAGGCAGCGCGGGAAGGGGCTGCGGACTCTGCCAGTGCGTTACGCGCCCTCGATGCCAGACAGCACAAGGCGCTCTCGCTCTTTCACCAACAGAATGAAATTACAGCGCTGGATATAGGGAAACTCTTTGAACTCCAGCTCCGAACGGTGCTGCAATGGTGCGTGAACTGGGTTGAAGACGGCTTTCTGGCGGGCATGGAATCGGCCCGGAAAACTCGTAAATATGGGTTAGCCAAAAAATATCCCAGTTTGATCGACTGAACGATTATTTCATCACTTCTTCCTAAAAATCCGTTACTATCGAGTGTCTTGCCGGAAAAGGGCAGGGTCGGGCTGTAAGAGGCTCGTAGATATCGTTCGGCAAAACGTCATTTGTCGCCCTCGGCCTATGGCCGGGCGGCGACAGTGTATGTCCAAGCTTCGGCTAAAGACTGTCGCGGCTGTATATCTACGGTCTCTTAACGTCCGGCCACCATGCCCTTGACAAGGCATGGTGGTTTTTATTTCAGGAGAAGAGATGAAAAAAGAAACGGGATTAGCAGTTATGGCTGGCTGCACAGAAGATAACGAAGCGTTCGGTAATACCGAAACAGCAGTCGAAAATCTACACAAGAACGTAAACCAGCCTATATTCGTGTATTGCACAAATCATACAATCCATTGAGAAATCTGCTATGGACAACACAAATCTGAAAGATATCAATGAACATATTGGCAGCCGGATCAAGAAAGCGCGGACTCTTCGTGGCGCAAGCCCCGCTAAGATAGCGGCCGCGATAGGTATAGAGAGCCAGCAAGTCAGAAAATACGAGAAAGAGGGATGGCGTATATCCGCCGCCCGACTATACCAAATAGCTAACCTTCTAGATATGCCGCCCTCATTTTTCTTCGAGGGTTTTTTCTCTGAGAAGGAACAACCAGATTCCCAGTTAAGCAAGGAGCAGAGGATGTTCCTGCGCTACTACGATGCCCTTCCTCGAAAATCAAGGAAGGAAGTTTTGAAACTTCTGCGGATCATGGGAAAGAAAGACGAATAAATTTCTTCGTTCAATCTCCTACGTTCAGGAGAAACAATATTTTTCTGACATAGTTTATCGTTTCGGGATAGGGCGGGATACCGCCGTATTTTTCAATAACACCTTCACCGGCGTTATAGGCGGCCGTTGCCATCGACAGATCGCCTTCGTACTTATCAATGAGATATTTCAGATACCGTGTTCCAATGTCGATATTCTGTTCAGGATCAAATAAGTCAATATCGCCATACAACGCCGCTGTCGCCGGCATGATCTGCATAAGGCCGCGGGCGCCTTTGGGAGAAACGGCATCTTTCTCGTAGCGGGATTCGGTTTCTATGACAGCGCTGATGATTCTCTGATCTACATCGTATCGCTGTGCGGCTGCTTGGATAAATCCGCCAAAATTACCCTTAGGTTCTTTTACAAAGCTTGTCTTGGAAACCCTAGGTTTCTTTCGTTGATGCCGTGATTCCGCAAGATAGTCCCTTGCCGCATAGGTTGTTACACTTCCATCACCGTTAAATTCAATAACGGTCGCGTTTGCGATCGCGGGGATATGAAAGATAACGAGTATGCAGAGAATGATTCTCTTCATGCTGTCCTTGAAATCCACGAGTACTCTGATCGTTGACAGAGATAGAAGGGATTTGCAATAGAAAATGAAACGGAAAAATTTTGCGCTTCTAACGGTCGCTATTTCTCTCTTTGTCTCGATCGTCGATGTTCCACCAGCCCGCGCCGCATCTGAGGCTGAATGTGCTATCTGGCTTTGCCTGCCTGGGGGATTTCCGTCCGGCTGCAGTGAGGCACACAGCGCTTTCAAAAAACGCATCAAAAAGGGAAAGCCGCCTTTACCGGATCTTGCCTCCTGCACGACCGGCCCGGATGGAAATGGGACATCCGGCAACTATCAACTGGGCTATGAATTATTTGAAGCCTGCAAAGAAGGGTACGTCCTCAAACAGAATAACAATAACGGCTATATGGTGACAGCTGTGTGCGAAAAAACTCAATGCCAATATTCTTCCTACGGTTTTGGTATCTATAACGGGAAGTCCTGCGACGGTTATACCGCTATCAGGCGCACACAGCCTAACTATGTGAAGATGTGGGTGGAGGGTAAATATATCGGACAATACTGGTATTAAGACAAACATATTTTGCGGACTAGCTAGCGGGTGCGCGTTAGAATTCAGAGCCATAATGGCAGGCGGTTACATCTTTTAGAGTGATAATGTATCTTATGGGAAATAAAATACAAATTCTCAATATAAAACAAACTATTAAACTGTCTTTTGATATTTGTATTATGCAATACAATGGTTTCTGTCGGGGCACGCGGAGCGGTTACAACACGCAAATTTATAGTTTATTTAAGTAGATAGTGTAAAATGAGCCGTATGAGGAAGTTTTTAATCCATATGCTCATGCTCGTCATGCTCACGCCAAGCTTGGCGTGCGGCCCGTTTTTGAGTACAGGCAAGGCGCAGGCAGCACAGTCATCCATGGTGGATTGCGCGGGCATGGGGATGGAAGGTCAGAACAAAACCCCTTCTGACGGCGATCACATCTTTTTCAAGGATTGTTCAAAAACCGATCTGTTTAGCGCCGATCATGCGGTTCTTGAAAAGCCCGATTTGGGCGGTAAGATTTTCCTTGCGGCATGGGTAGCGGCAATACCGGAATATGGCTATATGCTCACCGGAACCAACGCCATACGCGGTCCGCCGCCGGATTGGCCTTCTCTCTCACAGACACAACCTTCCATCCTCCTGACTACCCAGCGTTTCCGCGAATAAGTCTGCCTTTTTCCGCGTTTGGAGTTTAACCAACCCGAAAAAGGAGATTTGTCATGCGTATTATAATTTTCATTGTGCTGTTGCTGGCTTTCGCGCCGCCTGTTTTCGCGGCAGAGACAGGCGACCGCAAAATCCTATACTGGCACGATCCGATGGTGCCGGGCCAGAAATTCGACAAGCCCGGCAAATCGCCTTACATGGACATGGATCTGGTGCCTGTTTACGAAGACAGCGCAGCGCAGGAAGGCGCCGTCAGAATAGATCCGGCCTATCGGCAGTCACTGGGTGTGAAAACGGCAGTGGTTATCCCGCATGAATTCGGCAAAGCTGTCCATGCCTTCGGCCATATCGCGCCCAGCACCCGGAGAGAACACAGCATTGCGGTTCGCACGGCGGGATGGATCGTCGATCTGAATACCGATGCAGTGGGCGATGCGGTCAAGAAAGGCGATCTTTTATTCACTTTCTACAGCCCTGACCTGATGACGGCGCAATCGGATTACCTGATCGGCAGCCGTCTGGGGAATGCGGAACAGCGCCTGCGCCTGTACGGTATGGACGAAAAATCCATCGCGGCGTTGAAGGAAAAAGGGAAGTTTCTGGAAGCTACGCCATTTTATGCGCCTGCGGACGGCACCGTTTCGGCGCTGAACGTGCGCAAAGGCGCGTACATGGAGCAAGGAAATTTGGTTCTGACCCTGCAGGACTATTCGCAGGTATGGGTGCAAGCACATTTGCCGCTGCGGGATATGCAGTTTATCACGGCAGGAACCCCCGCGACCGTCAACATCGACGAAACTGGTGAAAAATATCAAGCCGTGGCCGATTTCATCCATCCCGTAACCGATCCGCAGAGCCGCAACGGCATGGTGCGCCTTGTACTGGATAACCCCGAAGGCAAGCTGAAAACCGATACGCTGGTCAATGTCATATTCGAAGCAGACAAAAGCGAGCGCCTCGCCGTCCCGGCGGAATCCGTTCTGTACGGCAAGGATGGAGGCCATGTCATTGCGGTTCTGGACAGCGGGAATTTCCGGCCTGTGAAAGTGGAGACGGGCATCACGTCGCATGGCCTGACCGAGATCGTTTCCGGCCTGAAAGAAGGTGACGAAATCGTTGTCTCGGGCCAGTTCATGATCGACGCGGAAAGTTCCTTAAGCGGCGGCATGGCAGGCATGGACGGAACGGATAAGAAGGAGGCAGGCAATGTCCACA
>DIHF01000025.1:0-6500 GCA_002420015.1 Micavibrio sp. UBA5703
ACGCGCTCATATTCGGAAACGACGGTAACGCTCTCCCTAAAGATCGCCTTTACAGCCTCCTGCCATGACCAGGTTGATAACGGAAAATAACTCAGAGGTCTGTAATCCGCATTTAAAACCAAAGCCGGACATTGCTGTAACGGTGTCACCATCATATCCATAAAGGCCACACTCCTTTCCATTCGCCGTTGTTGCCACGGAGGAGGCCTTCGCCCGGGGAGCCCCGGAAAGAGTGAAGACCTCGCGAGTCTTGTAATTTTATTATAACACGGAATCGCGGATTTCCGGCCCTTAGCGCAAAGTTTCGTTGCTGCGGCACATATATGCTGCGCCGCCATAAAAACGCCGAAATCCAAAAAATGTTTTGTTACGGCATGTTAGCAATAGTTTTCTGAGGAATTAGGTCATGTTGCGGCGCGACATAATCATGTGCGGTTTTTGCGCGATATTATTGACAGGTTTTTAGGGCAAGGCGATTTTTGAAAAACGGGCTTTCAACTCCTTAGAACAGTGACTTAAGAAACCCCATCCCGCTCTCAATCCCCTTCTCGTCGATGCCGTGGGCAAGACCCGGCGTCGTGTGGCCGGTGACTTTAAATCCGCCACCCTCCAGCACCTCTTTGGCGTGGTGAAAAGCCGTTACCGGAACCACGTTATCCGCCTCGCCATGGACCAGATGCACCGGGATTTTGTTCAGCGCAGCTGCATCCGTATCCTCCTCCCAGATCAGTGCGCCGGAATACCCCAAGACCCCGGCGATTTTCTGCGGATAGCGCGGCCCGGCATAAAGACTCATCATCGTGCCTTGCGAAAACCCGACGAGCGCCAGCTTGTCGGCGGTCAGCTTATACTTGTTCAGTTGCGCACCAATGAACGCTTCCAAAATCGGCGCGGCTTCTTGCACCCCGCGCAGGATGGATTCCGTCGTCCACTCCTGAAGCGAGAACCACTGGCGGCCATACGGCGCCATGTCACAGGGAAAAGGCGCATCGGGCGAAATAAAAACCGCATCCGGCAAACCTTGCGCGAAAAGCGGCGCCAGCCCGATCAGATCCCGCCCATCCGCCCCCAACCCGTGCAACAGCAAAACAATCTGTTTCGGCTCGGCCTTGTTCGCGGGTTTATGTTCGTAAACGTTCAAAGTTTTCATGCCGCCATTGAACCACAGATTAACACGGATTTACACAGATTATCTTTTCTATATGATCTGTGTTTACCAGTGTCTATCCGTGGTTTTTAAAATGACAAAAAAAGTCCTTATTACTGCGCTTGCCTTCGCCACACTGGCAGCCTCACAAGCCAGCGCCCAGACGCTCCAGGAAACAACGGCTTCCCGCGTCAAGGAAGCCGACAAGAAAAACTACGTCAGCCTTGCGGTCGAAAACGACTCACTCGGCGGCGGGTCCGACCGCTTCTACACCAGCGGTGTGCGGTTGAGCTGGTTCAACGTCAACACGCCCGTCCCCGAAGGACTCGATCGTCTGGCCGATATGGTGCCGACCTTCGATCTCAATGAAACCACCAGCACCTTCTTTTCCATCGGGCATAACATCTACACCCCGGAGGATATAAAAATATCCGAACCGCAGCCGGATGACCGCCCGTGGGCGGCGTGGCTTTACGGCTCGGTGGGGATGGCCACGTTCACGGACAATCATATCGACGAGCTTGAGGCCACGCTCGGCGTTGTAGGCCCGGAAGCGCTTGGCGAACAGACACAAAAGTTCATTCATGCTCATGTTTCAAATTCGCCAACGCCGCGCGGCTGGGAAAACCAGCTCGATTTTGAACCCGGCCTCATCCTGTCATGGCAGCGCCGCTGGCCTGTGGCTTTTCATTACAAATGGGATAATTTTTCCCTGCGCGCCGAGCCGAATGCGAATATTTCCCTCGGTAACATCTATACCCATGCCGGAGCGGGCATGAGTTTTATCTTCGGCCCCTACCAAGGCTATTTTCAGGACACCCCACAACGCGTGCGCCCTTCCATGCCCGGCACGGGATTTTTTGAAACCCCGGATCAGGACTGGAGCTGGCATGCCTTCGCCGGGTTCGATTTCCGCGTCGTTGCACGTAATATCTTCCTCGACGGCAACACTTTTACAGATGGCCCCGATGTCGATAAAAAACCCTTTGTGGGCGATGCAACTGCCGGTATTGCCTTCACATACGACGACTATCGCGTTTCCTATTCGATCAACGCCAGGTCTAAGGAATTCGACGGCCAGAACGCCGAAAGCGTCTTCGGCGCGGTTACGCTCACGACGCGCTTTTAGGCTTTTCCAGGGAAACCCTTTGCGCTATCATGTCTCCGAAAGAGACAATGTAAATGAAATACGACCTCTTGCATATTCAGGGAAAGCCCTACGTCCTCGTGCCGCTGCACGATTACCGCAACCTGACCAACGCGCAGGACGACGACAGTCTGCCGGAGGAAATTCTCGATAGGCTAACCGCACACACCGAAAACCCCGTAAAGATTCTGCGCAAACATCGCGGCCTCACGCAGGCTGACCTTGCGAAAGAAGCCGGGATCTCCCGCCCCTACCTCACCGAAATTGAAACCGGGAAAAAGGACGGCTCAATCCGCGCCATGAAATCCCTCGCCAAAGTTTTGGGCGTTAATGTCGGGATGCTGGCGTCCTGACGGCTACATCGCCAGTTTTATCTTTCCAAACCCCTGCTCCAGATCCTCGATCAAATCCTGCGGGTCTTCCAGTCCGATTTGTAAGCGCAACAATGCTCCTTTTTCCGCCCATGGAACCGCCGTGCGGTATTTCCTGACATATTCCGGCCTTATCAGGCTTTCGTAGCCGCCCCATGAGCTGCCGATTGGAAACAATTCAAGGCTCTCGATGAATTTTGTAACGGTCTCATTGGATGCAGGCTGCAATACAATCCCGAAAACGCCGCAGGCTCCAGTGAAATCCCTCTTCAAAATTGTATGCCCCGGATCATCGGGCAAAGCAGGAAACAAAACGCGCTGAATCTCTTTACGCCCCTGCAACCACTTTGCAACGGTCATCGCACTTTCCTGCGCCTTATCCATGCGCAGTTTCAAAGTATGAAGTCCGCGAATGGCCAAATACAAATCCTCCGGCGCGGCGCACAATCCCATATCGACCGCCGTCTTTTTAATCGCCTTATAATGCTCCTCATTGTCAGCCACAAGAAAACCCAAATTTACATCGGAATGCCCGCCGATATATTTTGTTGCCGCCTGCATTGAAATATTGACGCCATGCTGAATGGGCTTAAAACGCAGACCAGCCGCCCACGTATTGTCTATGATCGTGATAACGCCGCGTTTCTTTGCCGCAGCAGCAATGGCTGGAACGTCCTGCATCTCAAAGGTCGAAGACCCCGGTGATTCTAGAAAAATGACCGATGTGTTATCCCGTATTAGGGAGGAAATCCCGCCGCCGATCAACGGATCGTAATATTCCGTCTCGATCCCAAAATTCTTCAGATAGCGTTCGCACAAGTCTCGCGTGGGTGGATAAACAGAGTCCGTCACCAATATGTGATCGCCGCTTTTGACAAACGACATCAAGGCAAGCGTTAAAGCTGATACGCCCGATCCTGTGCTGACCGTACCAAAGCCTTCTTCAAGTTCGGTCATCGCCTTTTCAAAGCGGTCGCTCAGCGGCGTCCCGAGGCGGCCATACCTGTATTTATGATCCGGGTTCCTGTATGCCTCCACTGAGGGATACAATATCGTCGAAGTCCTGACGATGGGCGGATTGGGAATGCCGAAATATTCCTCAGGTGCAATGCCCAGATGTACAAGCTCCGTAGCCTCTCTATATTTTTTCTTCTTCTCGCTCATGCCGTTACCACCTTGTATTTTTTGTCATGCTTCAAAGACGGAATGGATTGCCGCGCACGCGCCACTTCGTCCATATTCAAATCCGCCGTAATAATACCCGGTTCCGTGCCCGCCGCCGCGAGAATTTCCCCCCACGGGCCGATAATCATCGAATGGCCCCATGTTTTGCGCCCGCCGTCATGCGTGCCGATTTGCGCCGGGGCCAGCACGAACGATCCTGTCTCAATCGCCCGTGCGCGCAGCAGCACTTCCCAATGCGCCTTTCCTGTCGGCACGGTGAATGCCGCCGGAACGGCCATGATATTCGCACCCGCCTTCGCCAGATCGCGATAAAGATAAGCAAAGCGCACATCGTAACAGATGCTCATCCCCAGCCCACCCCACGGAGTCTTCGCCACAACAGCTTTCTTTCCCGGCTGCACGGCCCTGCTCTCGCGGTAGGATTTATCGTCGTTCAGATCCACATCGAACATATGGATTTTATCGTAGGTCGCGGCGATATCTCCGTTATCAGAAAACAAAAAACTGCGGTTGGCCAGTTGCGTCCGGCTTGTCCTGACCGCCAGCGACCCGATCAAAAGCCATACGCCCAGCCCCTTGGCCAGTTCGCTGAAAAACGGAATGGCGGGATGATCTTTCTCACGCGGCGAAGTGATAATTTTTCGCTCGTCCCTGACCATGTGGCAGGTGTTCTCTGGCATCACAATAAGTTTTGCGCCGCGCCCCGCCGCCTCGCGCACATATGCGCCGACGGTCTTCAGATTTTCTTCAATCTCCGCCGCGCCGTTGATCTGAACGCAGGCCGCCTTTAAGACATCAGCCATTTAACATCCCATCCAGTTTCCCCGCCGCCTCCAGCGCGTGCAGATCGTCGCACCCGCCGACATGATTGTCGTTAATGAAAATCTGCGGCACGGTGCGCGAGCCGTTTGCGCGTTCGACCAGTTTCGCTCGCCCCTCTGCATCGCTGGTGACATCTATTTCCGTATATTTCACGCCCTTGCGCTCCAAAAGCCCTTTGGCCTTCACGCAATAAGGGCAATAATTCGCCGTATAAATTTCCACTTTCGCCATGTCGTTTTCTCCTTTATGACATATATAAACCAAACATAAGCTAGATGCATAAAGATTCTTGTCAAACGGATATCCTGATTATTGGCGGCGGGATCGCAGGACTCGCGCTGGCCGCCATTCTTGGCCGCGCCGGGATTGCCGTCACGCTGGTGGATAACGCCCCGCCGAGCGATATCAAACCATCCGGCCGCACCGTTGCCCTTATGCTTGGGTCTATCAACATCATCAAAGCCTCCGGCGCGTGGAGCGCTTGCGAAGATCACGCCGCCGCACTCGAAATCATGCGTATCCGGGACAACAAAATCGACATCGAATTCGACTCTGCCGAAATCGGGCAGGAAGAATTCGGCTACAACGTCCCCAACAGCATCCTGCGTTCGGCGTTATACGAACAGGTAAAGTCGCTTCCTTCCGTTTCGTTGCATACACCACGCACGCTCAAAAATTATTTGACCGAAAACAATCGTATCGTTGCCGAGCTTGATGACGGAACGAATATTTTCGCACGCCTTCTGGTAGGCGCTGACGGGCGCAACTCCCGCGTGCGGGAAATCGCAGGCATAAAATCTCACGAGATAAAATACGATCAGCAAGCCATCACCTGCATCGTCAACCACTCCCACAGCCACAACAACACCTCGACAGAATTTCATTTCCCTGCCGGACCCTTGGCGCTGGTGCCGCTGCCGGGCAACCAATCCAGCATCGTCTGGGTAGAAACGCCCGAGCGTGCGCAGGAAATTCTCTCCTTGAAAGAATCCGACTTTATCAATCTCCTACGCGAAAAAACCGAAGATCTTCTCGGCGGCATGACACTTGAGACAAAACCCGAAAGCTGGCCTTTAAGCTCCGTGCGCGCACGTGGCATGACCGCGCCGCGCACCGCCCTCATTGCCGAAGCCGCGCACGTGATGTCGCCGATCACGGCTCAGGGTTTGAATTTGAGCCTGCGCGACGTTGCCGTTTTAGCCGAGATTATCGCCGACGCTCTACGCCTTGGGCTTGATCCGGGCGCTCAGACGCTTTTGAAAAAATACGAAAGCCGCCGCCGCCTTGATGTGACCGGACACGTGTTTGGCGTGGATGGTATGAACCGGATTGTCAGCAACGACAATCCACTGCTCCAGAAAATCCGTCAAAGCGGATTTCAGACTCTGAGCCGCATTACGCCGCTGAAAAAATTCGCCATGCGCGCCGGACTCGCCCCCGTCACCGGCAGCCGCCTCGCGGGCGGAGAGCCGCTTTAGCCCGTGGCATTGGCAACCCGCGCCAGAGTCAAAACATGCACCTTTGCCGCACCCGCCTTCAACAAAACCCCCGCGCATTCCTTCACCGTCGATCCTGTCGTGTAAACATCGTCGACCAGCACAATCGTTTTTCCTTTCACCTGATCCGCATATCGCGGATTAAACGCAAACGCCTTGCGTACATTGTCGGCGCGGTCTTTGCGGTCCATATGCCCCTGACTTGGCGTTGCACGAATGCGCACCAGTGCGTCCGGCAAACATTTCAATCCTGTTTCCCGCGCCAACGCAAAAGCCATCAGCGCCGCCTGATTATACCGCCGCGACAATAGCCGCCAGCGGTGCAGCGGCAC
>DIHF01000025.1:6823-44550 GCA_002420015.1 Micavibrio sp. UBA5703
ACCGCATGGGTCTTGTCGGCATGCTTGAACCCCAAAATGACATCCCGGCTGCGGTCGTTGTACTTCAGGGCCGACCGGGCGGTTTCAAAGCCGGGCGGCTCCTTCAGGCAGTCGGCACACTGGACCGTGCCTTCGACCTCAAACTCAAACGGCACCCCGCAGCAGGAACAATGCGGAAACCCAATAAAATCAAGCCCGGAAAAGCCTTGCGGCGAAATCATGCCCTGCCGTTCGACGATATCCCCCGTCACAATGCAGCGCGGCGGCAGGATAATATCCAGTATTTCCAACAAAATGGCGGGTTTCATATTTCTATAATACAGATTTTCTTTGCCTATTTTATGGCTTTCAGTATAGTATGCACGGGTTTACGGGGAAACGGAGAATATGGTTCAGGCAGCTAAAAACAGCAGGGAATCGGCACTTTCGGAAATGGATAAAAATCTGATACAAGACCGCGCCGCCGAACTCGGCGAAGAGCGTTACGCCCTGCTCAAGGGGATCCCCCAGGAAACCATCCGCAACGCCTGGTTTACCTTGTCGCACCTGCTGCTGGCCGATGGGGCGCATGTGATAGATATGGGCAGCGACGATGGCGCCATGACATTTGCCATGTCGGTCCTGAACCCGAACATCAAAATTACCGGGATCGACAAGAACAAACGCCAGATCAACAAGGCAAAAGAACTTTATAAAAGGCACAATCTCGATTACATGGTCGGCGATGTCACAGGCTACATGCTTGAGAAAAATTCTTTCGATGCGATCATAAACTCCTTCGTCCTTCATGAGGTTTATTCCACATCGCGCTACAACCGCCGCGCCGTCATCGACACGATGCAGGAACAATTCAAGCTGCTCAAACCCGGCGGCACAATGTTCATCCGCGACTACGCGTCCCCTCCGCCCGAAGAAATGGTCGTCATCGAAATGCCTGATGTGCCGAGCCTTGGCGAAAATATCACTGATATGTCGGAGCCAGATTTACTCATATGGTACTCCGAACATGCGCGGCCGCGCAGCGACCCCGGAACGGGCGGATTCTTCCTCGAAGAACTTCCTGCCCGCTTCCCGCGCACGCGGCTGTTTCGCCTGCCGCACAAATGGGCCTATGAATTTCTGCTGCGCAAGGACGACCGCAAAAAATGGGAAACGGAATTGCAGGTGGAATACACTTTCTACACCGACCATGACTTCCGCAGACAGCTCAGGACGCTTGGCGCACGGCTTCAATACTCCGCGCCATACTGGGACGAGGAATTTACAAAGAAACATTTCGAGGGCCGCTTCCGCCTTTACTCCGACAGCGGCAGATTGCTCGGCAGCCCGCCGACCAGCTATATCGCCGTCGCGCAGAAAATGAGCGAGCGGAAAAGCCTGCACATCGAAGAGCGCCGCCCGTCCCTGCGCAAAAAGGAAAGCACGATCAAAATCAGTTCCATGCGCAACGACAAAACGGGCGAGATCGCCGACATCGTTTCACGCAATATGGAGATTGGCGAAATCCTGCCCTACCTTATTACCGAAGACGGCCGCCTCAAGATATTCCTTCACGACGGCGTGGCCCGCTCGGTCGTCAACGCCATGCCGCGCAGCGGCTACAACATAGACGGCAAAAGATGGTCCGGACACATGCTCGAGCCTGTATCCTTCGACATGGCCGCCATAGCGGATATCGGCGCGTTCGATGTAAAAAACACGGCGCTGTTTGCACGCGATCATCTGGGGTTGAAACCGTCAAACAACGCGATCCTTGAACACGGCATGGATTACTACCCATCCCCCGATTACATCGACGAGCGCATCCGCACCTATTTCCTGCGGGTCGAAAGCACGCAGCGCGAGATCTCGCCGAAAACCGCGCTAGGATACAATGCCCGCTTCCAGGCACGCGGCGTGATCCGCGAGATCGAAGCGCAACACGTCCTCAACGCCATAGCCGTTGGCCTTGTCCCCAATGGCCGCCTCGAAATGCAAATTCTTTCCTTGTATCAGCATCTCGGGCTGAAGGCGGAAAACTGGACGCAGAAGGACATCGCCCTGAAGCGCGGAAAAATCACCGCGAAAGCCGATATCCGCGTCCTGCTCCAGAGCATCAAGGGAAAGGACAACCGTTTTCAAAGCGTCAAAGGCGCAACGGGCCAGCTCCGCAACGTTCACTCCATCTTCGTCGAAGAAGGCCAGAGCCAGGGCGCAATCACCGGCTTGTCGGCGCAGGATGTGGATTTCGTTATCGCCGACGGCAAGACCGTCAATACCGCCGTCATTATTCCGCTGACCGCCAACGAGCAAGGCGACGTTCATGCTGGATTCCTGGTCAAACACCTGCCCGTGCCTCAGCGCCACGAAGGCAACGGCATGACGATCAGCGCGCCCAGCTACGACCTGCCGCCCGATGTCAGAAATCTTGAGGACGCAAAAAGATTCATCGCGGAAAAATTCGGCGTCGCGCCGGAAATGGTCTTTAAAATGGGCGAGAGCTATTTCAGCCACACCAGCCTAACACCCCAGCGCATCCACCCGTTTGCGATCTCGGTTCCGCCCGGCGCGCCGCCCGTCCCCGGCAGCCAGTTCATCCCGATCCGCTGGTTCATCATGCTCTGGCACAGCCTTGGCCGCGAGCCTCACTTCATGCTGACGCTGGCGCGTTCCTACCGCTACCTCCACGGTAGCTTGCAGCTCGACGCGAAGATCAAGGCGAAAATGATCCTTGAGGAACGCTTCGCCTCGGCGCAGCAGGACTGGTCGATCCCCTATTCTTACGCGCCCGTGCCGCAATTCACCGAAGAAACGCCGGAGCAAAACAACGACATCAAATCTGCTCCTGCGGCCGTTGAAACGCCTTCTGCGCCGAAAGCCGCTGAAGAACAGCCGCAGCCCGAAGCCGCCATAGCCGAGGAGCTTGAAAAGGAAATGGTTGAAATCGTACAGGTAATAAAGGAAGAATTGCCTGATGAATACAGTCCGCGCCCCAGCATCAAGTAAATCCGCCCTGCAACCGCAGCAGGACATCCTTGTCTTCGACCGTCCCCTTATCCGCAAAAACCGCCGCCGCGCCTCCCCAAAATTCTCCAATCACAGTTTTCTGCACGACTGGGCAGCGCGTGAGATGAAAGGCCGCTTATACGATATCAACCGCGCTTTCCCCCTCGCGCTCGAAATCGGAATCAAAAGTTTTTTTGATGACACCCCGGCCGATAAAATAGAAAAACTCATCTCCATGAATATCGGCGGTGATAACACAAAAAATTTATGTACCGCCGACGAAGAATTTCTTCCCTTTGCCAATGAAAGTTTCGATCTCGCTCTTGGCACGCTCAACCTTCACACTGTCAACGATCTTCCCGGCGCGCTACTGCAGATACGCAAATCACTTAAACCGGACGGTCTTTTCCTTGCCGCCATGCTGGGCGGGGAAACACTGCACGAACTGCGCCAGGTCATGACGCAGGCCGAAATGAATATACGCGGCGGCATATCGCCCCGCGTCTTCCCCTTCGCCGATAAACAACAAATGGGCGCCCTGCTCCAGCGTGCGGGCTTTAACCTTCCCGTCGTCGACTCCGACATCCTGAGCGTGACCTACGACAACGTATTTAAACTCTTTCACGATCTGCGCCACATGGGCGAAGGCAACGCTATCGCCGCCCGCGACAAAACCCCGCCGGGAAAAAAGTTTTTTCTCGAAGCCGCCCGCCTGTACCAGGAACAATTCGCCGGGCCTGACAACCGCATCACGGCCAGCTTTGAGATCATCTTCCTGACCGGATGGGCGCCGCATTCTTCCCAGCAAAAACCCCTGCGCCCCGGCAGCGCCGAAACAAGCCTGGCCGATGCGCTGAATACTTCTGAAATCAAAATCGGCGATAGCTGCTCATGATTAACGTCACCATCATCCCGATACTTGAAGACAACTACGCCTACCTGCTCGAAGGCGCATACGGCCAAACCGCCATCGTCGATCCCGGCGAATCCGGCCCCATAATCATTGCCATCGGCGACCGAAGACTTGGCCTCGATTATATTTTCAACACCCATCACCACGGCGACCACATTGCGGGCAATCGCGACCTAAGCAACGCCTATGGCGCGAAAATCGCCGGTCCTGCCGCCGACGCGCACCGCATCGCGGGCATGGACATTGAACTGCGCGAGGCCACTCCCTTTGATTTCGGCGGCGAGAAAATGAAAATCCTTGAGACGCCTGGCCATACCTCCGGCGCCATCTGCCTCTATTTCCCCGAAAGCAAAATCCTGTTCACCGGGGACACGCTCTTTTCCCTAGGCTGCGGCCGCCTGTTCGAAGGCACGCCGGAACAAATGTGGGAGTCGTTTCAAAAGATCATGGCCTTGCCTGACGACACGCGCATCTACTGCGGCCATGAATACACGCAAGATAACGGAAAATTCTGCCTGACAATTGAACCGGACAATGCCGACCTTATACTGCGTATGAATGAAGTCGACAAACTCCGGGAAGAAAACAAACCAACCCTGCCGACGACCATCGGCCTTGAGAAAAAGACAAACGCCCTTCTGCGCGCCGGATCGGCGGAGCGTTTCGCGCAATTGCGCAAGCTGAGGAATGAGTTTTAAAACGCCACCGTCATTGCACGGCTTGTCCGTGCAATCCATGCGCCTTAACTCTGCTGGCTTTTGGCAAACAGGTGGATCACACGCACAAGGCGTGTGATGACGAAAATCTGATTGTCAGGCATGTTAGAAAAAACGCCAACCTTACTTATTCATCCTGCCGCCGCGAGGCCTTTGATGACCTCTGTGCTCGGGAGAAGGCGCGTGGTGCTGGGAATGCCCCTGCACGGTGTTGCCGCGTGAATCCTCATCACCCTCTTCCGGTCCCTGACCCGGTCTTTTCTGGGAAGCGCGGTGCGGAGGAATTGGAATTTTCTTGAGCGCCAATTCGTCGCGTTCGCTGACGGCCAACTCGATTTCAAGGCGTGAGGCCACTTTCCTCAACTCATGAATAGCTTCCTGAAGGGATGCGCGTGCATCTCCATCCTTTTTGTTTGCGGCCCATTTCTCGTATGATTTGATACATGCTTCGGATGAATCTTTTAAGCGTTGTTGTATGTCATCCATAACCCGGCTCCCCTGTTAATTACTTGAACGAAGGCTCACTCTAGCCGGACCCAAAACGATAGGCAAGCGATCATTCATTCCCGAAAACCGTATTGATCTGCTGGGTCACGCGGATAAAGGTCGTCCTTTTGGATAGCTCCTTAAGCCGCCTTGCCCCCACATAAGTACAGGCCGAACGCAGCCCGCCCAGAATATCCTGCAAGGCTCCGGCCACATCGCCCCGGTAAGAGATTTTCACGCTTTTGCCCTCGCTGGCGCGGTATTCGGCAACGCCGCCCTTGTGCTTGGTCATGGCGTCCTTGCTGCTCATGCCGTAGAACTGCACGTATTTGGTGCCGCCCTCCTTGACGATCTTTTGCTCCGCCTGGTCGTGGCCGGCCAGCATCCCGCCCAGCATGACAAAATCCGCCCCGCCGCCATAGGCCTTGGCCAGATCGCCCGGCACCGTGCAGCCGCCATCGGCGCAGATCAATCCGCCGAGGCCATGCGCCGCATCCGCGCATTCGATAATCGCCGAAAGCTGAGGATAGCCAACCCCGGTCATTTTGCGCGTGGTGCAGACGCTGCCCGGCCCGATACCGACCTTGACCACATCCGCGCCGCACAGGATAAGTTCCTCGACCATTTCACCCGTCACGACATTGCCCGCCATGATTGTCAAACCTGAATCCAGATCGCGTATTTTTTTCACAAAATCGACGAATTGCTCGCTATAGCCGTTGGCCACATCGATGCATAATTTTTCTATTCCCTTGCCGGATTTTTGTACATCGGATTTCAGGAATTCTTTCAGCTTTTTCTGGTCGTCGTCGGTGATGCCGATGCTGTACCAGACGCTTTTTCCGCCGTTCTTTTTAAAGAACCCGAGAAGATCCTTGATCGGATAATGTTTGTGCAAAGCCACGGTCAAGCCGTTCTTGTTCTTTTCAAACGCCTCGGCCATCGCAAAAGTCCCCACCCCGTCCATATTGGCGGCGATGATGGGAACGCCCTTGAAGCGCCTTGCGCTCCACTTGAACGTAAATTCGCGGGATATATCGACATCCTTGCGGCTCGCCAGCGTCGAACGCTTGGGCCGGATAAGGACATCTTTAAAATCGAGTTTTACACCTTCTTCAATGCGCATCTTTCAATGAACCTCTTTAAGAACCTTTTTCAAAATTAACATCGTCTTGTCAAATGGCAACAAAAGGAAAAATAACTACAGAGAGCACAGAGAACGCAGAGTCTTCAAAAAATAGTTTTCTATTACGTTCCGGACCTTTATTCCTTTAACTAACGAATACTCCCTCTGTGTTCTCTGCGCCCTCTGTAGTTTAAATTTCTCTACGATTTAAATATCGACGCAGCAGCCTCCTGAGAGGCTTTTTTCTTCACAATATCCCCTTCGGCACGCGCAATCTCGGCCTTCAGCTCACCTATGTAATCTTCAAGTTCACCGATGGACATATTTGCAAAATTACGCGGAAATCCTGCCGTTTTTGGTTTTGGCAGATCTTCATCGAATATCATAACAGCTCCATCAATAAAATTCCGTAAAAGTAAAAAATTCTGGCTTTTTAATTGCCGATCCCCTATATAAAGGGCGTTCCCAATACATTGCAAGGTTTGAAAAACCGTTGATCCAAAGGAACAGGATCGCGAAAAATTGTTATTTTTCAAAGATATAAAGGAGATTTACCGATGGCACGCGCCGCGAAAACCGCTGACAGACTTCTGATGCCCAAAGCCACAGCCGTATGGCTTATTGAAAACACCGCTTTGACCTTTGTGCAGATTGCCGCCTTTACCGACCTGACAGAGATCGAGGTCGAGGCTCTGGCCAACGAAGATATCGGCCGCGGCCTTGTCGGACGCCACCCGGTTGAAAACGGCGAAGTGACGCAGGAGGAACTCGAACGCTGCGAAAAAGACCCCGAAGCGCGCCTCAAGACCGCAAAACGCGAACTGCCTGCCGTGCAGACCCGCGCCAAAGGACCGCGCTATACCCCGGTATCAAAGCGCGGCGACAAGCCCGACGCCATCGCCTATATCCTCAAGCACAACCCGGAAATCAGCGACGCGCAGATTTGCAAAGTCGTCGGCACGACCAAACCGACCATCGCCGCCGTGCGCGACCGCACGCACCCCAACAGCTCGAACCTGCGCCCGCGCCACCCGGCCGAGCTTGGGCTTTGCACCTACACCGAATACGAAGCCGCCTCGAACAAGGGGCTGAAAGCCGCCGGGAAAGACCCCGAAGCCGTCAAGGCTGAACGTGCCGCCCAGCTTGAGAAAGAGCGCAAGGCTAACCTCGAAATCCTTCAGGAAGACCCCAACGCCGCCAGCGCTTTCGACTTCTCGAATTTCCTGACCGGCACAAAGAACAAGTCGGAATAGATAACGGCCTAGAAAGATTCGTCATCCCCGCAAGTGGAGCCGCTAAAAGCGGCGAAACGCAGGCGGGGATCCAGCGCAACATGTGCGCGGCTCTTTGCCGCGCTCTTCTCTGGACCCCCGTCGTTTATGTTCGCAAAAGCCTACGGCTTTCGCTCACCACGGGGGTGACGATGCGTTGATAAAATCCTGAGCTTGATTACCCGGCTACGACGATCCCGAAGACCTTCTGATCTCCTCGATCTCCTCTTTGAGGACGAGCTTTTGTTTTTTCAATGCCTGCAAATGATGGCCGCCTGTAACGGGCCTTTGCTGTTCCTTTTCAATACGCGCCGACAGGGCGGAATGCCTCGCCTGAAGCGCATCAAGTCTTGAATTTTGAGTGGAAGTCATCGCATTTGCAGACATTAATTTCTCCTTTTTGTTTGTCGCATATCAAACACAGAGTTTCATCACACTACCCCATGAAAGGGTCGTTTTGCAAAAAACGGCACGCCAACGGCCCGGAAAGGACAATTCGCCCTTCCGCCTGAAATACTTAACAAAAATGCTTATATATTGTAATTTTCAGTCCGAACATGCAGGTTTTAAGCAACTTTATTACTTTGTGATTCGCCCCATATTTAGTATTATGACATATCCAAAAGGCATACGTCAAAGTTCGAACTTCACCCCCTGCGCCAACGGCAAAGCGTCCGAATAATTCACCGTCTGGGTCTGGCGGCGCATATAGGCCTTCCAGGAATCCGAGCCGCTTTCGCGCCCGCCGCCTGTATCCTTCTCTCCCCCGAACGCCCCGCCGATTTCCGCACCGCTGGTGCCGATATTGACGTTGGCGATTCCGCAATCGCTGCCCGTCGCCGACAGGAATCTTTCCGCCTCGCGCACGTTCTCGGTAAAGATGCAGGACGACAAGCCCTGCGGCACGTCGTTATGCATGGCGATAGCGCGCTCCATATCCGTGTATTTGAACACGTATAAAATCGGCGCGAAGGTTTCGTGCATCACCACCGCGCTTTGCTTTTTCATCTCGACAATGGCCGGGGCCACGTAAAAACCGCCCGGAACATTCTTCGTAACGCGACCGCCGCCAACCAGAATTTTCCCGCCCTCCTTCTGCGCCTGCTTCAAAGTCTTTTGCATGGCGTCAAACGCCGCCTTGTCGATCAGCGGCCCCACCAAAGTCTTGCCATCCAGCGGATCGCCGACCCGTATCTGGCCGTAGGCCTTGACCAGCGCCTTGACCAGCGCGCCATAAATACCTTCATGTACAATCAGCCGCCGCAGCGACGTGCAGCGCTGGCCGCAGGTGCCGACCGCGCCGAACAAGATCGCCCGCACCGCCATTTCCAGATCTGCGCTCGGCGATACGATCATGGCGTTGTTGCCGCCAAGCTCCAGCAAACTCCTTCCCAGCCTCGCGCCGACACGCGCCCCGACATCGCGGCCCATCGCCGTGCTGCCCGTCGCGCTGACCAATGGAATCTCTTTATGCCCCGCCAGCGCAACGCCGATATCCCGGCCGCCGATCAGAACCTGTGATAAACTATCGGGAATTTTATGCCCCGCCTTTTTGAATTTCTTTACGGCGCGTTCAAATAAATTCTGGCACGCCAGCGCCGTGATCGGCGTTTTTTCGGATGGCTTCCAGATGACGGGATCGCCGCACACCAGCGCCAGCGCCGCATTCCAGCACCACACCGCCACCGGAAAATTGAACGCCGAGATAACCGCCACCGGCCCCAGCGGATGCCAGATCTCGCGCATATGATGGCCGGGGCGTTCCGATGCGATCGTCAGGCCGTAAAGCTGTCTTGAAAGGCCGACCGCGTAATCGCAGATGTCGATCATCTCCTGCACTTCGCCCAGCCCTTCGGAGAGAATTTTTCCGCATTCCAGCGTCACTAACTTTCCCAAATCATCCTTGGCGGCGCGGAGTTCTTCGCCGAAAAGCCGAACGAACTCACCGCGCACCGGCGCGGGCACGGCCCGCCACTCCCGAAACGCCGCCTGCGCCTTGGTTACCGCCTTGGCAACGTCCGCCACCTTGTGCTGGCGCACGCTGCCGATCTTTTTTCCGTCAATCGGCGAGCGCACCTCCAGATCGCCCCTGGCAATATCCGCCGCCGCTATACCGAGGTTTTTTAGAATTTTTTCGTGTGTGGTCATAGTATCTCTCCAACATTCCAAAACACCGTCATTGCACGGCCTGTCCGTGCAATCCATGGATCACACGCATAAAGCGTGTGATGACGAATGTCTGATTGTCCCTTGAAACAAAAAACTTAGTGTCCCTTCGTGCCTTAGTGGTTTCAAAAATATTCTTCACGTCTCCGCGGTAAAAAAACTAAAACCCCATCGGGTTTTTCTTCAAATGCTCAAGCTCATCCGTCGTGCTGATGCGCCCGAGCACCTCATTTCTATGCGGAAAACGCCCGAACTTCTCAATCACATTCCTGTGGCGCACGGCATACTGAAGCCCCGCAGGATTGTCGCTTCCCATGCCTTTCATCAATTCGACCGAACGGTTCTGGTCGCGCAGTTCCTCGCTGTGCTGAAACGGCACGTATAAAAAGCCGCGCTTGACCGGCTCAAGGATTTGATCAAAACCTTTTTTTATTGCCTCCTTGGCAATCAGGAGCGCCTTGCGATCCGTGGCATAAGACTCAGGTCTGCCGCGAAACATATGGCGGGGAAACTGGTCGAGCAGAATGACAAGCGCCAGCGCGCCGTCCGGCTCCGACGCCCAGTGATCGCACAGACCGTCCTTGGCCATTTCATAGGTCGGCTGGAATTTTTCGGTAATCTGTGCGTCCAGCGCTGGGTTGCTCTGGAACCACTGGGCAGGCTGAACCTCATCGAACCAGAAATGAAGGATTTCATATCTCGTATCACGCATAGAAACAGGTTAACGGGCAACCAGCATGCCCCGCAAGCGTTTTATACAAAGAGCCAACCCAATCGTCATCCTGAAGGGGCGCAGCCCCTGAAGGATCTAATGTTTTAAAACCACAGATGAACACAGATGAACGCAGATACGACAGCAAAAATATTATCCGTGCTTATCCGTGTCCATCTGTGGTTTTTTAAATTGAAAATGCACAAAGAGTCGAAGTTGTTGCCCTGGACTCGTTGCGTGCTTTGCGTTTAAACCCTTTTAGTGAACGCTCGCCCATATTTTCCGCTTCACCGCATACATAATGCCGGCGAATACAAGCAGGAACATAATGGCCTTCGCGCCGGTGCGCTTGCGGGTTTCCATGTACGGATCACCCGCCCATGTCAGGAACTGCACGACATCGCGCGCATATTGGTCGACGGTGGCGGGACTTTCGTCCTCATAAGCCACCTGCCCGTCCGAAAGCGGCTTGGCCATGGCGATGACATGGCCGGGCATGTACTTGTTCCAGTTCTGGCCGGGCTGCAGATGCGCGTCTGCGGGCGGCTCTTCATAGCCGGTCAGAATGCCGTAAACGTAATCCGGGCCGTGGTGGCGCGCCTTGACGATCAGCGAAAGATCGGGCGGCGCTGCGCCGTTATTGGCGAAAGCGGCGGCCTTGGCATTGGCAAACGGGGCCGGGAACCTGTCGCTCGGACGCCCCGGACGCTCGAACATATCACCCTCATCGTTCGGGCCGTCCTCCACCGTATATTCGGCGGCGATAGCCTTGATCTGGCTTTCGTCATAGCCAAGACCTTCGAGGTTTCTGAAAGACATCTGCTTCATGGAATGGCAGGATGCGCAAACCTCGCGGTAAACTTTGTAGCCGCGCTGCAAGGCGGCCTTGTCATAGGTGCCGAACATGCCGGAAAAATGCCAGTGCATATGCGGCGGCGGCACGTCATGTGCCTCCTTGGCGATGGCGGCAGCGGCAGGCGCGAGAACGGCGGCGGCGGCGAGTGAAAGGGCAAAGCGTTTCATAGTCATTTCTTTTTCCCTTCCGCTGCCATCACGGCGTCATAAATGGACTTCGGCACGTCTTTTCCTTTTTCCGTCTTGTTCAGCCACGGCAGGACCACAAGGAAGAAAGCATAGTAATACGCCGTACCCAGCAACCCGATCACCTGAAGCGGCACCCCGGCCAGCGCGGCATCGGCGGGCTGCGACCCGACATAGCCCAGCACCACGAACGCCGCCAGAAAGATCATCAAAAACAGGCGGAACTGCGGGCGGTAACGGGCGCTGCGGATCGGATGCGTGTCCAGCCACGGCAGAACGAACAGCAGCGCGATCGAGCCGAACATGGCAATCACCCCGCCCAGCTTGGCGGAGATAAACACGATATCCGTCCCCGGAATGCCGACATCAAACGTAATGGCGCGCAGCATCGCGTAGAACGGCAGGAAGTACCATTCCGGCACGATATGCGCAGGCGTCACCAGCGCATTGGCTTCCCGGTAGTTGTCCGGGTGACCGAGGTAATCCGGCGCGTAGAATACGAACGCGCAGAAAATAACCAGATAGACCAGCAAGCCGAACGTATCTTTCATCGTGTAATACGGATGGAACGGCAAGGTATCCTGTTTGCCCTTCGGCTCGATTCCTGTGGGATTGTTCGAGCCCGAAACATGCAGCGCCCAGACATGCAAAAACACCACCGCGAAAATAACGAAGGGCAGCAGGTAATGCAGCGCGAAGAAACGGTTCAGCGTCGGGTTATCGACGGCAAACCCGCCCCACAGCCATTTGACGATGCCGTCGCCAACCAGCGGAATGGCGGAAAACAGGTTGGTAATAACCGTTGCGCCCCAATAGCTCATTTGGCCCCAAGGCAGAACATAGCCCATAAAGGCGGTGGCCATCATGAGGAGGAAAATCACTACACCCAGAATCCACAAAATCTCGCGCGGCTTCTTATACGACCCGTAATAAAGCCCCCGGAAAATATGGATGTATACGGCGATGAAGAAGAACGACGCGCCGTTCATATGTATGTCGCGCAGCAGCCAGCCCCAGTTGACATCGCGGTCGATACGCTCGACGGAATCGAAGGCCATGTCGACATGCGCCGTATAGTTCATCGCCAGGAAAATCCCGGTGGCGATCATGGCAATCAGCATGAACATGGCGATCGCGCCGAAATTCCAGAAATAGTTGAAATTGCGCGGCGTCGGGAATACGCCGTACTCTTTTTGCATCAGGGTGAAAACCGGAAGACGTTCGTCGATCCAGCTCACCACCTTGTTATTGAATGTTGCGCGCTCGCTGCTGCCCATGTTGCCCTACCCGATCTTTATCAACGTGTCGCTGAGGAATTCATACGGCGGCACTGCAAGGTTCTTCGGCGCCGGCCCCTTGCGGATGCGGCCCGACGTATCATAATGCGAACCGTGGCATGGACAGAACCAGCCCCCGAAATCGCCCCGGCTTTCGCTCGGCTTTTGCCCGACGGGCACGCAGCCCAGATGGGTGCAGATGCCAACGACCACCAGCCACGCCTCACGGTCTTTCTTGACCCGCGCCGTATCTTCCTGCTTGTCGCCCAGCGCCGACAGATCGACCTTGCGGGCCTGATCGATTTCATCCTCTGTGCGGTGGCGGACGAAAACAGGCTTGCCCTGCCACATGACCGTAATCGACTGGCCCTTTTCAATCTTGCTGATATCCACTTCCGTGGTCGAAAGCGCCAACGTATCCTTGGCCGGGTTCATCGAATGAACCAGAGGCCAGGCCGCAATGCCCGCCCCCACCGCGCCGAACGAACCGGCTGTTAAAAACAGAAAATCGCGGCGCGTCGCGCCATCGTCCGCACTATGCCCCACTTGCCCCGTTACGATTCCCGCCTGGGACTTGCTACCTGCCGTCATGTCTATAAAACGCTCTTTTGTTGAAAAGAATAATTCAGAGGGAACTTTTACTTCTCTCTTTATAAATCATCAAGCCTTCTATATCTACTCCCATATGATAATTAAACAATTTTCCACAGTGAAATGATCAAACTGGCCCTGTATCAGCCGGATATTCCGCAAAATGTCGGGGCTGCCATGCGGCTTTGTGCATGCCTTGGCGTGTCGCTGGAGATCATCGAGCCGTGCGGATTCGTCTGGGACGAGCGCAAAATCCGTCAGGCCGGGATGGATTACATAGATAAAGTCACCATCACCCGTCACGGCTCATGGGCGCAATTTCTGGAGACAAACCCCGGCCGCCGGATTGTCCTCATGACCACAAAGGCCGACCAGCCCTATACAGGCTTTGCCTTTCAGGACGGCGATATCCTGCTGGCCGGGCGCGAAAGCGCGGGCGTGCCCGACGATATCCACGATTCCGCCCACGCCCGCATTGGAATCCCGATGCAGGGCGGTTTGCGCTCGCTCAACGTGGTAAATGCAGCGGCGATGATTCTGGGTGAAGCCCTGCGGCAAACGAACGCCCTTGACAAATTATGATTATTTTCCTATAATGGCCGCTGGGAAAGCTGTGCTAGGTTCCACCATCTCCGTTAATCCCTCTCCCTGAAGGGAGAGGGTGAAAAGCGCAGCAGGGAAGAAAAATATAAAAAACACAGGGGATACCCCCTCCCCCTTATTTTTTACGAACGAACTGATAGATATGGCGATATGAAAGTAAAAACAACAACTTACAAGCAGGAAATTGAAGAGCCGGAAGCCCGGAAAGACGCCGCCTCCGTATGGTTCCGCACCCTGCGCGATCAAATCTGCGCCGAATTTGAAAAGATAGAGGACGAACTTTCCGCCGGACCCAAAGCCACCCTCCCCGCCGGACGTTTCGAGCGCAAGAAATGGGACCGGACAGATGGCTTGCCCGGCGAAGCCTTGGCGAAGACGGGAGGCGGCGGCGAAATGTCCATCATGCGCGGGCGCGTCTTTGAAAAAGTGGGGGTGAATATCTCCACTGTTTTCGGCCATTTTTCCGAAGAATTCCGTGGCCATATCCCCGGCGCGAACGACAATGGCGGCGCTTTCTGGGCTTCGGGCATTTCGCTGGTGGCGCATATGCAAAACCCGCTGGTGCCTGCCGTTCACATGAATACCCGCATGATCGTGACCTCCAAAAGCTGGTTCGGCGGCGGCACGGACCTCACCCCCATGATCCCGGACGACGCGGACAAGGCTGCATTTCACGCGGCGCTCAAATCCTGCTGCGACCGCCACAACCCCGGCTATTACGATGAATACAAGGCCTGGTGCGACCGTTACTTCTTCCTGCCCCACAGGAACGAGCCGCGCGGCGTGGGGGGCATTTTCTACGATTATCTTCAAAATGACTGGGATGCGGATTTCGCCTTCACCCGCGATGTCGGGGAGACGTTCCTGTCGATTTACCCCCAGCTTGTCCGCAAATCCATGCACAAGGTCTGGACCGCCGAGCAGCGCGAAATTCAACTGGTTAAAAGGGGCCGCTATGCCGAGTTTAACCTCTTATATGATCGCGGCACCCAGTTCGGCCTCAAGACTGGCGGCAACACCGAAGCCATCCTGATGTCCCTCCCCCCGGAAGTTAAGTGGCTGTAATTTATGCTAAACTTTTTTCTTGCGAATCTGGTCGCACATAATTATGTGTATTCTTGCGCGATCTTACTTTTTACGTAACTTTAAAATGGAACGAACTCGATGAGCACTCTACAAAACAACCCTGAAAAAATTACATCCACGTTCCGGAACGGAAACAAACCCAAAGGGACAAACAGCTACATTGTCAAAGAGGCAGAAGTTACATCAACAAGCATCAAACCTGTTCCCACAGCCCTGAGAACCTCTCTTCCGCTTAATGGCGTTGATGTCATAGGGCAAAGACTTACCATCGAAGGCGGCGGCCCGGTAAAAATCAATAAAGGCGATTTTCTTAGAATTTATAACCGGCACACAGGTGCCACCAGCCACTATCTTCTTGGCATTGGCAACGATGTCAGGTTTTACAATACCCGCGTCAGCGATAATGAACTTATTAAAGAGATAAGCGAAGCTGAAAAAATTTCCGCCGAACAAATCCAACCGGCCTAAAAAAAAGAGAGTAAAAATGATATCAGGTCACCTGCCCCACATGTTCCATCTTATGAGCAATAAAAAACCCAGAACTACTGATAGTAGCACGCTATCCGATCCAAGCCGAACCTTAGCGACAGGCACCCAGATAGTTCAGGACTGGAATAAAAGGATGGAGCAACAAGCGGCGGCGCAGACGGAATCTCCCGAACAAACAGGCCCCTAAACATTAAACCTCTGCAAGCACGCTTCGCGGCTTGGCGTAAACCCTTCCGCGATCCACCACTCCTCGATTTCGGAAAGTTTGCGGCCAAGTTCCGGGCCTTCTGGGATTCCGGCTTTCATCAGATCGTTTCCTGAAACCGGCAGGTTGGGAACTTCCCATTTCTGGATAATCTCAAGAGCCTTGGGCGCAAAGCCGTTCATCACGCGGTCCAGCGCCAGCTCCAGCATCAACGCCTGCGCCGCGATCACGCGGCCAAAACGGTAAACGGCAACTTTAACCGCTTGCTCGCCGCTTAAATCTTCCGCCTCAAGAACTTTGGATAACGCATCAATATCCTTGCGAAACACTTTGGGAAACAACAATAATTTCGCCATATCGTTTATATTGCTTAACTTCATTCCGGCCAGCACAAAGAGCCTCGAAGGCAAGGCAATCAAACCATAACGTTTCTGGAATTCGCAAAAATGCCCAAGCAATTTCTTATCGTATTCAGGATAAAAAAACCTCTTCAGTATATTGTTCTCAAACATTATTTCTAAAATTATTTCCGGTTCATCCGCAGCGACGGTTTTAAAAAATTCATGCGTGATTCTCTCCGCCGAAAGCGTAGTTATTTTATCCGCCGCGCTCCGGCAGGCAGCCAAAGCCTGCGGATCAATGTCCCCCTTTCCATACATTGCATGAAAACGGAACAGACGCAAAATCCGTAAATAATCTTCGGCAATCCTTTGCGCCGGATCGCCGACGAAACGCACCCTGCGCGCCTTCAAATCCGCCAGCCCTTCCCCGGTCGGATCGAAGATATTTCCCGCCCGGTCGGCCAAAAGCGTGTTCATGGTGAAATCGCGGCGCTGCGCGTCTTCTTCCCATTTATCCGTAAACGCGACCACGGCGCGGCGGCCATCGGTTTCCACATCCTTGCGCAGCGTGGTAATTTCATAACCCTTGCCGCCGGAAACCGCCGTCACCGTTCCATGCTCGATGCCTGTCGGAATAACCTTAATCCCGGCGGCCTCCAATTTTTCCGTAACCTCCTGCGGTGTCCAGATTGTGGCAATATCGACATCCTCCACGCCCAGCATCAGCAGGGTATTGCGCACGCAACCGCCGACGAAAAACGTCTTGCCGCCGCGCTCGTCCAGCACATCCATCACGGCTTTCGTCTGCGGCGATTTCATCCACGCCTGCGGCTCTATCTTTTGAACGGATTCCATTTCGCAACCTCATTAAAAGCTATAGACTAAGCCCCGATTCCACACAAGGAGGCGACAGGTGAACAAACCCGCAGAAAATATTGAGAAAAATCTTTCCGAATCCTCCGCAAAACTCATCAAGGCCCGCGCCGAGATCGGCAAGGTGATTTTCGGGCAGGATTCGGTGATCGACCAGACCCTGATTACGCTCATGTCCGGCGGGCATATCCTGCTGATCGGCGTTCCAGGTGTGGCCAAAACCCTGCTGGTGGAAACGCTGGCGCAGGTTCTCGGGCTTTCCTCCAACCGCATCCAGTGCACGCCGGACCTGATGCCTGCCGACGTTCTGGGCGCGGAAGTCCTTGAGGAAGACGGAACCGGGCGGCGCTCCTTCCGCTTCATCAAAGGTCCTGTGTTTACGCAATTTCTTATGGCCGATGAAATCAACCGCGCCAGCCCGCGCACGCAATCCGCCCTGCTTCAGGCCATGCAGGAACACGAAGTTTCCGTCAGCGGCCAGCCGCACGCTTTGCCCGAGCCGTTCCATGTCCTCGCCACGCAAAACCCGATCGAACAAGAAGGAACTTATCCGCTGCCCGAGGCGCAGCTCGACCGCTTCATGATGCAAATCGATGTCGGCTACCCCAGCGCCGAAGCCGAGCGTCAGGTTCTTCTGGCCACCACGACAGGCAAGAAAAACGTCGTATCGGCAATCCTCAACAAGAACGATGTTCTGGCCACGCAAGCCCTCGTGCGCGATATGCCGATCGGGGAGAAAGTCGTCGATGCCATTTTATCGCTGGTAAGGCGCGGCAGGCCCGGACCCGAAGCCCCCGAAATCGTCAACGAATACGTAACATGGGCGCCGGGACCGAGAGGATCGCAGGGCCTCATGCTGGCCGCACGCGCCAAAGCCCTGCTGGAGGGGCGCGAAACGCCATCCGTCGATGACGTCATCGATCTGGCCGGGCCGGTCCTGCGGCACCGCATGGCGCTGAATTTCAAAGCCAGAGCCAACGGCATTTACGTGAACGACATCATCAAAGCGCTGTGCGAGGGTCTGTGATTTTGGATGAACCTCTTTTCCGCAAGACTGAAACTACACCATAGCGCCGAGGAAGCCGCCGCGAACCTTCCCGATCTTATGCTCAAAGCGGAAAAGGCCGTGGCCAGTGTCCTGCAGGGCGAACACGCCCAGAAAAGAGCTGGCCACGGCGAAAAATTCTGGCAGTTCCGCGATTACATCCCCGGCGACCGTCCGCAGGATATCGACTGGCGGCAATCGGCCAAGGCCGACCGTGTTTTTATCCGGCAGAAAGAACGCCAGACAACGCAAAGCGCGATTTTCTGGTGCAGCCGTTCGCCCGGCATGAATTTTTCATCGGCAAAAAAATATCCTTCCAAAGCCGAAGCGGCGAAGATTCTGACGCTGGCGCTGGCGCTGTTAATGACCCGCGCCGGAGAACAAATCGGGCTTTTCGGCGCCGGAAAAACGGGCCGCACCGATGCCTCCCTGCACCGGATGGGCGAGGCCCTGTGCGCTCCCGGCACGGATGGCCGCGAATTGCCCGACGCCGATACATATTCGCTGCCGCGCCATTGCTCGCTGATACAAATCGGCGATTTTTTCATGCCGCCGGACGAAATCGACATCGCGTTTAAAAAGCTTTCGGCGCATACGGCAAACGGTCTCGTTATCCAGATCCTCGACCCGGCCGAAATGGAACTGCCCTATTCAGGCCGCGCTATCTTTGAAGACCCGGCGGCCAGCGCAAGCGAGCGCGTCAACCATGTCGATTCCATCCGCGATAGATACAAACAACGGATCAACGACCATATCGAAGCCGTCCGCACCGTTTGCCGCAACCGTCACTGGAAACATCATCTGCATACAACCGATCTTGATATCGGCGATACGCTCCTCAAGATCTGGGAGATGTTCTCATGACGGCGTGGCTGGCAAATATCGTTTTCATGAACCCGTGGATACTGGTTGGGGCCGCGTCCCTGCCCGTTCTATGGTTTCTGCTCCGCGTCATGCCGCCCGCGCCGCAGCGCATTGTCCTTCCTACGGCACGGTTTCTGGCCGGGCTTGTGCCGGACACACAAACGCCCAGCCGCACGCCGTGGTGGATTTTGCTGCTGCGCATTCTGATCGCCGCGCTCGTTTTGCTCGCGCTGGCGCAGCCCGTTTACAACCCCGCGCAAGGGCTTCCGGGTAACGGGGCCATTCGACTCGTCATCGACAATAGCTGGCCTTCGGCGCAAACCTGGACCACGCAAATTCAGGCCGCCGAAGAATCCCTCGCGCAGGCCGGACGCGAAAAACGTGAAATTTATATCCTGACAACAGCCCCGTCGCCCGGCGAGGAATCCCTGACGCAGTTCGGGCCTTTATCCTACAGTGAAGCGGTTTCAATCCTGCGCGGTATCAAGCCACAGCCTTGGCCCGCCTCTTACACAGGCGCAAAAAAAATCATCGAGGAACGCGCTCCCCAAAACGCAATAACAAGCCTGTGGTTTTCGCACGGCATCGGCGAAGGCGGCATTGAAAGACTTATGGAGCCTTTGCAGGCGCAAGGCGAATTGCACTACATTGCGCCTGCTCCCTCCAATCTTCCCCTGCTTTTGCGTATGCCGGAAAAAAGCGGCCTTGCCTTGCAAGTTGAAATCGACGCGCCGGATGTTATTGCGCCCGGCCTGCCCGCCTCCGTTCTGGCGCTCTCCGAGGACGGCAGCGTCATCGACCGCCAGAACATTACGCTTGAGCCGGATAAATTGCCCGCAACCGTCACCTTTAACGTCCCCGAGACACTGAGAAACAACATCGCCCAATTCCGCCTTGCCGGACAAAGTGGCGCGGGCGGGACCGTGATTCTCGACGACCGCCACCGCAAGCGCAACGTCGGCATCGTCGCGCCGCCGGAAAAAACCGAAGGTGCGCCGCTGGTGGAGGCCGGATATTACCTCAAACGTGCGCTGGAACCTTTTTCGACGATTCACCTCGGCAGCGTAGAACAAATACTTGAACAAAAACCCTCGGTTATCATCCTCCCCGATATTGCCTCCATGCCGCCCGAAACGCTAGAGGCACTGGAAAAATGGGTCAAGGAAGGCGGCCTTCTTCTGCGCTTTGCCGGACCAAACATGGCACAGGACCAGAACGAAAATTATCTTTTGCCAGTTCAGGTTCGCAAGGGAACGCGGGCAATCGACGGCTCAATGGCGTGGCAACGGGAACCCGCAAAACTTGAATCATTCCCGCAGACAAGCCCGCTTTTCGGCCTCGCCGTCCCCCAGGACGTCACCGTGCGCCAGCAAATCCTTCCCGAACCTTCCGAAGATATCGGTGAAAAGACATGGGCGGTTTTATCGGACGGCACGCCGCTCATTACCGCCGCGCCGCTGGAACAGGGCATGCTGGTCTTCGTGCATACAACCGCCAACACGGCATGGTCTGATCTGGCCCTGTCCGGCGTGTTCGTTGAAATCCTGCAAAGGATCGTCAGTATATCGGGCACCGCTGCTGCCAAAGATGTAAAGGCCGACGGATACCTTGAACCGCGCCTTGTTCTGGACGGGATGGGCAGGCTCATTGAGCCCGGCGGCTCTGTGCAATCCATCCCGGCAACCGATTTCGCAACCGTCAAAACAAGCCCGGCGCATCCGCCCGGCATATACGGACGCGGCGGCTATCAGCAAGCCCTCAACACCGGCGACCGTGTTGGCCGCATGGGCGCAGCAACCACGCTTCCGTCCGGCGTCGAAAGCCGGACCTACGGCGGCGATTTTGAGATCGACCTGATGCCGCTTCTCCTCTTTGCCGCGTTAATTCTGTTGCTGATCGACTGGCTTGTCATACTCATCATCGGCGGAAACCTGAAATCCATTGGCCGTTTTCTTGCCGTTCAGGGAAGAGCCGCTGGTATATTTTTTATCTTTTCTATTCCCTTGCCCGCGCAGGCGCAGGAACAAAACTACGCTGACGGAATTTACCTCGCCTATATGCGCACGGGCGATGCCGGGGTCGACTCTATCAGCCATCAGGGGCTTCAATCGCTGGCCGAGGTGCTTGAACGCCGCACCTCCGTCGAACCCGAAGGCGTAGCGGGGTTAAACCCCGAAGTCGACGAACTGGCTTTCTTCCCGATCATTTACTGGCCTGTAACGGAAAATCAGGTCGCGCTTTCGCCGAAGGCGCTGAACAACGTCCAGAATTATCTCGACCACGGCGGCACCATTTTATTCGATACACGGGACAGGAATTACGCCACCAACGCCTTGATCGGCACCAAAAACACCGAAAGCCTGCGCGGTATTACAAGAGCTTTGAATCTGCCGCCGCTCACGCCCATTCCCGAAGGCCATGTCCTCGGCAAATCGTTTTATTTGCTCGATTCCTATCCGGGACGCTATACTGGCGGCACGCTCTGGGTTTCGCAGGACAGCGTGAATAACCGCGACGGCGTGTCCTCCATCATTATCGGCTCGCACGACTGGGCAGGCGCATGGGCGTCGCCCGGCGGATCGCAGCAACAGGAAATGGCGCAGCGCTTCGGCGTAAACCTCGTTATTTACGCCCTGACGGGCAACTATAAGGCCGATCAGGTGCATGTGCCTTTCATTCTTGAGCGGCTGGGGCAATAGGATGGATAAGCTCGATACCTCCATTGCCCTTCATTTTGCCCCGGTTATGCCGGTGTCATGGCTTGTGGCGGCGGGCATTTGCGGCGCGGCGCTATTAATCATTCACGCCTTAAGCACCAGACGCGCCCTTATTCCCCGCCTTTTGACTTTCGGCCTTTTTATTTTGGCGCTAATAAACCCCTCCATCCTTGAACAGCAGCGTGAAGCCGTAAAGGACGTTGCCGTCATACTGGTCGATCAAAGCCAGAGCCAGAAAATGGGGCAACGGCAGGAGCGCACAGAAACCGCACTCGCCGCCTTAAAAAGCGACCTCGAAAAGCGGAGCGACCTTGAAGTCCGAATCGTCAAGGCCCCGGCCGACAAAACCATCACCAAAGACACGCGGCTGTTCGATGCGCTCGATACCACGCTGGCCGATGTTCCCGCCAAGCGCAGGGCTGGCGTCATCATCCTGACCGACGGGCAAATCCACGACGTGCCGCAAGACATATCGCAATACGAGAAATACGGCCCCGTGCACGGCCTCTTGAGCGGCGAAAAAAACGAGCGCGACCGCGAGCTTGTGGTCCTGAATGCACCCGCCTACGGTATCGTCGGCCAGCCGATAAAAATTCAGTATAAAGTTGAAGACTCGCCGGACAATAAAGGCGAGACCGTGTCGGTCACATTAAAGCGCCATGACGGCAAGCCCGATGTGTTTTTTGTCCCCACGGGCGAAGAACAGGAAATAGAAGTTAATATCGATCACGCCGGACAAAACATCGTCGAACTGAGCGCCCAAGCCATGCCCGGCGAAATCACAGAAACCAACAACCGGGCCGCCCTTCTGGTCAACGGCGTACGCGACAGGCTGCGGGTTTTGCTTGTCTCCGGCCAGCCGCACGCGGGCGGGCGCACCTGGCGCGACCTTTTAACCTCTGATCCGGGCGTGGATCTTGTGCATTTCACCATCCTGCGCGAGCCGGACAAGCTGGACAACACACCGCAGAACGAACTTTCCCTGATCGCGTTCCCTTTCCGCGAATTGTTTGAAATCAAGCTCTATGATTTTGACCTGATCGTCTTCGACCGCTACCGCCTCAACCGCATTTTACCGAATAACTATTTCGACAACATCGTCCGTTATGTACAGGAAGGCGGCGCATTGTTAGAGGCCAGCGGACCTTCTTTTGCCTCGCAAGACTCCGTTTACTACACATCGCTGATGAGCATTCTTCCCGGCGTTCCGACGGGTGCCGTGCTGCGCAAGTCTTTCGTTCCTGTATTGACCGACGTAGGAAAGAAACACCCGGTAACAAAAGACATCTACTGGAACGGCGCGCTCCAGAACGAAAACCCCAATTGGGGGCATTGGCTGCGGCAGGTGGTCATTAAAAAAGAAAATGGTGAAACACTCATGGACGGCGCAGACGGTTACCCCCTGCTCGTCCTTGACCGCGTTGGAAAGGGCCGTGTGGCGCAGCTTTCCAGCGATCAAATCTGGCTTTGGTCTCGGGGGTACGAAGGCGGCGGGCCGCATGCCGAACTGCTGCGCCGCACCGTGCACTGGCTGATGAAGGAACCGGAGCTCGACGAAAAGGCGCTTGATGTCCGTGTCGAGGGCAACATGATCACCGTCCGCTCGCGCAATCAGGCGCAAAAAGACATGCAAGTGACCATGACCACGCCGGACGGCAAAACGCAAACGATCAAACTTGATCGTAAATCGGACGGCTGGATCGAAACGCAAATCGAGGCGGATCAACTCGGCGTCTATGCTTTCGAAGACACTGAAGGCCAGCGCCGTTTTGCCATTATCGGCGAACTCAACCCGCCGGAACTCAAAGGCGTGAAGACAACGCCTGACAAACTATTGCCTCTAACCGATGGTTCGAAGGGCAGCATTAAATGGCTCGCCGACGATCCTTCGCCTTCCGTGCGCCTTCTGCCGCCGGGACGCAGCTATGCGGGCCATAACTGGATTGGCCTGCGCCAGAACGGTGATTTCAACGTCAGCGGCGTCAAGGACACTCCCCTGCTGCCGCCGTGGCTGGCCGCGCTCATCCTGCTGGGAATGGCGACATTCACCTGGTGGCGCGAAGGCCGCATCAAATAAAGTCAGGCCGCCATTTTTTTAGTGGAGATAACGGATTGTATCTTCTGCGCCAACTGGTTTTTGGCTATCGGCTTGCGCAGAACGGCCTTGATGACCGGATTTTCGGCCATCAATTCCTGCATCCTTTGCTCGCTATATCCCGAGAGAAGAATAAACGGCAGATCGGGAAAGTCGTAACTGACCTGTTGCGCCAGTTCCAGCCCGGTCATCTTCGGCATGTTGTGATCCGTCAGAACAAGATCGAATGCGCCCGGATTTTCGCGCAACACGTCCAGTGCCTCCAGCCCCGTATGGCAAGCCGCCGCCTCATACCCCAAACGCTCAAGCATGGTCAGCAGCATATCCCTGACCTCATTCTGGTCCTCGACAACAAGAATGCGCCCGGATTTTCCGTCGCCGACGAAATCAGCTTCCGCTTCATCGCCTGACTGCACACGCGCTGCCGACTCAGCCAAAGGAAATAACAATTCAAACCGTGTTCCCTTGCCGAGCATGCTGTCGACAATCATGGCGGCCTTGTGTCCCGCCACCACACCGTGCACGGTCGAAAGCCCAAGTCCTGTTCCTTTATCAACGGGCTTGGTCGTAAAGAACGGCTCGAAAATGCGTTCCATGATGATCTTGCTCATGCCGCAGCCCGTGTCCTCTACGCTAAGACGCACATAATCGGTATCTTTTATCATCTGGCCAAGAAAAAGCCGCGTACGGCCAGGTGACGGCTCATCGAACTTGATGGGCGGCGTTTCCTTATAGCCACCGATATCGCCGATGAGAAAATCAGGATCATTGAACTGCGAAGAACTGGCGATCTCCAGACCAACCTTCAATTCGCCGTGGTCGCTTTCAATCGCATCTCTGGCGTTGACGCACAGATTCATAATCACCTGTGCGATCTGGTTCGAGTTCCCCTTAATAGGCGCGCTGGAAACCTTGATATTCGATTGCACCTCAATCGTTTTGGGCAGGGTCGCCTTGAGCATCGAAAGCGTCTCATGGATCGGCGCCGTTAGGTCGAGCGTATCTTTCGAGCTTTCTTTCCGGCGCGAGAAGGCTAACATCTGATCCACCAGATCCCTCGCCTGACGCCCGGCCTGAAGGATATTGACGGCGAACTGGTGCTGCGGCGATTTTTCCTCCAGATCGTCGATCAGGAATTCCGCATAACCGTTCATAGCCGCCAGAATGTTATTGAAGTCATGCGCAATACCGCCAGCAAGCCGCCCGATCGCTTCCATCTTTTGCGCCTGATAAAACTGGTTCTCGAGGTTTTTCCGCTCGTCCTCGATCTTCTTCCTGTCGGAAATGTCGCGAACCGTTCCGATAAATCCGCCATCCGGCAAGGATGTCAACGACAGCTCGACATTGACGATCTCTCCATCCTTGACGTCGATCGGCGACTCCCCAAGCCAATACCCCTTTTCACGGAGCGTCTTTTTCGCGTTTTCCTGAACCTTCTTGCGGCCTTCTAAAATTTCTTCAATTCCCTTTTGGGTATAGAGCTTCTCCCATGGGTGCCCGATATAATTATACGCTTCATCTTCGGGAATTTTGTGAATGCGCATAAGAGCATTGTTCATGTAGCTCAGATTTCCATCCTTACTAACAATGGCAATGCCGTCGCGCGATGCTTCCATCGCCGCCAGCCTGCTGCTCATAATGGCCAAAGCTTCTTTCTTTTCCTGATTGATCTTTTTAAGCTTTCTAAGTTTGTCAGAATTCAAAACAACCAGCAAAAATCCGCAAAAACCAATCGCCAGCACCGACCAGTACAGCCACATCTCGCGCTGACGCAAAGCCTGCACCACACCCGCTTCCTGATCCGGGTTGTAATTTTTAACTATATCTTCTAAATTCTCGTGAATTTCATGAAGCTCGCGCCCTATCAACGCAATAGATTCATTTGAAATAACCTGATCCTGGTGTGACACAACATCCATAATCGACGATAACTCTTCCTGTATTTTCAGGAGAGTATTTGTATAATTTTCAGGGCTGTAGCCTGTATTTTTGTGCTGCGCCTCCATCAATACTTTTTGATGGACCTCATGAAATTCGGCGTATCCTTCCAATAATTCTTTCCGATTTTCAGGTGACGGCTCTTTCGAATAAACGTTAAAGTACGAACTGAATTCATGGAACTTATCTTCCAGTTCTAAAACACCCTGGCTGTACTTCGCGTAACCTGAGAAAACTTCTTTGTTTTCCTTTATGAGCAACATGGAGGATTGCAAAGCCATCATACTGAAAACCAGAATGATAAAACCCGGAAGGTAATTGAGGGCATCCGAAAAATTTATGGTTTTTCTTTTCATGAAAAAAACACCTCTATTAAATTGATGCGGATTTTGCTTCGGAGACGATACCAAGCTCTCTGGCTCTAAGCGCGGCCTGTGTTCTGTTTTTTGCATCCAGCTTCCGGCATATGCCCCTGACGTGCAGCTTGACCGTCACGACCTGAAGGCTGAGTTCGCGGGCGATCTCCTTGTTGGATGCGCCGCTGGCAAGATACGAAAGAACTTCCGTTTCACGCGGGGTCAGATGGAGAACGGTCTCGCCGGGCTTCGCACTTTTGGCTTCGGCGGCGCTTGCGGAAACGGCGCCCCCCTTTCCTTGCCCGTTGTAATAGGACGGCATGATGGCGTTTGTTTCATGGTCGATGGGCACGAATCTCTCGCCTGTCAAAACAAGCTGAATCGCCTTGAGCAATGCCTTGCCCGACAATGTTTTTGGGAAATAACCAACGGCGCCAAGGTCCATGGCATCGTTGACATCCTTTGTCTCGGCCACGCCGGACATCAGCGCAACAGGAACTTTTGGGTATTCGGCACGCATGAGCTTGAATCCTTCCATGCCGTTCATGCCGGGCATACGCAGATCAAGCAAAACCAGATCCTGCACCGGATTCTTTTTCATGAGTTCTACGACCTCATAAAAATCCTTGGCCAGCGTAATGGCGGCCTCAGGCTCGGCCCGTTCGATATACTGAACGAGGGCATCCCGAAAAAGCGTATGATCATCGGCAATCAGAAGTTTCAAGGCCGCGCACACCTAACCTGTTGTTATGAATAAGAAAAAGAAGCTACCCTATACCTTAGTGTACCTCAAATCCGGTAATATTTAGTAAAAAAATGAGGTGGTTTTATTGGTATGCAGAGAAAAGATCGTGACTTAAAGGGACTGCCGCATGGCTATGTATAATGGCTCCTGCGGCTTTTTCTGAATGCCGTGCAGACGAAGGCGGTATACGTAAACGCCTTCCATCACCCTTTGTACATAGTTTCGGGTTTCATAGATCGGGATCATTTCGATCCAGTCCACCATATCGACTGCGCCCGTACGCGGATCGCCGAAAGTTTCGATCCACTGATCGACGCGCCCCGGCCCGGCGTTGTAGGCCGCAATGGCCAAAACATATGAGCCGTTAAACCGATCAAGCATCTGGTCGAGATAGGCCGTGCCAAGCCGAATATTATGCGACGGATCCCGCGTCAGGCGGTCCGTGCTGTGGGATATCCCCTTCTTGCGCGCCACTTCTTTGGCCGTGGCGGGCATGATCTGCATCAGTCCCAGCGCCCCTGCCGGGCTGACGGCGTCGAAATCGAACATGCTCTCCTGACGGATCAGGGCATGCACCAGCGACCATTCGACGGGAACACCCTGCAAATGTTTGGCAATCACAGGATAAGATTGCGACGTAAGAAACATGCCCTCCTTCGTCGCGTCCTTGGCGATACGGATGGCATCGCGATACTGCTCCATATCGGCCGCCATTTCTGCGGCATATCTGTAACCTTTGGGCGTTGCCTCCTTCTTTACAAAAGCCTGTATAAACTGGCTGGCTTCATGACGCATTCCGGCACTGTGCAAAATACGCGCGGCCTGCACGAGCTCCGAACTGTCAAAAGCGTACTTATCTTCGGCTGTTATCGTGGGTGGGGCCGCACTGGGCAATTTGTTCTCCAGCGACAGTTCCCCGGCGGCAAGCTGCCCGTAATATGTGGTCCTGAGTGCAGCGGCCTTTTGATACCAAGCCTCGCTCGCCTCTGCCTGCCCAAGCTCCTTTGTCGCCCGCCCTGCCCAGTACGCGGCGCGGGACCTGCTGATCGGCGTTTCGACCTTCTCGTACAGAGCTTCAAAACGCTTCAGCGCTTCCTCGGGCTTGTGCAAAAACCGCAAGGCCAGCCATCCCGCCATCCACTCCGCCTGCGCATAGGACATTCCCTCGCTTTGGCCGTGCTCGGTGGCCAGCAGATAGGCGCTTTCGAAACTGCGCCTTTCCATCATGCGGCGGATGATGATGTGGCGCTCCTGCCACCAGTCTTCGGCGTTCAGAACATCGTCGGCATCGGGGGCGTTGTGCAAAATCTCCATCGCGCCGACATCGTCCTTGTTGCGGCGGCGCCAGCGCAGACGTTCATACAGCAATCCCGGATCGCTCTGGAGGCGCTGCGGCACCTTGGCCAGTAACGCATTTATCCCCGCGCCCTTTTGCCCGGCCAGCGCAATGCGCGCCTCTGCGAGTTCAGGATATCCATTGCCCAGAACCCCCGCCACGGCGCGGGCATTCTGATAGTGCCCTGCATATAAAAGAGCATCCATCCGCTTTCTGTGATCGTCCCTGCCGAGCAAGCCACCATAACGGTTGTAAATTCCCCGCTGCTCCTCTCTCGACATAGATGTGTCGCTGGACCACCAGTCGGAAAGATATTTCTTCGCATCGGCCTTGCGCCCGGTGGCGATCAGGGCGGCAAGATAACGATCCATTCCCGTCGCCGTCAGCGGCTCAAAGTCGGTGTACCACGCCACGACATCCTGCGGCGGCTGACCATCGGGCATTTTACTCTCGGCTTTCAGGCGCAGATTACGAATACCGGGCCAGTCGGGATTCTGGCGGATGAAATGAGTCAGACGCACAAACTTGGCATCGCTCCAGCCTTCTTTCGGCCCTTTTGTGAAAATCAGCCAGTGAAACAGCTTGGCCGCGAGCGGGTCATGCGTCTGGCGGATTTTTTCCTCGGCAAGCTGCCATTTGCCCTGATTATAGGCCTGCACGGCCTCGATGGTATTGGATCTCTGGCTTTGCGTCTGGAGGCGCGGCGCGGTCGCCTCCTGAGCCGAAGCCGTTGCGATCCCCATTACCAAGGCACAAAGAAAAAGCCCAAAAACAATGGGTTTCTTGCTTTTCAGGCCTAATGAATATATAGTCTGGCCCAATTTGAACCCACGAGGATTGCCATGTTTAAAGGTGCCATTACTGCTCTGATCACACCGTTTAAAAACGGGGAAATCGACTGGCCTGCATTCGACCATCTGGTAGAATGGCAAGTCGAACAAGGCATTCACGGCCTTGTTCCCTGCGGCACGACGGGCGAGTCTCCGACTTTGTCTCATGAAGAACATATGGCCATTGTTAAGCGTTGCGTTGAAATCGTCAAGAAAAGAGTTCCCGTAATTGCCGGAACCGGCTCGAATTCGACGCGGGAAGCCATATCGCTTACGCAGCACGCAAAGAAATCCGGGGCGGACGCGGCTCTGATCGTTACGCCGTACTATAACAAGCCCACGCAGGATGGGATGTACGAGCATTTCAAAGCCATTCACGAAGCTGTGGATATCCCGATCATTATTTATAATATTCCGGGCCGCTGTGTCATCGACATGAACGCCGACACGATGGCGCGCCTGTCTGAATTGCCGCGCATTGTGGGCGTCAAGGACGCCGCCGGCGACCTGTCCCGCCCGCCCGAAACGGCGCGGCGCTGCGGTCCTGATTTCTGCCAGCTTTCAGGCGACGACATCACCGCCCCCGCCATGCTGGCCCAGGGGGGCCACGGCGTGATTTCGGTGGTTTCCAATATTGCGCCTGCGGCCTGCGCGAATCTGCAAAACGCCTGGTTCGAGGACGACCTTAAAACCTTCACCGATATCCGCGATGCCCTCGCACCGCTCGGCAAGGCGCTGTTTGTTGAGCCCAACCCGGTTCCCGTGAAATACGCGGCCAGCGTTTTGGGGCTTTGCACGGACGAGGTCCGCCTGCCGCTGCTCCCCGCCACCGCCAGCGCCCGCAAGGCCGTCGACGCCGCCATCGCCCATGCCGGACTTATGCCCAAAACCGGCGGCAAATCCGCCGCACGCGGCTAAATTGCTTTTAACCACGGAGAACGTAGAGTTAGAATGAGTTCACGGAGCACTTTTGCTTTTCTTTTGAAAAGGTACTCTCCTTTTTGTCATTTCGAACCCTGCGCAGCGGGGTGAGAAATCTCATGAGATTTCTCCTCCTTTCAGTCGTCGAAATGACAAATCTGGATTGTTATTTTTTCAGGAGACTACAAATACTCTGCGAACTCTGTGGTTAAACTATGACAAAAAAGAAAAAAGACAAAAAATCGGGCATGATATCGACCAACGCGACAGTGGCCGATAACAGGCGCGCGTTTTACGATTACACGATCGAGGAAAAATTCGAGGCCGGGATCATGCTGACCGGGACGGAAGTCAAATCCCTGCGCATGGGCCATTGCACGATCAAAGAGGCCCATGTCGGGCCGAAGGGCCGGGAAATCTGGATCTTCAACCTGCATATCCCCGAATACCCGCAGGCCGGCCCCAGCCTCCAGCACGAACCCAAGCGCCCGCGCAAACTTCTGCTGCATAAGAAAGAGATGAACAAACTGCTCGGCGCGGTGCAGCGCGAGGGCTACACGGTCATCCCGCTGCGGCTGTTTTTCAACGGGCGCGGGCTGGCGAAAATCGAGATCGGCCTTGCCAAAGGCAAGAAAGCCTACGACAAGCGCGAAACCATCAAAAAGCGCGACTGGAGCAAACAGCGCCAGCGGCTTTTAAAAACGACAAAAAGCTAGCGCTTTTTGTTGTCGCCGTTGCCCAGCCAGCCCAAGCGCCTGAAATAGATCAGCATACCCAGCGCAGTCGCGGCCATTACTGCCAGCAATACCGGGTAACCAAACGGCGCGCCCAGTTCCGGCATGTTGTAGGGCGAAGATGTATCAAAATTCATGCCGTAAATCCCGGCAAGGAAACTGAGCGGCATAAAGATCGTCGTAATGATTGTCAAAACCTTGATGACCTCGTTCATTCTCATATTGATCGTGGACTGATAAAGATCGGTCAGGCCCGAAACGCGCTCGCGGTAGCTGTCCAGAATATCCAGAACCTGAATGACGTGATCCTGGCAATCGCGCAAAAAAACCTGCGTGTCCGAGGAAACGAATTCATTCTCGCCGTTCTTCATATTCGCAACCGATTCACGCAGCGGCCAGATGCAGTGGCGCAAGATCTGAAGTTCGCGCTTGATCTTGTGAGCACGGCGGACATGCTCCTGAACGGGTTTTGTTAATATACCTTCCTCAAGCGCATCAAGTTTATCGTTATAGTGCTCCATAACGGGAAAATATCCGTCGATCACGGCATCCAGCAGCGCATAGGCAAGGTAATCAGCCTTTGACATCTTGGCACGCCCTTTGCGGATACGCTCGCGCACAGGATCGAAAATATCTCCGGGACGCTCCTGAAACGTCAGAACGAAATTCCTGCCGAACAGCATAGACATCTGCTCCAGCGTATAAGAGCCGCCATCCGGCGTGGCCATCCGGAAAACGGCAAACAGGCAATTCTCGAACTCATCGACCTTGGCGCGCTGAGGGATATGCAGAATATCTTCCATAGCCAGCGAATGAATTTCAAAAATCTTGCCGATTTCCTCGATCAGCCCGACATCCGCCAGACCGCTGACATTGACCCAGACCAGCGGCCAGTTTTTCAGCAACTCCCTGATCTTGTCGGGGGACGGTCCCTGCACCTCCTCCAGCCTGTCAAGGTCATAGGCGAACATCGTGACAACGGAGGGTACTGCGCCCTCCGGCGCTTCGATCTGGCCGGGTGCGCGGCCCGGCCTGTGCTTATGCTTGCGTAATAGTTTTGCCTTCAAAGGTCCTATATATCAGGCTATTCCTAGCCCGCCTTCTTGCTGCCTTTGCCCTTGGGGCGTTCGTCGTTGGCGACGTCCTCCGAAGCCTCCTCGGCGGCGGCAGCCGCTTCTTCCGGACCCGAAAGCATGGCTTCGGCCACAAGGCCCGCATTGGCGCGGATCTGCTTTTCGAGCTTCGCCGCTATTTCGGGGTTTTCCTGTAAAAACGTTTTGGCATTTTCGCGACCCTGCCCGATGCGCTGGCCGTCGTAGGAAAGCCACGCGCCAGATTTTTCGACGAGGTTGCCGGCCACGCCAAGATCAATGAGTTCGCCCATTTTAGAAATACCCTGCCCGTACATAATGTCGAATTCGACCTGACGGAACGGCGGGGCCATCTTGTTTTTGACAACCTTGACGCGGGTCTGGTTGCCGACGACTTCTTCTTTTTCTTTAATCTGACCGATCCGGCGGATATCGAGACGCACGGAAGAATAGAATTTCAACGCATTGCCCCCGGTCGTCGTTTCGGGCGAGCCGAACATCACGCCGATTTTCATACGGATCTGGTTAATGAAGATAACGGTCGTACGCGAACGCGAAATCGATCCGGTCAACTTGCGCAGGGCCTGGCTCATCAGACGCGCCTGAAGGCCAACATGGGAATCACCCATCTCCCCTTCAAGTTCAGCGCGCGGCACCAGCGCCGCCACGGAGTCGATGACCATCACATCCAGCGCCCCGGAGCGCACCAGCGTGTCGGCAATTTCGAGCGCCTGTTCGCCCGCATCGGGCTGGGAAATCAGAAGATCGTCGATATTGACGCCCAGCTTTTTGGCGTAGCCGGGATCGAGCGCGTGTTCGGCGTCGACAATGGCGCAGGTACCACCCTGTTTTTGCGCCTCGGCAATGATCTGGAGCGCCAGCGTCGTTTTCCCCGAGCTTTCCGGCCCGTAAATTTCAACAATCCGTCCACGCGGCACACCGCCGATCCCCAGCGCAATATCCAGCCCGATCGACCCGGTCGAGATGGCCTCGACCTGCATCGGGTTGTGCTCGCCATTCAGCTTCATGATCGAACCTTTGCCAAAGGCTTTTTCAATTTGTGAGAGCGCAGCGCTAAGCGCTTTTTCCTTATCGGCGGCGTTTTGTGAATTCATGAAATCCCCTGCTCTGAGTGGCGTGACGGACATGATAGTTCCCCTTTCTTTGCATAGTTGAGGCCGCTTGCGCAAACGATTCGACGTGTTTGCAGGGCCTTATGCACATCAATGTACCTGATTTGTTCTATACGTCAAGGGAAAAGAACAAGATAAGAACAAAATTATTCTTCCAGCACCTCTTTCACCTTTTCCGCCAGTTGTTTGAGCGTAAAGGGTTTGGGCAGGAAATAGATGTTTTCGCCCATATGGTTTTTGAGGCGGTCTTCGGTATAGCCCGAGATAAAGATGATCTTGAGCGCGGGGTTAGTCTGTCGCACCCGCTGCGCCAGTGTCGGCCCGTCCATGTTGGGCATCACCACGTCGGTAATTAAAAGGTCGATCGGCTTGCTCTTTTCTTTTTCGAGCAATTGGAGCGCTGCCTCCCCGCAATCGGCGGCCAGAACCTCGTAGCCCTTGTTGGCCATGGCGCGCTGGGAGAATGTGCGCACGGCGTCCTCGTCCTCGACCAGCAAAATGCGCTCGGTCCCGGTCAGGTCCTGGGATTTTTCTTCCTGAACCATTTCCTCCCCGGCATCCTCGTCTTCAGCCTCGTTCGAGCGCGGCAGGTATATAGAGAAAGCAGCACCCATCCCCGGCTGGCTTTCGACATGCAGATAACCGCCCGTCTGGCGGATAATGCCGTAAACGGTCGCCAGCCCGAGGCCCGTTCCGTGCCCGACCTCTTTGGTTGTAAAGAACGGCTCGAAAATGCGATCCATGACTTCCTTGGTCATGCCCGTACCGGTATCGGTGACTTTAATATGTATCCAGTGGCCAACCGGCATTTCCTCCGCCCCCAGATCCTTAGGCTTTTTATTGGTGAAGTTCTCGGTGGAGATCGTCAGCTTGCCGCCGCCTTCCATCGCATCGCGCGCGTTGACGGCCAGATTGATGAACACCTGCTCCATCTGACCCTCGTCGACCTTGACCAGCCCGAGATCCTGCCCGTGCACAAGGTTAAGCTCAATATTGGCACCGATCAGGCGGCGCAGAAGATGCGAAAGCTCAGTCAGGATGTCGGTAATGTCCTGCACCTTCGGACGCAAGGTCTGCTGACGCGAAAACGCCAGAAGCTGGCGCACCAGATTGGCGGCGCGGTTCGAGTTCTGCTTGATCTGCATGATGTCGGCAAAGGACGGATCGCCCGGCTTGTGACGCAGCAGCAGCAAATCGCAAAAACCGATGATGGCGGTCAAAAGATTGTTGAAGTCGTGCGCGATGCCGCCCGCAAGCTGGCCGATGCCCTGCATTTTCTGCGACTGTACGAACTGCGCCTCCAGCGATTTCTGCGCCGTAAGGTCGATAAAGTGCAAAACGGTGCTGTCGCTTTCCTTGAAGCGGCGACCGTGCATTTGCGCGATCACGTCCTTGCCGCTGCCGCGCAACGTAATTTCAAGCGGCGCTTTGGTTTCCCGCCCCTGCATGATCTGATCGACGGCAACACCAAGGTTTTGTACATCGTCGTCCCTGACGAAATCTTTGACGTTCTTACCTTCAACCTCGCCGATGCCAGAACCCAGCATGGATGCAAACTCGCTGTTGCAATCCTTAATAACACCCTTTTGATCGATCAAAACGATACCCAGCGGCGCTTCTTCGAAAAACCTCTGGAAGCGGTCCTCGGAAGCCTGAAGCGCCTTGTACATCTCGCGCTCGGAGGTCATGTCGTTGACCACGGCCCGCGTACGCACGCGAACGCCTTCTTCCTTGACGACGACCTGATTGATCGCGGCCAGAAAGACCTTCCCGGCCGGCCCCTTCATCTTGACCTCGACCACCTGACGACGTCCGCCCTTGTCAACCAGATCGTAAGGCGCGGCGTTTTTCGGCGGCTCGAGCAGATAGGTGTGCAAAGTGCCCTGCCTCAGCAAAAGCCGCAGATCGTCGCCGACCCAGCGCGCAAACGTGGCGTTGGCAAAAATGAAACGGCCATTCTCATCGAGCGAGAAAAAGCCCACCGGCGCGTTGTCGGTAAAGTCGATCAGCTTTTCGCGCTCCTCGCGGATAGCGCGGTCGACCGTATGTTTTTCGGTGACATCCTCGATACGCCAGTGAATAAATTCGCCAAAGCCGGGAACGGGCTGAGCGGTAACCGTATACCACCCGGCGCGGCGCTCATCGTTGGAAAACAGCTCAATGGAATCGCTAAGCCCTCTATGCGCCTGATCGGCCAGCAGGCGAAAATGTGCCGAGGCTTCCTCGCTACTTTGAAAAAGCTTTATCAAGGTCTTATATTCCGGAGGCCCCAGCGTGCCGCAAAGCTCGGCAAATTTCTCATTGGCATAAACGATATTGTCGGCGGCATCAGTTATCAGGCGCGCCGCGCGGGAACCTTCCATCACTTCCTTAAGAAGGCCAAGCTCGTGCTCCTGCTCGGCATATATGGAATAGGAACGGTGAATGACATACACGGTTAAAATCAGCAACAAGAACGACATCGCCATCATCACGATGGTCATTTCATCAAGCCGTGTGATGGTCGTGATAAAAAAGAAAATGCCGATATTCAGGCACAGCGCCATGATGGCCAGAAACCCTCCGTAGCGGTTTCTGTTTTTGGCGGGCTGCGAAGCCGCTCCGGCTCCCTTGTGGTGGCGGGCGATAAACGCCGCGTTGTCGAGTTTCATCCGGCGATTATGCCACAAAAGCCTGAAAAACAACAGTATTTACGGGAAAATCTAATGCAACTTGCCCTTGCGGCGGAAGACATAAGATATAACCTCGGCAACCGCCTTGTAATGCTCGGCCGGGATTATTTCATCGACATCGACCGTATCATAGAGCGCACGGGCCAGTGGCTTGTTTTCATACAGCTCGACATTGTTCTCCTTGGCCACTTCACGGATACGAAGCGCCAGTTCGTCAACGCCCTTGGCAACACAGCGCGGTGCCTCCATGGCATCGGGATCGTATTTGAGGGCAATTGAATAGTGCGTCGGGTTGGTGATGACGACATCGGCGCTCGGGACCGCCTGCATCATGCGCTGGCGCGCCTTTTCGGAACGTAGTTGCCGCAGCCTTGCCTTGACGTGCGGGTCACCCTCGGCCTGCTTGTATTCGTCCTTGAGCTCCTGCTTGGTCATGCGCATTTTCTTGTAATTCTCCATGCGCTGATAAACAAGGTCGATCACCGCGATAATCAAAAGCGCAACCAGCATCCCGATCATCAGCTTAAGAACAAGCTCCTGAATCTCGTTCATAAGCACGGGCATTTCCATACCGATAAAGTGCTCCATCTGCCCGTAATAGGGAGTGATGATGATGGTGCCGACAGTACCCACAACCACGATCTTTGCGATCCCCTTGACGAACTCAACCAGCGAGCGCCGCGAAAACAGGCGCGAAAAACCCTTGATCGGCGATATTTTGCCGATATCGGGCTTGATCAGCTCGGGCGCGAAAAGCGGCCCCACCTGCACGAACGGACCCAGAAAAGCCGCCGCCATCAGGACAATAAAGGGCAGCGCCAGAATACCGAGAATCTTTTTGCATGCCTCACCCAAAACAATATGCAATCCGCCGGGCGTCTGCGGGAAGTCGTGGGAGTGCTCGACATAGGCCTTGAGAACTTCCCTGAGATCGCCCAGCACGGCATCGGCGGAAGCGGCAATCAAAATCGTCCCGGCCAGCAGCATCACCCAGTTATTGACCTCACGCGAAAGGGCGACCTGCCCCTTCTTGCGCATCTGCTCGATCTTTTTGGGGGTGGGTTCTTCGGTCTTCTGGGAATCGTCGGGTTGTTCTTCGGCCATATACCCCTACCCTCCGCCGCTCAGGAAGAAAACCATGCCGTCGCGGAAACTGGCAAGCCAGAACGCCAGAATTGCCGAAAGCACCAGCGCCAGCGTTGCAAGCGAGATCAATATCTGCACCGGCATCGCCAGCAAAAACACCTGCACCTGCGGCATCAGACGCGCCAGCACGCCCATACCGACATAAATCAGCAGCGTAATGACGACGAACGGTGCGGCAATTTTCAAACCTATGCTGAAACTCGCCGAAATGGTACGTGCCATCAGATCGGCCATCGAACCCGTATCCGGGATCTCGCCGATGGGAAAAAGCTGGTAACTCTCCAGCGCACCTATAATCAAAAGGTGATGCAAATTCGTCGTGAACAAAACGACCACGCCCGTCACCGACAAAAACGCCCCCATCAGCGACCCTTGCGCGGCCAGCGACGGGTTAAAAAGCTGCGCGTTGGCCAGGCCCGATTGCAGCGAGATAATCATCCCGGCGGTGTCGAGCGCCGTCATGAAAATCCGGGCGATGGTGCCGAAGAATACGCCAACAATAAATTCCATCGTAATAAGGACGATGAGTTTGCCCGTTACCGGAATCGGCACGGGCATCAGCGGCATAAGCAGCGGAAACAACGCCAGCGTGAGCGCCAGCGCCAGATGCAGACGAATGCGCCCCGGCACAAAGGAATCGCCAAGACCCGGCATAATCATCACCGCGCTGCCAATACGCACGAATGTCAGGATAAAAGCAAAAACCCCGGTGACAAGAAATTGTTCAATCATGTTTGTTTCTTTACCATGACATCCCTTCATCCGTCACCCCGGACTTGATCCGGGGTTTATGCCGATGGGACCTGCGGCGGCACAAGTCCCGGATAAATGCTGCGCATTTTCCGGGATGACGATCATTCGTGTTTATTCGTGTCCATTCGTGGTTAAAAACTACCCCAAACCGATCATGCGGTCGGCGAGCGATTCCATGAACACCACAAGCCGCGTCATCATGAAGGGCAGGAAGAAAAACAGCGCCAGAAATATCGCAAGGATCTTGGGAACGAAAACGAGCGTGATTTCCTGAACCTGCGTCAGCGCCTGCACCAGTGCAATCGCCACGCCGACCACAAGCCCCACCACCAAAACCGGCGCGCCGATTTCGATGGAAATGATGAGTGCCTGTCTGGCGGTTTCGATAACTTCGGTGTCGTTCATGTTTGTAATTTAGTGTTTTAGTAATTTGGATACGTCCCCATTAAATCACCAAATCACCAAATCAC
>DIHF01000025.1:44798-49918 GCA_002420015.1 Micavibrio sp. UBA5703
TCACCAAATCACCAAATCACCAAATCACTAAACCGGCATCCGCATAATATCCTGATACGCCGAAATCAGCCTGTCGCGGATGGCCACGACGGTCTGGAGCGTGAGCTCCGCCGAGGTCACGGCATTCACCACATCGGTCACATCGGCTGCGCCGGTCACGGCCTTGGCGCTCATGGTTTCGCCGGCCTTTAAGGTGTCGAGGGTGTTGCGGGCGGTTTGCTTAAGAAAATCGGAAAAAGAGATGCCTTCGTCGTCGCCGCCGGATACGCCCTTGCTGCCAATACTCGAGGTCTTACCATAAGCGTTGGCTGCTATATTTGGATCGATGATTTTATCAACAGGCATTTCCGACTCCTTTACCCAAAGTTTAGCTTACCTGCATTCCCCGCGAAAGCGGGGATCTTTTTAAGCTACCCCCTTAAGATTCCCGCTTGCGCGGGAAATGCAGATTGAGATGCTCTCGCTTTCGCAACAACATTATCCTAATTACGCAACATATCAATCGTCCGCAGCATCATCGAGCGCGACTGCTCGATCATCCCGAGATTGGCCTCATAACTTCTCTGCGCCTCGCGGGCGTCCATGATCTCGATCATCATATCCACATTAGGCAGCTTCACATTGCCGTTTGCGTCCGCGCCCGGATGATCGGGCATGAATTTCACAGGAAAATCCGTTTTTCTGTCCTCGCTGATTTGGTCGACCTCGACCAGATTAATGCCCTTTTTGCGGTCCAGTTCGTTTTTAAAGGTGATGACCTGCCGCCTGTAAGGATCTTCGTTCGGCGTGCCGGCCGCCGTGTCGGCGTTGGCGACGTTCTCGGTAATGACCCTTATCCGCTCGCCCTGAGCCCTCATGCCCATGGCGGAAATTTGCATCGCGTTAAGAAGTTCCGATCCCATAGTTTACCCTCCTTACCTGACGCCCAGCGCCGTGCGAATCAACCCGACATTCTTTTGGTAAAGACTGGTCATCAGGTTGTAATCGGCGATGGTCTGGTTAGAATTGATAAGCTGCTCTTCCATAATCACGGCATTCCCCACCGGCGCGACTTCGTATACTTCCTTCTGCTTGCGCTCCTGCGCTTCCGGGATATCGTTCGGCGGCGGCATATGGTTGGGCTTCGTGGTTTCCAGAGAAACCGACTGAGTCCCCTGCGCCGTAACATCTTTTAATACCTTACCGAAATCGACCGGCAGCAAATCCTGCGGCTTGTATTTGGGCGTATCGGCGTTGGAGATATTCTGCGCGATAATGCGTTGGCGCATGTTGAGATAATCCATTTTTGCGCCAAGGGCTTTAAAAAGAGCCAGATTTTCTGTAGTCATGGTTAGATACCTTTTTTGAACCCACCTGTTGGAACAAATGCAGGAAGTGTGCCAGTGGTAGATCTTTACGATAATGACGATGAAAACGGCGGGAAAACTCCGCTAAGTGGTTCAAATACAGGGAAAATTCCCAAAAGACAGGTTGCCGTCGCGCTTAAAGAATCCGATAAAAGGCCCGAAATTCCGCGTATTACCGCTGCCGGACGGGGAAAAATTGCCGAGAAGATCCTGCAACTGGCTTTTGACAATGGAATCCGCGTGCGCGAGGACGGCGAACTGGCGGAAATGCTGGCACAGTTCGAAATCGACTCCCCCATCCCGAGCGAGGCTTTCATGGCGGTGGCCGAGATACTGGCTTATGTCTACCGTGCCAACGGCGCGCCAAATCCTTTTGATGCACTGCTGGATAATGCTATGAATGAAAAGGAATGAGCAGTGATACAAACGCCGGGCAAAACTACGAGGAACGTTTCCACGAACTGACGGTTTTCGTCGAGGAGGCGCTCGTAAAAGTGCGCAACGACGAAATGCCGGACCTTTCACAACTCGACGGGCGCGTTGCCGGACTTTGCGCCGATATCGAAGCCGCCGAGCCGCAGGTACAATCCTATGTCCAGCCGTTGATGGCCACCATGATCGGCAGGCTGGATGAACTGGCCACGGCGCTGAACGAATATCAGCAAAAACTCCAAAGCGGCCAGGGGTAAAATAATGGAATCCGAACTTCCCCAGATTTTGCGCCTTGTTCTTGCCCTCGCCTTCGTGCTGGCGCTGATGGGCGGGCTGGCTTATGCGCTTAAGCGGCTGGGATTATCCACAGGAATAAGCCCGGCAAACTCTGCCAAACGGCGTCTTGGGATTGTCGAATCCCTGCCGCTGGATGCGCGCCACCGCGCCGTGATCCTGCGCCGCGACGACAAGGAGCATCTTGTCATTCTGGGGCCAAACGGGGAAACTGTTGTCGAAACGGATATAAAGCCAGATGAAAATAAAAATGATTAGACCGTCATTGCGAGGCGCAAAAAAATTGTCCCTCACCAAAGCCTGTCTCGCACTCGCGCTGACTTCATTTGTGACGCTGTGCATTCTGGCGGGGCATGAGGCGCTGGCACAGAATATCTCCCTCGATCTTGGCGGCGATGGCACCGGAACCGTATCGGGCCGCGTGATCCAGCTCGTTGCGATCCTGACGATCCTCTCGCTCGCGCCCTCTATCCTCATCATGATGACCAGTTTTACACGCATCATCGTGGTGCTTTCGTTCCTGCGCACGGCCATCGGCATCCAGCAAACGCCGCCCAACACGGTGATGATTTCACTCGCGCTTTTCCTGACGTTCTTCATCATGGCGCCGACCTTCGAGGTTGCCTACAACGAAGCTGTCAAGCCCCTGATGGCCGAACAGATCGACGAAATCGAGGCGTTCAACAAGGGTATTGCACCTTTCCGCGCCTTCATGCTCAAGCATGTGCGGGAACAGGATCTTGAACTATTCGCCAATTTCAGCAAGCAAGGCCCGTTCGAAAACGCCGACGCCATCCCGCTGCAGGTCATCATTCCGGGCTTTATGATTTCCGAGCTGCGCCGCGCCTTTGAAATCGGGTTTATGCTGTTCCTGCCGTTTCTGATTATCGACCTTGTGACGGCGGCGATCCTGATGTCGATGGGGATGATGATGCTGCCGCCCGTGACGATCTCCCTGCCCTTCAAGATCATCTTTTTCGTGTTGGTCGATGGCTGGTACCTGATCGCCGGATCGCTGATCCAGGGGTTTGAAAGCGTCCCCACCCCCAGCCTTGCCCCTGCCGTCCCCGGCACAGGTCCGTAATCTTCCTCTTAGTTGGAAGGCGTCTGCGAACCCTTGTAGGAATCCAAAAATCCCTTAAACATATCAACTTCCGACACGATGCTGAGCAGCGTGTCGCGGTCGGCAAGGGCGGCATTCTGGCGTGGGCGCGTGACGACCTCGAACATCCGTGACTTTTCCGTTTGCAGCATCGCATCGGCGTATTTCTCGCGCATATTCGCAAGGGCGATGCGGTCGCTGGCCAGATTGAGCGCGATGGCATGGTGAAGGATAAAAGTTGCGTCCTCTTCATTCAGGGGCCGTGTCAGGGATATATCGCGGTCAAGGATGACATCGCCCAGTGCCTCCGCCGCATCGTCCCAATAAGCGGCCTTCCACGCGACGTCGGCGCGCAGGCGGTTGACATCCTGGGTGCGTTCCATCCCCTTCAGAACGGCCAGCGCCAGATCGGGCTTTTTATCCTGTGAGTAGGCACGGGCACGCAAAAGGGAAATCTCGTTATAGCGCGCTGGCGTTGCAGTCTCGGGCGGCAAGCTTTTCAAGATACCCTCCGCCTTGTCCAGCGCGACGATGGCCTTGACCGGTTGCGCCGCCAGCAGGCGAATGGCCGCCAGACGAACCGATACGCGGGCCGCGTCATCGCCGCTCAGGCGGTGCTCAATCTGGTTCTGGAGCAGATCCCCCGCCCGGTCGAGCAGATCGGCCTGCACCAGACGCTCGGCCAGCATCTCGACGACTTTGTCGCCATCGGCGCCTGCCGGGGTCAACTCGCCGAACTGCTCATACAGCGCCACGGCATCCAGCGGCGAAACATCGTTCAGATGCGGCCCGATAAAAAGATCGGTGAAAGCCTGCGTCATTTCCTCGGTGATACGCTTGCCGAGCTGGGTGCCCGCCGAATAGGCCGTGGCATCGCGCATGATGGTCAGCCCCTTGATATAGTCCTTGGCATCGAAATAAGTGCGCCCGAGCCAATAGGAAATACTGGCCTCAAGCTGATCGCCACGCCATGCGTAGCGAAGGCGCTCGAGATTGTCGATGGCCTTGTCGAGCTTGATATCGCCCTCCTGCACCTGAAGCCGGGTCAGCGCCAGCCCGGCCTTGGCGCGGTAAAGATCGTCTGGCCCTTCAACCAGTTTCTTCCATATCTTTTTGGTTTCATCCGTCTGCCCGGCCTGACGGAAAGATTCGCCCTGAAGATATTGCAAGGCCGCCAGAAACGGCGGCGCAAGTATTTTCTTGTCGCCATTGACAATATCCAGAAGATCATCGCCCAGATCGATATTGCCGCCGCGCAAGGCAATCTCCGCCAGAGCCAGAACCAGCCGCGTGCGCGCCGCCTCGGGATAATCGTATAACGGGTCGAGAGCGACAGGCATGATCTCGTAGGCCTGTTGCCAGTCGCCAAGATCGGCAAGGGCGGCGGCACGCCAGAAATTCACTTCCTCATAGGGTTTGAGCGCATCAATGGACAACTCGTTAAAAGCCTCCTCGCTGTCGCCGTTCATGACATTGGCCGCGCCGCGCAGCGCCAGAAAATCCGGGTTAGATTCAAGCTCCGGCATTTCTTCCTGTGCGAAGCTGATAAAGCCCAGGGCCTCGGCCGCCCGTCCGTTCGCCAGATGCATGCGAGCCAGAATCAAAAGCGTCTCAAGCTTCTCTCCTTCGGGCATCCCATTCATTTTGCCGAGCATCACGGTTTTATTCTGATCGAGCACATCAAGGCCGCCCATACGCCATTCGGAAAAACTGTATATGCGCGGCGCCGTGCTCTTTTTCTTTTCCTTCTTTTGACCTTTTTCATCCTCGCCCCCCTCTTCCGGTGGCTTCTCTTTCTCATGCGACATCGCCAGCAACGTTTCAGAAGCAATCGCCAGACCGCCGGGACGCGTAACCTCAACGCCATACTCTGTGACCTTGACCTCAAGATCATCGACTTTGGGACGGATCGCGAGCCCCGCGTGAGAGGCCAGCATGTCAAAATC
>DIHF01000025.1:50242-55826 GCA_002420015.1 Micavibrio sp. UBA5703
GTGTCGCCCGAAACGGCATCGGTGAATTTCATGACCTGCCCCGGCTCCTCAAACGGCCAGACCAGCGTCCCGCCGCGCACGGCCTTGGGATTGGGTATCTTGCGCACCGGCTCGGAAGGGGTTGACTGATTCGATTCGCCGGAAACCACGATCCGCCACAAAAGCCCGCCGCCCTGCCCGCGTGCCTTCATCCCGCTCGGCACCTTCGTCGCATAGGCCAAGCCGCCATCAATCTTTTGTTCTTTGAACGGCGGAAAGATTTCAGGAGTCGGCCCGTTGACCTGCGGCTTGAGATAAAATTCGTTCTTGTCCGTCACCAGCCACAATTCGCCGTTATTGTCGAAGACCGTCACGCCCACGCTCTTGGTCGATGTGATGGTGATGACATGCGGAACGGCCGCGCCTTCGCTCGCCGCTTCAAGGTTGGTGGGCGGCGGGGGTAAAGCCTCGGCAACTTGCTGTGGTGGCTCTTCCTTCTCATGCTCTTCAGTGTGTTCTTCGGCAACAGCAACTTCAGCAGAGATCGCAGCAGGCGCGGCTTCAGGTTCATGCACAGGTTCCAGCACGGACGCAGGCTCAGGTTCGTGTTTGACTTCCGGCTCCGGCTTTTTTTCTTCAACCACAGGCGGCGGCATTGCTACGGCAACATTAGGCTCAGGCACCGGCTCTGGTGTCGGCTCGGGCACAGCGCTTGCGCCCGATACCTCAAATTCCGACTTCGGCTTGCCGCCGGGCGGATCGTAGATATCGACCACGAGGCGCGGTCCAGCGCGAAAGCTCCTTGTCCGGCTGCCCTCTGGGATACCGACCGAAATTTTCAACGGCTTTTGCGAAAGGACATCGAAGCCCTGGATGTTTGAGATAGAATCCACCGCAATGCCCGCCGTATTGACAGCCGCATCGCCCTTGAAGCTCAGGACAAGCTTGCCCGGCGTCGCTGTGTCGGATTCATATTCCATGCTTTGGTCGAAATCGAACACAAGGCGGGAATAGCCTTCATGCTCGCCGGCGCGCACGCGCAGGGCATCCTGCGCAAACGCGCCAAATACCGGCAATACCGCACACAAAACCGTCAGCAGAAAAATGCGAGCCATGGAAAGACAATAGCCAGATTCTCGAGGTTTCACCAGCGCCCAAAACAAGGCAGTCACAACCATTCCATACAGTTTCGATAACAGGATAAAATCTTACTGCTGCAATTCCAGAATTGTACGGTTTGACCCATCGTCTTCCATGATGACGATATCCACCCGCCGGGCCAGATCAAGGCGTTTTTCCTCGCCGATTTCGGGTGGCAATTCATCATAGCGGGCGCTTGAAAGACCGCGCACCGTAATAGGGCGGCGATAACCCACATTTTCAAGAACCGCCGCCGCGCGGGTCGCCCGGGCCAAAGATAATTCCCAGTTGGAAGAAAACTCGCCCGTTTCGTTCTGGATCGGTCTCGGATCGGTGTGGCCGATAACCTCGATCCTGTTCTTGATGCGCGAGAGCGCCCCGCCAAGCGTAAACAGCGCCCGGCGGCCCTTGTCCTTGATATCGGCCTTGCCGGAATCGAACAGAAGATCGTTGGGCAGGGACACAATAAGGCGGTCTTCCTGCGGGATCAGGACAATGTCCTGTAGAATGCTCTCACCCTCGACAAGCTGTGTCACGAGCGCCTGCAAATACTCAAGGTCGAGCGCCGAACTGTAATCCAGCTTTTCGATATTGATGGTGTCCTGCTGCCCTGCATCTTTGCCTGAACTGTAGAATTTATTGAACTCGCTATTGAGGGCGGCGGTCATGTCCGACCATTCCTCTTGCTTTGGCTCTGCCATCGCATAAAGAAGAACGAAAAAGGTAAGCATCAACGCCATGATATCGGCAAAAGTAATAAGCCATAACGGGATATATTCCGGTTCATCCGCAGCACCTTTCTTGCGGTTTCCGTTTACGAAACTTGAAAACCCCAGCGTCGTCTCGGACGGTGATGCCATCGTGGGTTGATTTTTATCTGTGGTATTTCCCGCTGAATTATCGCTCACCCGGAGCCTCCTGCTTTACGCTTTCGCCAAGCGGATTGATCGGACGGTAACGCCGGAAATACAGATCGACGTAGCCCTCCTTGCCCAAGGTGAGTCCGGCATTGACCAGCCTGGCTGGCAGCCCCGCCGCTTCAAGTTTTTCGGCATAACCGCCGGCCTGCTTTAGCGCCGTGCCTACAATCTTGGGGTTTTTGTTGAACGCCTCGGCCGGATTTTGCGGGATATTCAGCAAAATCTCCATGTGATAAGGAATGCCCGTCTTTTTTGCCTGCAGCAGGGAAACCAGTGTCGGAAGAAAAAATCCTCCCGCCCCGCTTCTGGCCTTTTCCGGGCCGAGACCGCTTTCACCCGCCGCGCCGACACCGCGCTCGAAAGAACGCACGGGTAACCTGATATGCATAATGGTACCCTGACTGTTTTTGGTGATGTCTGTGCCGGTAATCTGCGCCCTGAATAAGGCCTCAACATGGTCGATGGCGTCACCCTGCGTATAGCTGTCGCCTTGCGCATCGACGAAAGACGGTGCCTTTTCCTCGACCAGACTTTTGGTGGAAAATGCCACGGAAATACTGCGCAGGACAGGCCGCGCCTTCGCTTCCTCGAAATTCGACATCGCGTTAATCACGATGAAAAACGACAAAAGCATGACGAACAGCGATAACGCGAGAAATTGATTGGCCATAAGAATGAATCCTGCCAGCAGCCGATTCCTTGATTATATAGGAATAACAGGATTATTTCATCACGAAGGAGCGCGATTTAAACAAATCAGCCGGAGTTCTTAATCGAACTGCGACAAAAGCTTGTCGATTTCGGCCTGACTTATGGCCTTATCCTTCATCTGCGGGCCGTTGAGAAGACGCGCATCGCCAACGCGGCCATCCTCCTCATCGCCGCCATCGCCTTCGGCGTGCAGCCCCGGCATTTTCTCGCCGAGAACCTTCATCAGGGCATTGACTTTAACCTCAATCGCCGTAAGCGTACTGACAACCTTTTTGATACGCTGGCCGGTAATATCCTGAAAGGAGCATGCCTCGTATATTTTCATGACTTCGGTAGTTATCGCTTCGCCCGGCGCGCCTGCTTCGGCGGCTTTTGTGCTGATGATGTCGCACGCATCCATAATGGTTCCCGTAGCTTCGGCTGTAGCCCTGACCACCTCGTCCAGTTCGTCCGTTGCCGTGGGAATATGCTTGCCGCTGATGTCGCCGGCGCGTGCCGCACCGACCTCCTTGCGGGCCTCCTCGATGATGTCATGCAAATTCTTGAGTTCACGGTAAATCGTCTCGCGCTCGACCCCTTCAACGGCCTCAACCTTGTTGATGACCGACTTGATGATCTTTACGACCTGATCCCTTTTAAATTCCTGATTTTCCGCGCTATTGCGTGCTGCTTCGCTCATAACAAAACTCCCCCATAATCCCCGATTTAATATCAACCAATCTCAAATTAGAAATCGCCCAGAACCGCCGTCATTTTCGTTTTCAAAGTCTCTGCGTTGAACGGCTTGACGATGTAATTGTTCACCCCGGCCTGTTTGGCGGCGATAACGTTTTCTGTCTTGCTCTCGGCCGTCACCATAATGAACGGTGTGTTCTTGTAATTGTCGTTAGAGCTCCGCACCTGCTTCAACAACTCAATCCCGGTCATCGGCTCCATATTCCAGTCGGAAATCACCAGACCGTAGGCCTTGTTTTTGATCTTTTCGAGAGCTGCCGTCCCATCGGTTGCCTCGTCGACATTGTTGAACCCCAGTTGCTTCAGAAGGTTTTTGATAATCCTGAGCATCGTCGTGTAATCGTCGACGATGAGAATATTCATGTTCTTATCAACAGCCACTTTCGTTCTCCTTACGATGCCGATACTGGTTAAGAGGAAACTCTTCGAACAGATATTATTAACTGAAAATAGTTAATCAATTGTAACTATAGAGAAAGACGCAGAAAAAACATGACTTACGATTGCCAGTCTACACAATAATACAAAAAATATTAAGGGCCTAATTGCTATCCGCCAGTGACGGAAGCTTTTTTTGTTCGGCCAGCATAATGGTGATGGTTCTGGCCCTTTCTTCGTTCATATTGGCCAGAATGGGCGAAAGCTTGCGCTCGGACATCTTACCCATGACGGCCACGAGAATGTCCAGATCCAGCGTATTAAATATCCGCGCCGCATCCTTGGGCTTCATACCCTCGTATATTTTGACAAGGCTTTGGACCCGGCTTTCCTCTTCCTGGGATTGCTTTTCAAGAAGAGATTCGATTTCGCTGCGAAGCTGGGTCATTTCCTGAAATTTGCGGTCCAGCTCTTTCTCGGCGGCACGGAGCAAAGCCTCGCGTGTCAGCATTTCCTGCTCCTGCTTCTCGATTTCCTTGCGGCGCTTGGATAAATCCTCGAACAGCTCCATACGCACTTCGGTGTAATCGAGATCGGAGTCGCCTGCATCCTGCCAGTCTGTGGGCTTTTCGTCTTTATGCTCCTCGTCCTTTTTATGCTCATCTTCCTTCTTATCTTTTTCTTCTTCAGCAAAAGTAAGCTGCGGCTTTTCCTCAGCCTTCTTCTCCTCTGCGGAATCGCCGCTAACGCCGACCATGCTGGAATCTTTCATCGCGGGCTTGGCAGGATCCTCCGGCGCATGCTCGCCTTTTGCGGATTCATCCGCAGGGGCACTTTTGGCTTCAGTCGGCATTTCGGGCGGCTGGGCATCAACTTCCTCAACGGCCAGAGCCGCGCCGGAAAGATTCGAAAACCCCGTTGCGATCTCAACGATCCTGAACGAAAAGGCCATCATGGCCACAAGAACGAGGATAGGTATAATCCGCAGGCGGGCTGGAAACATGACCTAGAACCCTCCGCCGGAAGATTTTTTCTTCCTGTTGCGCGCCAGCGCCTCGAACAATTCCCTTTCAGCACGGCTTTGCAGATTGGAGGGGATTTCATCGGTAACATCCACCTCATCGTCCCCCCAGGGCGAAGACTCCTGAACAGATTCTTCATAGGGTTGGTCGAAGTCACGGTCCTGAATCGAAAACGGCGAGTCCAGGTCCATATTGCCCCGGCTCATAAAATCATCCCTGCCCTGCCTTTCATGGCGGCACATAATATCTTCCTCGCGCAACGCGGCGCTACGGCTGGCCGATCCATCGGCAAGGCTTTCAAGCCGTTGCGCCAGATTATTGCCGGACTGGTTCATCAATTGAAGCTCATCCAGCAACCTGGCGGATTCCTCTATCATCTCCTGCAGCCTCTCACCGGAACTTTTTCCAGCCGCCTTCAGCCCCGCTATGGCCGAATTGGCCTCATCGATGTTCTTCACCAGAACGTCGATCATTTTCTTCATCTCGTTTCTTTGCGTGCGGAACGCGTTCAGGCTCTTCGAAAGCCGCACCGTGTAGTAAATCGTCACACCCAGAAACACCAGAACGACAATATCAAGAACGACACTCAGTAAAACCCCGGTCATCACTCATCCCCTTTTTCAGGCGGCACATAAGTTTCTGTCCGCAGGGCAATGCTGCCCTGCCGCTGGCCCACAGGCCCGCGAAACATAGGAAAAT
>DIHF01000020.1 GCA_002420015.1 Micavibrio sp. UBA5703
AGATCGAACTGGCCGAGCAATTTATTGTCAGCCGCCATTTCGCGCTCGCCCTGAAACACGCGGATGGTCACGGCGTTCTGGCTGTCCTCGGCGGTCGAAAAGACCTGCGATTTTTTCGTCGGAATGGTGGTGTTGCGGTCGATGAGGCGCGTAAACACACCGCCCAGCGTTTCGATCCCGAGTGAAAGGGGCGTCACGTCAAGCAAAAGAACGTCTTTCACATCGCCCTGCAGAACGCCGCCCTGAATGGCCGCACCATCGGCAACGACTTCGTCAGGGTTGACGCCCTTATGCGGTTCCTTGCCGAAGAACTCCTTCACCGTCTCGATGATTTTTGGCATACGGGTCATGCCGCCGACCATCACGATGTCGTCGATTTCGGAGGCTTTCAGTCCGGCATCTTTCAGCGCGGCCTTCAGCGGTCCTTGCGTGCGCTTGATGAGGTCGTCGACAAGGCTTTCCAGCTTGGCGCGGGAGAGCTTGACGTTGAGGTGCTTTGGCCCGGCGGCATCGGCCGTGATAAAGGGCAGGTTGACCTCGGTCTGCGTCGTGGAGGACAGCTCGATCTTGGCTTTTTCGGCGGCCTCTTTCAGGCGCTGGAGCGCAAGTTTGTCTTTGCGCAGGTCGATACCTTGCTCCTTCTTAAACTCATCGGCGAGATAGTCGATGATGCGGGAGTCGAAGTCTTCGCCGCCAAGGAACGTATCGCCGTTGGTGGATTTAACTTCGAAAACGCCATCGCCAATCTCAAGAACCGAGACGTCGAACGTGCCGCCGCCAAGGTCGTACACGACGATGGTGCCTGCGGCTTTTTTGTCGAGGCCGTAGGCCAGAGCGGCTGCCGTCGGCTCGTTGATAATACGGAGAACATCAAGTCCGGCGATCTTGCCGGCATCTTTGGTGGCTTGACGCTGGGAGTCGTTGAAATAGGCCGGAACGGTGATGACGGCTTTGTCCACTTTTTCGCCAAGATAAGCCTCGGCGGTTTCTTTCATCTTCTGAAGGACCATGGCGGAGATTTGCGACGGGGCGTATTTCTCGCCGTCGATCTGCACCCATGCATCGCCGTTATCGCCTTCGACGACTTTAAAGGGCGCTTTTTGAATGAGTTCCTTGGCCTGCGGGTCGTTGTAGCGGCGGCCGATCAGGCGCTTGATGGCATAGAGCGTATTTTCCGGATTCGTCACGGCCTGACGCTTGGCGGGCTGGCCAACGAGGCGCTCGCCGTCCTTTGAAAAGGCCACCATTGAGGGGGTGGTGCGTGCGCCTTCAGCGTTTTCAATAACGCGGGGTTCTTTGCCCTCCATAATTGCGACGCATGAATTGGTTGTACCCAGGTCAATACCGATAACTTTGCTCATTACTTCCTCTTTTGTTTTGCGGCGAACACAGATGCGACCCTTATAGCGGCATCGCATAGATTCCCAAGGTTTCGATCAGAAACGGAATATAGCATGAAGTTTGTGAAATGCCAGAGCGAAGAGGTAACATTTTTCGTAGAAAAATGGGGTGGAAAATTACGCCTCTGTATCAATCTGGCTGCCGGGGCCGGAGGGGGGTGCGCTGCCGTTGCCGTCGTTTCTGGCGACGCCGACGCGGGCGGGGCGGAGCAGGCGGTCGTGCAGGACATAACCAACTTCGATAACCTGCGTCACGGTGCCGGGAGGGCTGCCGGGGGCGGGCATTTCAAACATAACTTCATGGAAGTTGGCGTTGAAAGGCTCACCCAGCGGATTTATTTTCCTGATGCCGTTCTTTTCAAAGCTGCGGAGTAATTCGCGCTCTGTGGCTTCGATTCCATCAACAAGGTTTTTCAGGCGCGGTTCGCCGGCCAGCAGTTCGGGGGGGATGGCTTCAAGGGCGCGGCGCAGATTGTCGGACACAGCCAGCAATTCCCGTGCAAACCCGGCGATGGAAAATTTCGCGGCGTCCTCGCGGTCCTTGAGGGCGCGCTTGCGGGTGTTTTCGGCCTCGGCGACGCTGCGCAGCATGTGATCTTTGGTGCGGGCAAGTTCTTCTTCGAGCGCGGCAATGCGGGCTTGTGCATCGGACAAGGCTTTTTGTGTTTCGGGGGATGGTTGCTCAGGCTGCAGGGCGACAACAGGTTCCGGTTCCGGCGCCAGAGGGGCTTCGGGAATGGCTGGAGCGGGCATGCCGCGCAAACGCGCCGCCTCGGCCTCAAGCCTTGCCGAGCGCTGGGCCAGTGTCTCTTCGGGATTGCCGTAAGGATCTGTTTTACTCATGTCGCCCATTTATATAGCGGCATTAACCGGATTAGTCCATAAGGCCTGGGAGCCGCGCATAAACGGCGACGACCTTGTCTTTTTCATACGGCCCTTCAGGTCCCAGGAGCCTTTCTTTGACGGTAATATTCCCAAGAGGTCCCGCACCGTTCTGGCGTATTTTGTCGGCGTGCAGGCCGACCTGGTCGACATAGTAAAACACGATTTGATCCTTAAGCGGCGAGACAAAACCCGGCATCGCGAATTTGGCCTCGATCATGCCGTACTTGCCTGCCAGCTCGTGAACACGCTCCGCCAGTTGCCCCGGATTTTCGCTTTCGCCGGGAACGTATAAAATCAACGTATTTTCCGGGTAAAACCAGTAAGTCAGCGGCTCGTCGCGCTGGGTGGATTTAAGGGGTTTGAACGCTTTCTTTCCCTTGCCGTCAAACGACTTCATGTTCTTGCCGGTTACAGGGTCGCGAACTTTCGTATAAAGAGAAAGCATATGGTCGTCGGCGTATATTTCGTACTGGTCCTGCCCGCCCGGGCCTCTCAGGGTAACCCTGTTGATTTTCTTTTCGAGGATAATGTCGCGGTTGAAAATGATGTCTGTCGTGACTGTGTTGACGGAGGGTTTGCAGTCGAACTGGCTGTACTGCGGCTCCTTGCTCAGTGTAACGACAGGTTCGCTGACGGTGTATTCGAGGCGCTGTCCGGCAATTCTCGGGGTGACGGTCATAGGCTTGATATTCACGCATCCGCTAACCGAATAGGATTGGCTCAAACGGAGCGTGGCTTCGTTCGGCGCGGCTTTTGGGTCGCGCACGAAGCTCATGTTAAACACGGGCGCGTCAAGCAAATACGGAACTTCGTTCTTCTCGATTTCCTGCAGGGCGGTCTGCTGGGCGTTTGCCGCAAACGGAAGGAACACGGCAAAAACGGCTAGAAAGCGGAAAAGATGGGATGCGGTCATCATAAGATATTACCCGGTAAATTGCATAACGGTCGCACCCATTATAACCTTCCGCCCCGTGCAGGCAATTGGGATTGCAGGGTTTTTACAGTTCATCCACGAGCTTTGCGACGATTTGGGCGGTATAGTCGACCATGGGGATGATCCGGTCGTAATTGAGGCGGGTCGGGCCGATAACCCCGATCGCGCCGATGATTTGCTCTTTGCCGTTCCTGTAGGGCGAGATAATCATCGACCAGCCGGACTGGTCGAAGATCTTGTTTTCCGCGCCGATGAATATCTGTACGCCGTCGGCATCCCCGACAGAATCAAGAAGTTTCAGCATGTTTTCCTGTTCCTCGAGATAGCCGAGCAGGGCACGCGCCCGTTCAAGCTGGGCGATGGCTTTGACGTCCTCGAGCAGGCGCGATTGCCCGCGCACGATAATGTGTCCATCGGCGGCTTTGGTTTGCGGCAGGGCCAGACCTTTTTTCACCAGATCCTGAGTGATTTCATCAAGCTGGGTGCGGTTGCGGTTTATGTCCTCCATAATATCTTTTTGCGCTTCGGCGAGGGTTTTTCCGCCGAGTTTTGCATTCAGGTAATTCGAGGCTTTTATTAAGGAGCTTTCGGGGATGTCGCGGGGCGTATCCATGATCCGGTTTTCCACGAGGCCGTTGGACAGAACCAGCACGATCAAAATCCTTCCCGGTGCCAGTTTTACGAATTGAATGTGTTTGAGCGATTCATTGGTTTTGGGTGCAATCACGATACTGGCGCAGGCCGACAGACCCGAAAGCAGGGACGAACTGCGGTCGAGAATTTCATTCAGCGAACGTCCGGCGGCAAGGCAGGTGTTTTCGATGGTGCGGCGCTCGTCCTCGCCAAGGCCGCCGATCTCCATCAGTCCGTCGATATAAAGACGCAATCCCGCTTCGGTGGGCAGGCGTCCGGCGGAGGCGTGCGGCGCGCATAACAACCCGGCGGCCTCAAGGTCGGCCATTGTGTTGCGGATGCTGGCCGGGGAAAGGCCCAGCAGCGCGCCTTTGGAAATTGTGCGCGAGCCGACGGGCTGCCCGGTTTCAAGATAGGCATCGACTATAAAGCGGAATATTTCCCGCGAACGTTCGTTCAGTTCCGTAATCATTATTGGAATATAAGCATGAAATCCCGGTTTGACAATTTCTCCCACGGGCTTAGAGTGGGCGCGATTTAAGTAAATAAGGAGAATGAAATGGCCAGACCATCCGGACGCAGTGCAAATGCTTTAAGGGAAATTGAGCTTATCACGAATATATCCAAGCATGCGGAAGGCTCTTGTCTGGCCAAGTTCGGCGATACGCATGTCCTTTGCACGGCCACCATCGAGGACCGCGTGCCGCATTGGATGAAAAACACAGGGCGGGGATGGGTGACTGCTGAATACGGCATGCTGCCGCGTTCGACGGAGCAGCGCATGGACCGCGAGGCCGCCAAGGGGCGGCAGTCGGGCCGCACGCAGGAGATTCAGCGTCTGATCGGGCGCTCGCTGCGTGCCGTGGTCGATCTCGACAGGCTGGGCGAGCGCCAATTGCGCGTCGATTGCGACGTGATACAGGCCGATGGCGGGACACGCACGGCGGCAATCACGGGCGGGTTTGTCGCGCTTTATGCGGCCTGCCAGTATCTGGTCAAGATCGCGGCGATGCCCGCCGTGCCCATGACCGATACGGTGGCCGCGATTTCCTGCGGCATTGTCGAGGGCGAGGCGGTGCTCGATCTTGATTACGCCGAAGATTCAGGTGCGGAGACCGACGCCAATTTCGTTATCACGGGCAAAGGCGGGATTTGCGAAATTCAGGGCACGGCGGAAAAAACGCCGTTTACCGAAGAGGAATTTTTAAAGCTGCTGAAGATGGCGCAGGAAGGTTGCGCCACGCTGACTGCGATGCAGAGAAAGGCGTTGAAGATCTAGAGTTAGACGGTTTATTCAAAACGCCGTCATTGCACGCTTTATGCGTGCGATCCATGGATTACACGGACAAGCCGTGTAATGACGATATCAGGGGAAAGATCATGACCAGAAAATTTGAATCGAAGGAAATCGTCATTGCGACCCATAATCAGGGCAAGGTGAAGGAAATTTCTGCCTTGCTCGGGCCGTATGTCGATACATTTATTTCAGCCGGGGAGTTGGGCTTGCCCGAGCCGGAGGAAAACGGCGCGACGTTCAGGGAAAACGCCATCATCAAGGCGCGGGCGGCAGCAGCCGGAAGCGGCAAGGCCGCACTTGCCGATGATAGCGGGCTGGCTGTGACGGTGCTGGGCGGGGCGCCGGGTGTTTATTCGGCGCGCTGGGCGGGGCCGGAAAAGGATTTTCAAAAGGCGATGCAAAAAGTGCATGAGGAAATGGGTGATACTCAGGACCGCAGCGCCGCCTTTATATGTGTATTGGCGCTGGCGTGGCCTGACGGGCATCTGGAGATTTTCGAAGGGCGCGTCGATGGGGAAATCGTCTGGCCGCCGCGTGGTGGAAACGGATTCGGTTACGATCCGGTCTTTGTGGCCAAGGGCCAGAAGATTACATTCGGCGAAATGGACCCGACGAAAAAGCATGAAATTTCCCACCGCGCCGATGCTTTTAAGAAGCTGGTAGCGGCTTGTTTTACAAGGAAAATAGCCGTGGGTGCGTAATAGCCTGTGCATGAAAAGACCTGAAAAATCACCGAAAAAATTGACTTTTCGTAAGAATGAGCGTATAAACTGCCCCGCAATTGACATTATTTGACAGGAGACAAAGAGCATGTTCAGAAAACTTATCAATCGCCGTATCGTGAAATCGGTTTTGGCTTTTCAGGCTGCGTTTGTAACGGGCATGCTTTCCAGCGAGGCGCATGCAGGTGCTACGAATTTCAGCACCATCGCCAGAAACATCACCGAATCGATCGAGGAACTGCCGGGTATGATTACCGGGATTTCCTATATGCTGGGCCTGATGCTCGGTGTTCTGGGCGTTCTCAAGATCAAGGATCACGTCGAAAATCCCAGCCAAACGCCGATGAAGGATGGCGCCATTCGTCTGGCCGCCGGCGGTGCGCTGTTTGCGTTGCCCATCGTATACGAATCGATGCTTAACACCATCGGCACGACGGGTACGCTGATTGCGCCGGCGGAGCTTAACAGGGCTACGTTCAACATCCGCTAAGGCGTTTTCAAGACTGACATACCTATGAAACAACAGGGCCGGTTTGGAATATATGTCCACTGGCCCTTTTGTTTGGCCAAATGCCCGTATTGCGA
>DIHF01000056.1:0-907 GCA_002420015.1 Micavibrio sp. UBA5703
GATGTACATGCACTTGAACAAAACGGAACCTTAATTACAGTCTAGGGTCCAAACTCACAGTTTTTTCATGCTAGACATTAAACCTGAACAAGATCACATCCCCGTCGTGGACGGTGTAGTCCTTGCCTTCCTGACGCATTTTGCCGGAATCTTTCGCGCCCTGCTCCCCTTTGAGCGCGACGAAGTCCTCAAACGAAATCACCTCGGCGCGAATGAACCCCTTTTCAAAGTCGCTGTGGATGCACCCGGCTGCTTCGGGCGCTTTTGCACCGGCGCGCACGGTCCAGGCGCGGGCCTCCTTCGGCCCGGCGGTGAAATAGGTCTGAAGACCCAAAAGCTTGTAGCCCTCGCGGATGATTTTATTGAGGCCCGGCTCATCAAGACCCATCGTTTCCAGAAACGCTGCGCGCTCGCCTTCATCGGCCAGCTGCGCGATTTCGGATTCGATCGCGGCGCAAATAATCACGGTTCTCGCACCCTGCGCGTCGGCCATTGCCTGCGCCTTTTTGGTCCATTCATTTCCGGTGGCTGCATCGGCCTCCGCAACATTGCACGCGTAAAGGACCGGCTTTGAGGTCAGAAGTTGCAGCATTTTGAAAATGCGCCGCTCTTCCTCCTTTACCTCGACGGTGCGCGCCGGTTTACCCGCCTCAAGCGCCGCCCTCACCTTTTCCGCCAGCTCAAGCTGGGCTTTTGCGTCCTTGTCGCCCGACTTTGCCTTCTTGCTGATGGTGTTGATTTGCGTCGTGATGCTCTCAAGGTCAGCCAGCATCAATTCCGTCTCAATCGTTTCTGCGTCGCGCACCGGGTCAACCGATCCTTCGACATGGATGATGTCCGGATCGTCGAAGCAGCGCAGCACATGGATCACCGCATCCGTCTCGCGGATATTGGCTAGGAACTGGTT
>DIHF01000056.1:1184-65320 GCA_002420015.1 Micavibrio sp. UBA5703
CCCAGCCCCTCGCCCTTGCTCGCGCCCTTCACAAGGCCCGCGATATCCACGAATTCAAGCTGCGTCGGCACGGTTTTGGCTGACCCTGCGATTTTTGCAATCGTATCAAGGCGCGCATCGGGCATCGCCACGCGGCCCACATTCGGCTCAATGGTGCAAAAGGGAAAGTTCGCCGCCTGCGCCGCCGCCGTGGCGGTCAGCGCATTGAACAAGGTTGACTTGCCGACATTCGGCAGACCCACAATTCCGCAATTAAAACCCATGGTTCATTTTTCCTTTTTGGTTGCTTTCGTTTTATCTTCCGACCGGCTCAAATCTTCCATGACTTTCTGCCCGTAACTTTCCGGCCCGCCTGCGCCGGCGATAAGCGCATAACGTGCCGCCAGCGCCTGAATGACCGCCTCAACACCGGGTCGCTCCGCCTTGGCAAAATCGCTCAAAACGTAAGCTGACACGCGATCTTTGTCGCCCGGATGGTCGATCCCGATGCGGACGCGCCAGAAGTCAGCCGTCCCGAGATGATCCTGAATTGACCGCAATCCGTTATGGCCGGCATTGCCGCCGCCTTTTTTGATACGCACAGTATCGTTTTTAAGGTCGAGCTCATCATGAAAAACAATGACGTTTTCGGCGGGTATTTTATAAAATTTTGCGGCCTTGCCAACGCTTTGCCCGGATTCGTTCATGTAAGTTTGCGGCTTGAGGAGGACGATTTTGTCCTCGTTCTTAGCCCCACGGGCCTTTCCTTCGCATAACAAGCCCTGAAATTTGGCGCGAAACGGAGGGAAGCCGCCTTTGTCCGCAATGGCGTCAATCGCCATAAACCCGACATTGTGGCGGTGACCCGCATATTCGTCGCCCGGATTGCCAAGCCCCACGAGAAGCCACATAAGCGCGCCCTCCTTCTTAAACAATCGCCTGAAGAAAGTGGTGCAATCAACTATATTTGTTGCAAAATCACTGAACTTCACAAGACTGCCTTTCCCGCGCAAGCGGGAATCTTTGTTTTCAAGACCCTGAATATCCCCGCTTTCGCGGGGAAAGCACAGAGAGACGTTTGCAACAAGCCAATTATTCCTACTTGGCTTTTGCCTTGTCGCCTTCAGCGGGCGCAGCAGCTTTCGCCTTATCGCCTTCAGCGGGCGCGGCAGCAGCTTTGTCGTCCCCTTCATCGGCGGCAGGACCTGCGGCGGCAGCAGCAGCAGCGGCGGCATCCTGTGCGGCCTCGGCGGCTTCTTCAGCGGCAATCTGCTCGGCCGTTTTCGGCGCAACCATGGAGGCAATCACGAAATTCCGGCCCTTGATGACCGGGCTGGTGCCCTCGGGCAGCTTCACATCATTGATCCTGACGGTATCGCCGATATTCACTTTGCTCAGATCAACCTCGATCTGCTCGGGGATATTGATGGCGATACAGAACAATTCAACCGCGTGACGCACCACGTTCAGAACGCCCTTGGCTGCAATGCCGGGGGAGTTTTCATGGTTGATGAATTCAACGGGAATATCGACAGCGATCTTCGTATTCGCGTTGACGCGGAGGAAGTCGATATGCTCGACATTATCCGAAACCGGGTGCAACTGCACGTCACGGGCTAGCACAAGGTGCTTCTGGCCGTCGACTTCAAGGTCGCAAAGCGTTGTGAACATGTGGCCCTTGCGGTATTCCAGATTGGCCGTGCGGGCGTTCAGGGATATCTTGACGGGGGCTTTGCTGTCGCCATAGACGACGGCAGGGATGTTCCCCTCGCGGCGAAGTGAACGGGCAACCCCTTTTCCGGCCTGTTCTCTTTTGGTGCCGCTAAATGCATAGTTCTTGGACATAGCGTTTTTCCTTTATTTTCAAAATGTTCCGGCCGGCCTCCAGGGGTGCCGGTCCGACAGTCGGGTATCGGTAGACGGTTTTCAGTGAAAATGCAAGGGTTTTCCGCCCCCCCGTGTACCGTATACCGTCTACTTGAAAAGCGCGGAAATCGACCGTTCCTCGTGGATGCGGCGGGCGGCCTCGCCGATCAGGGGGGCGATGGTGACCTGTTCAATATTATGGGCCTCTTTGACGGCCTTTGTGGCCGCGATGGAGTCCGTAATGACCAACTTTTTCAGGGGCGAGGATGTAATGCGCTCGACCGCCTTGCCGGACAAAACCCCGTGCACGACATAGGCGTAAACGGCCTTTGCGCCCTTTTTCTTGAGGACGGCGGCAGCATTACACAGCGTCCCGCCGGAATCGACGATATCGTCGACCATAATGCAGGTCTTGCCCTTGACGGTGCCGATGACGTTCATGACCTCGGAAGTCCCGGCCTTTTCACGGCGTTTGTCGATGATCGCCAGCTCCGCGCCCAGCCGCTTGGCCAAAGCCCGCGCCCGCACCACGCCGCCGACATCCGGGGAAACGATGCACACATCGCCGCCGGTGCCGACATTTTCCTCAATGTGGGGAACGAAAACCGGCGCGGCAATCAGGTTGTCCACCGGAATATCGAAAAAACCCTGAATCTGGCCCGCGTGCAGCTCCATCGTCAGCACCCTGTCCACCCCAGCCGCCGTAATCAGATTGGCGACCAGCTTGGCGGAAATCGGCGAGCGGCTGCTGGTTTTGCGGTCCTGACGGGCATAGCCGAAATACGGGATAACGGCGGTAATCCGCCGTGCCGAGCCGCGCCGCAGCGCGTCCATGGCGATCAATAATTCCATCAAATGGTCGTTGGCCGGATAGGATGTCGCCTGGATGAAAAAGGCATCCTCGCCCCGGACGTTGTCCATGATCTCGACGAAAATCTCCTCATCTGAAAAGCGGACGATATTTGCGGGGGTCAAAGGAACGTCGAGATAAGCCGAAATCGCTTCGGAGAGAGGTACGTTGGATGTGCCTGCAATCAGTTTCATCTGCGACCGGTCATTGTTGGCTTCCCGCGCAATATAAGAAAAAATGAAAAGAAATCAATAGGTTTTTAAAATCAATAATATTTTAAAACGCCACGTACGCAACGAACGCGACGATTAAGGATCACGCTGTCCGCCCCCCAGAAACCGTTGCGCCCTTTGCGCGCGTTGCGTTAAAAAATTGGAAACGCAAAGACGCCATCCCCCTTGTCATCCTGAAGGGCCGGAGGCCCTGAAGGATCTCACCTTAAAAACCACGGATTCACACAGATGAACGCGGATTCAAAAAATCGTCATTACACGGCTTGTCCGTGTAATCTCTGGATTGCTTCGTCGTCGCTACACTCCTCCTCGCAATGACGATGAATGAAATGACTCTTCGTGAACTTCGTGTCTTCGTGGTGAAAAACCTGTAAAAAACAAAAGGATACTCACTAAGATAGTTATGAAAATAACTATCTTACGGAACGAAAAGAAGGATCCAAATACCTCATACACCTCAACAGGTTACAGGGTAAAATCACCCCCTGATGCAAATCACCGAGGCTTGCCGGCCATAGTCTTTTTCCTGCCGGTGGGTGCTGCGGCGGTAGCTGTAAAAATCTTCCTCGTTGAAATAGGTATCAAGGTCCTTGATAAAAACCTGCCGCAGCCCCGCCCCCGCCAGCCGCGCCGCGCAATACCCCGCCAGATCGAACATCAGGTGCCCCGGACGTTTTCCGGAACTGAAAAACCTCTCATTGGCTTCGTCCTGCGCCAGAAAGGGTTCGGAAAATTCTTCCGTTACCTCATACGATGCCCGCCCGATGCACGGGCCGATACAGGCGCGGATTTTGGTGCTTTCCGCGCCCAGCGCGTTCATGGCCTTGACGGTGGATTCCAGAACCCCTTTGAGCGCCCCGCCCCAGCCCGCATGCGCCGCACCGATCACGGGCTTGCCGCCCGCATTTTCGCCATAGAACAAAACCGGCGCGCAATCGGCGGTCAGAATGCCGAGCGCAATTCCGGGTACGTCCGTGACAAAAGCATCGGCCTGCGGCCTGTCTTTTATATCCCATATTTCTTTTACGGTGACGCATTTGTCGCTGTGAATCTGGTGCAGGGTCAGAAAATTTTTCGGTGCTACGCCCACGACAGAAGCAATTCTCCTGCGGTTTTCGGTAACGCGATCCGGCTCATCCTGCGAACCGACGCCGCAATTAAGGCTCGCGTAAATATCCCCGCTCACCCCGCCGCTGCGCCCGAAAAAGGCATGAAAAAACGGGGCCGTTTCATTACCCGCAAAGGCCGACATATCGTAATAAACCGCTTCAGAATCCGGCCGGGTTAAGGGCTTTCCCATGAGCAAATCCTATCGCCTTAAACATCGCACCCATTTCACCTGAGTCACATAACCGATGCAACGCCTTTTCGATGTCTTCCTTCTGCGCCTGTGTTTTTGCCGCTTTCATAAGAACTTCGGCACGCTGTTCGATCCCCAGATTGTTGAGGAAATCGCCTTGCGCCACGGGGCCAAAAACCGCTGCGCCTTCCTTACTCGCCGCCTGCGCCATCGCGCCAAAATCGACATTGGCGGATATATCCGCTTCGCCGACATGATCGAAAATGGAGACGACTTTATGATCCGCAATGGCTTGCAGGGATTCACCGTATTTGCTTTCGTTTTCGCCGTAATCGATAAACAGCGCCGCGCCGCCCTGCCGCTTTATGCGCCTGCAAATTTCAGTAACGAAAGAAACCTGCGCCGGGCTGAATTCAAAAATATGCCCTTCAGCGGCTGCACCCGGAGCATCCGGCGCGGCCCCAATATAAGGCACAAGGCTAAAACAAAAATCGCCGCTGTCGTTCAATCCGACCATGCGCTCGGCCCAGCCGTTTTTTGTTTTCTGCAACTGCCGTACGGGAAGCGCATCGAGAAACTCATTGCCGATCACGATCAAAGGCAAATCGTCCGGCACCGTATCCAAACCCTCATGCCATGCTGGATTATAAGATTGCACGGCCTTTTCCTGCGCGGCTTTCATCGCCGGACTGGTCTCAAGAAAATGCAGCTTCAGCGCCGCATGAAATCCCCTTACATTTTTGGTGGCACGCAAAGCATCGGCCATGAGCGTTCCCCGGCCCGGCCCGCATTCCAGCAATATGAATTTTTTCGGCGCGCCCATCTGCGCCCAGATATCGGCGATCCACGCGCCGATCATCTCGCCGAACATCTGGGATATTTCGGGCGCGGTGGTGAAATCCCCCGCCACGCCGAAGGGGTCGCGGCCCATGTAATAGCCATGCTCCGGGTGCCCAAGCGCCTGCGCCATAAACGCGCCGACATTCATCGGCCCAGTTGTCTGTATCTGCTTTTTAAGAAGCGCTTCGAGCTTTTCCGCCATGACGCCAAGCATATGTAATGAGTGCAATACCCGCCAGAACCATCGGCGCGCTCAAGACCTGCCCCATCGACACGCCGCCCCACAAGAACCCGATCTGCTCGTCAGGTTCGCGGAAGAGTTCTGCGATACTGCGGAAGATTGCATATCCCAACAGGAACACCCCGGACAAAAGCCCCGGACGCTCCCGTATTTCCTTCCTGTGCACGAGGATCGCCAGAATGGTAAACAGCGCCAACCCTTCCATCACGGATTCATAAATCTGGCTGGGGTGGCGGGGCAGCGGTCCGCCATGCGGAAACACAACGCCCCAAGAAACATCCGTGACGCGTCCAAATAATTCGCCGTTAATAAAGTTCGTAATACGCCCGAAAAAGATCCCGATCGGCGCGGCACAGGAGGCCAGATCGGCTAGACGAAATACATTGATCTTTCTGGCCCGCGCATAAATCAAAAGCGATGTCACCACACCAATCACGCCGCCGTGATAGGACATGCCGCCGTGCCAGAGCTTGAAGATTTCCAGCGGGTGATGGAGGTAAAGCCCGCTCTGGTAAAACAAAACGTAACCGATACGCCCGCCCAGAATAACGCCCAGTATCGCCCAAGGGAGGTAATCGTCGATATCGGTTTTGTTTGGTCTGTCGCCTTCTTTACCCAGCCCCACCAGATGCAGGCAATATTGCCAGCCGAGCAAAAACCCGGCGACATAGGCCAGCGCGTACCAGCGCACCGCCAGCGGCCCGATGGCTATGGCAACGGGATCGATGTTTGGAAAATCAAGAGCCATAGGAGTTTCTTAGCCTTCTTTGGCCCATTCTCCAAGATGAAATTATCTATCCACAGCCCCCGCCATGAATGGCGAATCCGGGTTGTCATCCTGAAATCTCCGTGATACTGACTCGGCACTATAAGGGCCACATTTCATGTTTCAAAAAGACAAAATTCTGGACGATGTCGCCAGAGTAGCGGGCGGAGCCGCAGGCATTTTCAGCGATCTGGGCCGCAGCGCCAAAAGCGACATCCGCGCACGGGTGGAGGAAATCGCAGACCGCCTCGACCTTGTCCCCCGCGATGAATTCGAGCGGCTCGAAACCATGCTGGCGCAATCCCGCGCCGAACAGGAAGAATTGAAAAAGCGCGTTGAATTTCTTGAATCTCAGATTGGGAACCGCAAATGAGCATGCACGCCGAAACGATGGATGAAGTCCTTAACCCCCTTGATCAAGTCGAAGAGGTTCTGGCCGCGCATGACTGGGTTTTCGACCGCATGACCAATGACGAGCTTATGGTGGAAGTTGCCGGGAAATCGGGCAGCTACCGCCTGTTCTTTATCTGGCAGGCGGACATGAACGCGATGCAGTTCTGTTGCCAGTACGAATTGTACATCCCGAAAGACAAGCACCAATCCGCCGGCATTGCCCTGATGACCATCAATGAAAATCTCTGGATGGGGCATTTCGACCTGCCCCGCGACAGCGGCGTACCAAGCTTCCGTCACACCTGTTTGTTCCGCGGCTTCGGCAACGTTTCTTTCGCCGAGCATATCGAGGACATGATGGATATCTCGCTGGCCCAGTGCGAACGTTATTACCCGGTGTTTCACTTGCTGGCCGCCGCGAACGATGCCAACGACGCAAGCCTGTCACTGGCGTTGATGGAAACGGCGGGCGAGTCGTAACCGCCATGAACACTCAGGTATCTCTGGCTCTGATTGGTTGCGGGAAGATGGGCAGCGCGCTTTTGCGTGGCTGGGCCGATCAGGCTTTTATCAAAAACATTCATGTCGTCGACCCGCATCTGGACGATGCCGTTGGTCATCCCAAGGTGACATACTATCCCGGCGTAACAGCTCTCGGTGACAAAATCATAAACGCCGATATTGTCATCCTCGCCGTCAAGCCGCAGGTCATGGACAAGGCGTGCGAGCAGATCAAACCGCTGATTTCCGGCAAGGCGCTGATCCTGTCCATCGCGGCGGGGCAGACCGTTGCTTCGTTCGAGCGCCGCTTCGGCCCGGACCGCGCCATTATCCGCGCCATGCCCAATACCCCGGCGGCGATCGGCAAGGGCATTACGGTCATGTGCGCCAACGGCCTTGCCAGCGCGGGGCAAAAGAAAAATGCCGAAAAGTTGCTTGCCGCCAGCGGCGCGGTGGAATGGATTTCGGATGAAAACCTTATGGATGCCGTCACTGCCCTCTCGGGCAGCGGCCCGGCCTATGTCTTTTTGCTCATCGAAATTCTGGCGCGGGCCGGGGAAAAGCAAGGACTTCCCGCCGATCTGGCCATGAAACTGGCGCGGCAAACGGTGATCGGCAGCGCGGCTTTGGCCGAGCATGAAGCCAAAACCCCAGCCGAAACCTTGCGCCAGAACGTCACCAGCCCCGGCGGCACCACGGCGGCCGCGCTGGAAATCCTTATGAAAGGCGAGCTTCAGGCCCTATACGACCGCGCCCTCGCCGCCGCCACAAAACGCGGCAAAGAGCTGAAAAGCTGATATCCTGCACCCAACATTGACATAACCTAAAAATTTTTCTACCCTGCTCTCTTTTAGTATAACCAAAAAAGAGTTGCTGCATGAGTACGGATATCCCGCAAAACCACCCACTAAGGCAATTATTTCATAGCTTGGTTGAGTCTACATTCACAGAAACAAGACTGGCACAAGATGCCCTATCAAGAGGGATCGATGGCTATATAACCAATCTGCTGGTTGAGTTCTGCAATGCAGACAAAATAAGCAAAATAAAAAATGCCGAAGGTGTGGGCGTCACGACAGTGAGGGACTTGCTTTATGAATCTGAGGTTCTGGCAAACGCCTGCGACTTCAGGCGCGAAGAAGAAGTACACAAGCATATCGGGGATTTCACCCTGTTTTTCGCAGGTGTTTTTCCCGAGTACCTGAAACACCTGAAAACGGAGAATATGGTCTACCACCCCGACCATATTATAGATCACGTCAAGGCGGGAAAGCGCTCCTACAGCATTGTTGCCATGCACCGCGACAGTAAGGAATCAGCATTGTATGAAGGCCTTTCCAGTGAGTTTGAACTCAATGTTCTATGCCTAAACCTGGCAAGAAAACGGCTTGATAAAATGGCAGACCCTACTTACCGGAGAGCCAAAGAGCTCATTATCAGCTAACGCCCTTTTGTTCCCAGCCCGATATCCTTGGCCAGCTTGCTGCGCCGCTGGGCGTAATTGGGAGCAACCATCGGGTAATCGGCGGGCAGTCCCCAGCGTTCCCGGTATTCCTCGGGTGTCATGTTATACGCCGTTTTCAGATGCCGTTTGAGCATCTTAAGCTTTTTGCCGTCCTCAAGACAGATAATGTAATCGGGCATGACCGAGCGCTTGATCGGCACGGCGGGCTGCGGACGGTCGGCGCTGACGCTGGCGGTACCGTCGACATTCGACAAGGTTTTAAAAACCTGCTCGATAATGGCCGGGATTTCCGAAGCCGAAACGGTGTTGTTCGACACAAACGCCGAAACGATCTCCGTCGTCAGAGCCAGTAAATCCTCGCGCGGGGTTTGATTTGTCATGTTTTCCGCTCTCTTTTTAAAGCCGTTTTCACTATAATAACGCTTTGTATCAAATATACGCAATGTAATTATAAGTATTATGAGCGCTTAATACTTAAGCGAATCCTTATTTATTACTTGTTCATAAGTACGCGCGGCAGAGTTTTCGGCTGGCTGACATCGGGCGCACGCAGATAAAGCGGTTCGATATTATGTTGCCTACCACCTCCGCCTTCTGCCTTGTACTGCTCCAACCCCAGCCGCGCCAACACTGCCGGATCGGGCAGCGATATTTCATGAAAGACAATATTTTCCGGCACGTGCAAGACTGAAAACCGCTTTATACCGTCCCCAACCGCCACAATCGGCCCTGTGCCAATTTGTTCCATAATTTCGGCCGCCGTTGCCACGCAAGGCTGGCTTACGGCCACGCCCTGCCCGTCAAAAATCTGGAAATAAAAATCCTCGCGCTTGGTCTCGGCGATGACCGCGCATTTCTGCCTGTCTTTCAGGGAATGTCCCTCAAGATACTGGCGCGCCAGAACCTCCAGCGTACTGACACCCGCAACCGGAACATCCAGCGCCAGCGCCGTAGATTTGGCCGTCGACAGCCCTATCCTCAAGCCCGTGAAGGCCCCCGGCCCCCTTGTGGCCACGACAAGATCGATAGCATCAAACCCGCAACCGGCCTGTGCCACAACCTCCTGAACCATCGGCACCAGCACTTCCGCCTGCCCGCGCTCCATCTGCGCGGTTTTGACAAAGACGCGATTTTCTCCCGCCATATAGACAGCCGCCCCGCAGCCGTTCATCGCCGAGTCAATCGCCAGAACCGTTGAAATCCCTGTCATTATCCCATCCTTTTGCCTTTTTACACATATACGCTATATTCCCGGCGTGAAAGGTTTTTGTTTGATGCGTCCATTGCCGATAGTCCTCCTTATCTGTCTTTTTTGGATGAGCGGCCCCGCTCTGTCGGCGACAGTGGCCGAGGCAGATTCCGGCGCGGCAGTGATCCTCTCTTACCACCGCATCGGGGAGGATTCCTATCCTGACCTCAACACGCAAACCGAACAATTCGAGGCGCACATCGCCGAGTTATCAAGCCCGGCCTATCATATCCTGCCGCTTGGCGAGATCGTAAAAGCAGTTAAGGCAGGCGAAAAACTGCCGCCGCGCAGTATCGCCATTACCTTTGAGGGCGGATACCGATCCATCCTTGACCGCGCCGTACCGCTTTTGCTGGCAAAGAATATTCCCTTCACCGTCTTTTATGCCGCCGATCTGGCAGATGGAAAATCGCCGCTGTACCTGAACTGGAACGATCTTGCGGCGCTCAAGAAGAATCCGCTGATCACCCTCGGGATACATCCCGCCGCCTATACAAGACTTGCAGGCGCACCACAGGAGGAAATCCTGCGTCAGATCAACCGGGCGCGCAGCGCCCATCAGGAACATTTCGGAGCGCAACCTGCCCTGTTTTCCTACCCTTTCGGGGAATACAGCCTTGCCTACAGAAATATTATCGAAGCCCAGCAATTCGAGGCCGCCTTCGGCCAGCAATCCGGCGCGGCCTATAGTGGCTCGGACCTTTACGCCCTGCCGCGCTTTTCAATCACCGAAAGCTACGGTGATATCGAGCGCCTGCAAACTATCGCCTCCTCCTTGCCTCTGCCGACCTTCGACATCAACCCGGAAAACCCCTACCTTACCGAGAATGATATCGGCGCTATCGGTTTTTCCGTGCCGGAAGGTTTGAAAGACTCCTTAAGCGAACTCTCCTGTTTTATTTCGCAAAGAAAGAATATTACTCAGGAAATCATCGGAACCCGCGTTGAACTCCGTTCGCCCGATCCGTTCACAGAGGAACGCACGCGAGTGAATTGCACCATGCCGGGACCGGAAGGCGAAGACGGCATGCCGCGCTGGCGCTGGTTTGGAATGCTGTTGATCAATCCTGCCGGCGCTGATGCCGCCGACGCTAGCCTTCAACAGGACGAACCTCAGTAACCTCCGGGACATAATGCTTGAGCATGGTTTCGATGCCCTGCTTGAGCGTGGCTGTGGAACTCGGGCAGCCGGAGCACGCGCCGCGCATCTGTAAAAAGACAACGCCATCCTGAAAACTGTCGAAAACGATGTCGCCGCCATCCATCATGACCATGGGCCTGACGCGTTCCTCGATCAGAATTTTTATCTGCGCGGTGATTTCATCATCCACTTCCGGCACTGTACCGCCTTCCGCCTGCGCCGTCATAATAGGCTGTCCGGTCGAAAGATGTTCCATCAAAACCCCGAGCACCATCGGCGTAAGAATAGACCAATCGGTATCATCCGCCTTGCTGACGGATACGAAATCCCGCCCGAAAAATATCCGGGCTACCCCCTGAAGCTGGAACAATCTTTGCGCTAACGGCGATGACGTTGAAGAAGCCGCCGACGCGAACTCCGCTGTACCGCGCTCCATGACGGTCTGCCCGGGCAGAAATTTGATCGTCGCCGGATTGGGCGTTTTTTCGGTCTGAATGAACATGGCTATAAGATAGAGTCTATTTTCTCCGGGTCAAGGTGGCTGGGCACGATAACGACCGGCACCCGCAGCCGCGCCAGCCCCTTGCTGCTGAAGTGTGACACCAGCGGCCCCGGCCCCGATCCGCCCGCACTGACCCCGGCAAGAATAAGCATCTGGATATTCGGGTCGCCGTTGATGACATCGACCAGAACGTCGAACCTGTCGCCCTCCTCCAGATAGACCGAAGGGACCGTACCGTTGAGCGCATTGGCGGTTTCCGCCACCGACCACAAAAGTTTTTCCGCTTTCTCGCGCAACTCCCTCCTCATGCGCTCCTCGATATTTCCCCAGTGCTGGAAATCCTCGATATTGATGATGTGCAAAATACCGACATGCCCGTGATTGGCCTCTGCAAGCCTTGCGGCATAGCGAAGGGCGATGGGAAACTCATCCGTTTCGTCGGCCACCACCAGATAAACGCCAGATTTGGACATTGCTTCCTCTCTTTCAACCTTAATCCCTGCGGCGGATCATGTTCGCCGCCCATCCTGCCAATACGGCCATCGCTACACACAGCACCCCGTAAGTAAAAGACTGCTTACGGGCAAATTTATGAATCCTGGCTTCCATACCGACCTGCCCGACATTCAGCTCGGTCGTGCGGACATCCGCGACCGCGCCGTTTCTTATCAAGTAACTATGAACCTCATAACGCCCCGTCGGCACATTCGAGGGCATATAAAAAGTGGCGCGGAAAAAATCGTCATCCAGAAATGTGACTTCCTTGGGCTTTAAAGGAAACAACCCTTCGGCCTGCTTGTTGCGGATCAGACCCTCCTGAAAGTTCTGGCTGTAAGCGGGATCGTCACGCCACATATCCGGCTTAAACGTCAGGGAGTCCAGCCCTATGCCGTTTTTCCTGAGCGCTTCCTCTCCGCCCATTTTGTCCACCGGGGCGCTGAGCGCATAATCGTAATAAACCGGAACGTCTTCAAATTCCAGGCCGTGACGGTTGAACCACAAGCCCATGGCGTTTTCCTTCCGCCGTACGACCATGTCTTTTTTCGGCCCCTGAATGACCACCGCGACATGGCCCGGCCCCTTTTTCACGCCAAACAGAACCAGATCCGAACCCGTAAAACCTGCGCTGATATCGACCGTGTTTTTCGCCAGATCAATCGTCAGCACTTTTTCCTGTGCCTGCGCGTAACTTGCGAAGGAAAAAGCAATAAACAAAGCTGCCGCCAACACTTTCATTTCCGAACCACCGTCGAGTAAAGCTCCGCCGGACGGATGAAAAGCTGTGCGCCAAGCTGGGTGCAGACCGTCAGCACCAGAATAGCCAGAATGATCCGCGCATGCGCGCCCGTTATCGTGCGCGAGACCGAAGCCCCGGCGCGCGCGCCGATGACACCGCCGGAAATAAGCAGGATCGCCAGAACCATATCGAGCGTATGGTTGGCCACGGCATGCATAACCGCCGCAAAGGCCGAAGTGAAAATAATCTGAAAGAGCGATGTTCCGGCCACCAGCAAGGTCGGCATCCCCAGAACGTAAATCATTGCGGGCACCAGCAAAAATCCGCCGCCGATCCCCATGATCGACACCATAAGGCCGCCCAGAAACCCAATCCCCGCCGGAACCAGCGCGCTGATATACAGCTTGGAGCGCGGGAAACGCATCTTGTAGGGAAGCGCCATGAAAAAGGGCGAAAGCTTCTGAGAGTTGAACTCGCTGCGTACGGTCTTCTTTTTGAAAAAGGAAAAGAAACTTTCATAAAGCATAAGAAGGCCGACAGTACCCAGAAACAAAACGTAAAGGATCGAGATGATGAAATCGATCTGGCCGAGTACCTGAAGCATCTTGAAGACAAAAATACCGATGAGCGAGCCGACAAGGCCACCTGCCATCATCACGCTGCCCATCTGCACGTCGACATTGCCCTTGCGCCAGTGCGCCATCATGCCGGAAAAGCTGGCGGCGACGAGCTGGTTGGCCTGCGTCCCGACCGCCACGGCGGGCGGTATGCCCATGAAGATCAGAAACGGCGTGGCGAGGAACCCGCCGCCAATGCCGAAAACGCCGGACAGAAAGCCCACGAAAGTTCCCAGCAGAAAGATGGATTCCACCGGGACGGTCATTTCAGCGATCGGCAGATATATTTGCATCGAACCCTGTTCTTCCTGCCGCAGAATGCAGCAGAGAGCGCCGGGATTCAAGCTATATAGGAAAAACTGCAATTATTTGCACATCACCTCTCCCGTCATCCCGAGCGGAGGGCGTAGCCCGAAGTCGAGGGATCTTGTCATTGTGATATGCCGAAGATCCCTCCGCTCGCGCTCACGCGCTCGGTCGGGATGACAACAGAGAGAACCTTACCCTTACCAGTGATAAGTATCGTCAAACGGGCGTTCGCCGTAGATGATCAGCGGCTCGCGGCTCAGGAAGCCCGGATCGTAATGGCCGGTCCTGTTTTCCGATATGATCTTGGTGAAATCGACCGATTTGGCCACGCTGAGGAAAGACTGATGCCACATCGGATAGGCGCTGATTTCAGCCGAACATTCAAAGATATAGGCTCTGTCGTTATACAGCGAAGCGAACATGATCGCCTGCTTGGCCACTTTCGGGCCGACAGACGTTGTATAAAAAGCCTCGGCGTAGCTGGCAAAGCCGCGCCCCAGCCCCCCGACATCGGTGACATAGGCCAGATGCGGATCGGTATATTCGTTAAGGTAATCGAACCAGAAATCCTTGCTGTAGGCGCTGCGCTGGATTTCGCCGGAATAATTGACCGGATAAATCACATAGCGACGGTCTTCCTGCACCCGCATCCGGCAGGACGCATAATCGTTTTCGCCCGGCGCCCAGACGGTCAACAGATCGTCCGGTTTTTGATTGTGGCTCTGCGCCCAGGTGTCGGGAAAAGAGAGCGAAAAACGCCCCTCGGCGCTGCCAACGTGGAAAACTTCGGCCATCGCCGATGATGCCGAAAGTGAGATAAATGCGCTAGCGATCAGAAAGGACTTGAGAATTTTATTCATGGAGGGAACCCCCTTGGCTGTGTATAACTCTATCAAATTATACACCATGATGCCACCACAAATATAAAAAGGCGGTTAAGGGGCCTTCCAAAACCCCATAATATCCATAGTTTCCTTGAGAACAGGCTCTGCCACGGCGCGGGCGCGCTGGGCACCCTTGGCCAGAATGCGATCGATTTCTTCCTTGTCGGACATCAACTCGTTCATGCGGGCGGTGATCGGCGCCAATTTCGATACGGCAAGCTCCGAAAGTTTCGGCTTAAACTCGGAGAATTGTTTTCCGGCGAACTGGTTCAGAATTTTTTCCGGGCTTTTATCCGCCAGAGCCGCATAGATGGTCACGAGGTTCAATGCCTCGGGGCGCGTCTTGAGCGCATTCATATTGTCCGGCAGCGGTTCAGAGTCAGTCTTGGCCCGCTTGATCTTATTGGCGATTGCATCCGCATCGTCCGTCAGGTTGATCCGGCTCAGATCGCTCTCGGCCGACTTGCTCATCTTCTGCGTCCCGTCGCGCAAGCTCATGACCCGTGTTGCGGCACCCATAATGTACGGTTCAGGCTGGATGAAGTGATCCACCTTGTAGCGCGTATTGAAGGTTGACGCGATATCGCGGGCCAGCTCCAGATGCTGCTTCTGGTCCTCGCCCACCGGAACATGGGTGGCCCGGTACAAAAGAATATCAGCCGCCATAAGCACCGGATAGGCAAACAGCCCCAGCCCCGCGCGTTCTTTGTCTTTTCCGGCCTTGTCCTTGAACTGGGTCATGCGCTCCAGCTTGCCCATCTGCGCCATCGTCGCGAGCAACCACATGAGCTGCGAATGACCCGCCACAGCACTTTGCACGAATATGGCCGAGTTATAAGGGTTCACCCCGCCCGCGATATAGGCTGCGGCAATCTCCCGCGTCGCGTCTTTAAGCTGCGCCGGGTCGTAATCGACCGTGATCGCGTGCAGATCCACGACCCCGTAAAAACACTCCGCCCCCTCCTCCTGAAGCCTGACCCAGTTCTTCAGGGCGCCCAGATAATTCCCCAGGTGCAGATGCGATGTCGGCTGCATACATGATAAAATGCGTTTCATGATTTTGACCTTACCGTATACCTTTTTATATCCTGCAGCTTTACCGCACCTGTCATTAACACCGCGCCGCCATAAACCACCGCGCCGGTCACGATCAGAACCCCAAGCCCCGTGAACCCCTGAAGCGCATTCTCATAAATCCAGAACTCAAAGGCCCGGCCCATGCCGTAAAGCATCACAGATAGCGTTATAGCCATAGCCGCGCTCGACGCAACAATTTTCAGGGCATTGCGCTTGAACCGCTCGTCAAACCGCGCCACTTCATGCCCCTTGAGCGCCCTGACATGGGCCACGAACTGGAGCCACCCGGCCAGCCCTGTCGCCAGCGCAATCCCTGCAACGCCGATAAACTGTATTAATATCAGGCTGGCGACGATATTAAAAACTGTCGATAATATGGCGATTTTAACCGGAGTTGAGGTGTCGCCCCGCGCCCAGTGCGCCGTGGAAAAAACCTTCGTCGCAATATAGGGCGGCAATCCCAAGGCATAACCCATCAAGACCTGCATGGTGGCAAGGCTGTCCTCCGGGCCGAACGCACCGCGCTCGAACAGAACCTTTATCAGCGGACCGGGTATAACCATCAAAGCCGTGGCCGCCGGAAGCGCAAGAAGCAGGCAATATTCCATGGCGCGACTGTAAAGCCACGTGGCTTCTTCATTGCGTCCCGCCGCCAAAGCCCGCGAGAGCATGGGCAGGAGCGCCGTACCGACCGCAATCCCGACCATCCCGAGCGGCAACTGGTTCAGACGGTCGGCATAATAGAGGTAGGAAATAGAGCCCTGCTCCAGCAATGACCCGATCATGATATCGGCGAACAGGTTGATCTGCATCACCCCGGCACCAATGATCCCCGGCCCCATCAGCTTGAATATCTGCCTGATCTTCGGATCAAGAACGGGCCGCATGACCTTTAAGCGAAACCCGACCTTGCGCGCATTGTAATAGAGCCAGAAGAACTGCAAAAAGCCCGCCGCAAGAACACCAATGGCCATCGCATGACCCGCCGCTTCCGCCTTCTGGCTCAGGAGCAATGCGCCAATCAGGGTCAGGTTGAATATGACCGGTGCAACGGCGAACGGACCAAAGCGGTTATGCGCGTTCAGCACCGCCCCCAGCAGCGCCGTCAAGGACATCAACAGGAGATAGGGAAACGTGATCCGGGTCATCTCGACCGCCAGCTCATAGCGAATCTCGCCCGACGCAAACCCCGGCGCAACAAGATAGATGAACCACGGCATGATCAAAAGGATCAGAGCCGTAAATGCGCCAAGACCAAAAAGCATGAATGAGAACGCGTTAAGGACAAGCTTCCATCCTTCCGCTTCGCCCTCCTGCTCCAGCGTCTTGGTATAGAGCGGCAAGAAGGAAACGGTGAACGCGCCCTCGGCAGTGATCCGGCGGAACAGGTTGGGCAGCTTGAGCGCGACGAAAAACGCGTCCGCCGCCGGCCCCGCGCCCAAAATCGAGGCCGTCAGCATATCGCGGGCAAAACCCGCAATACGGGAAACCCCCGTCAGCCCCGCCACCGTCGCCATCGCCGTTACAAGTTTCATGGGGCACGTTTGTAACGCTAAGATGTGAAAAAGCGAAGCCTATTTTATTGTCTGGGCTTTCTTCAGAATAATTTTTGCGGCTTCGTCCGCCGAAATAGACGTAACATCAAGTTCAAACAAATTGGGATGATCCGGCTTTAAAACAGAATAATCACGGTAATATTGTGCCAATCTTTCCGTATCAGTCATCTTCATCCGCTCACGGCGATCGGGCATCACGATCCGCTGCCGCAACTCTTCCTCAGCACACAACAGACGAACGGGCAAAAATGCCGCCCCCTTTTTCTCCACATGAGCAACAACTCTATAAAACCATTCCCTATCGCCTTCATCCTGTTCAGCCAGATGGTTTGTCAGTACGTAATTCGCCGAAGACGGCGCAACACAATGGATCGTATCCCACACAATTTCCCATATCTTTTTACAATTACTCCATACTTCTGGTGTAATTTTTGTTACGCCATCCTGCCTGATAATGGAAAACACCGGGTTGTTAATCAGGTGATTATCAACCAGCACAAAGTTCGCCTGCCGCACGATTTCCTTGGCAATCGTATACTTGCCCGTTCCCGGAAAGCCAAAAAGGTAAATGATAGTGTTTTCAAATTGCATGAGGAATTATAGCCGTAATGCTTGAGAAAAAGGCGCTACATTTTTTGAATATGAAAATTCAATTAACCTGTAATTAATCATTTTTTATTACTTTGTTCATAATTATAACAACAAGGGAGTAAATTATGTACAAGGAACTAGCCGCAGTAACCCTGTCAGCCTTTATGCTTGTTTCATGCGCAAAGGATCCAATCTCCACGGAAACAACAGAAAATCCCCAAATTCCCTATTCTGTCCTCTTCAACCGTCATGGTTGCGAAGTTGGACGCTTCTCAGATTCTGGACGCAGTGTCTACGTTACACTATGCCCGGAGAATGGAACATCAAAATCCCACACAAGATATACCGAGTCCTGCGGCAAAAGCTGCACCCACACTGTCGATGTAGACCAAATGCAAGCCACGCGCCACTAATTGCTCCAGATAAACAACCACGGATGAACCGGATTATTTTTCCGTGTTCATCCGTGTTCATCTGTGGTTTATATAACCCATGCTCAACCCCGAAAGCACCCAGTTTGGCGAGCGCCGTGTCACCCCCGAGGAAAAAACCGAGGCTGTGCGCGGCGTGTTTGATTCCGTCGCCGGCCGCTACGACCTGATGAACGATCTGATGTCGGGCGGCGTTCACAGGCTGTGGAAAGACCGGCTGGTACGGATGATCCGTCCCCGTCCCGGCCTGAAATATCTCGACGTTGCGGGCGGCACGGGCGATATCGCCTTTCGCATTCACAAAAAGGCACCGGATTCCGCCATTACCATATGCGACCTCAACCAGCACATGCTCGAAGTCGGGCGGAACCGCGCCATCGACAAAGGCTGGCTGCGCGGCTTTGAATGGGTGACCGGCAACGCCGAAAGCCTGCCCTTTCCGAGTGCCTCTTTTGATGTTTATACAATCGCTTTTGGCCTTCGCAATGTCACACATATAGATACGGCGCTGGCCGAGGCCGCGCGAGTCCTTAAACCCGGCGGGCGGTTTTTCTGCCTTGAGTTCAGCCATGTGCAGGAACCCCTGCTCGCCAAAGCCTACGATTTGTTCTCTTTTAAGGTCATCCCGCAGATCGGAAAGGTTGTGACGGGCGACCAGGACAGCTACCAGTACCTTGTTGAAAGCATACGCAAGTTCCCACCGCAAAAGGAACTGGCCCGTCGCATGGAAGCCGCCGGACTAAAAAATGCAGGTTTTACAAACCTTTCCGCCGGAATTGCGACGATCCACCACGGAATCCGCCCCTAGATTTTTACATATTTATAAAATTTTGAGGATTTCTATTGACAATCAGGGGCCTCTGGCGGCATTGTACGCCAAACCTGATGAAAATTATTATGGTTTATGCGAATTATTACACCTTAAGGAGAGGGACTTTATGAGCAATTTTACCAAATCAATCATGTATTCCGCTGCTGTTCTGGCTGTCGGTCTTATTGCGATCTTTGCGATCTATAACAACATGGGCGCACAGGATGCAGCTAACATCGAACCTGCTTCCGGCGAAGAAACCGCCACTATCGAAGGCGAAGCCGCTGCCGATGCAGAAGCACAAGCCGAGCAAGCCGCTACAGAAGCTACGGAAGCTGCTGCTGAAGCAACGACCGAAGCTGCAACTGAAGCTACGGATGCCGCCGCTGCCGCTGTTGAAGGCGCAACTGAAGCTGCTGCTGAAGCCGCCACGGACGCTGCCGAAGCAACGACAGAAGCTGCTACGGATGCCGCTGAAGCTGCAACTGAAGCCGCTGGCGAAGCTGTTGATGCCGCTACCGAAGCTGCCGAACCGGCCGCTGGCGAAGCTGTTGATGCTGCCGCTGAAGAAGCAGAGAAAGCAGCTCACTAATCAATTTTGTTGAGGTAGTGCTTCAACATTAATGCACAAAGCCCCGCTTGGATAAGCGGGGCTTTTGTACTATATAAGGATCATGATCCAGCCCCTTGAAAACAAAAATATTCTTTTGATCGTCTCGGGCGGCATTGCGGCCTATAAATCGCTCGAACTGATCCGCCTCATCAAAAAGGGCGGCGGGCAAGTGCGCTGCATCCTTACACAGGGTGGCTCGCAATTCGTTACCCCGCTCAGCCTTGCCACGCTCTCTGAAAATCCGGTTTACACCGATCTATTTTCCTTAAAGGACGAAACCGAGATGGGGCATATTCGCCTCTCCCGCGAGGCCGATTTGATCGTCGTCGCTCCGGCCAGCGCCGATATTATCGCAAAAATGGCGCATGGGATGGCGGGCGATCTGGCCACGGCCACCCTGCTCGCCTCTGACAAGCCCATTATCGCAGCCCCGGCCATGAACCCGCAAATGTGGGAACACGAAGCCACACAATCCAACATCCGCACACTCACAGAGCGCGGCATCACCTTGGCAGGGCCGGGCTGTGGCGATACGGCCTGCGGAGAAACCGGGATGGGCCGCATGAGCGAGCCGGAGGAAATTTTCTCCACCATTATAGCCCATTTCCATGAACAACCCCTGAAAGGCTTAAAGGCGCTGGTCACCGCCGGACCGACTTTCGAACCCATCGACCCCGTGCGTTTCATCGGCAACCGCTCTTCCGGAAAACAGGGATACGCGATTGCCACCGCGCTCTATGAGGCCGGAGCGGAAGTTACTCTCATCAGCGGGCCCACCGCTTTGCAAAACCCTGTCGGCGTGCGCGTCGTCCGCGTTGAAACCGCCGAAGAAATGTTGAACGCCTGTATCTCCGCCCTGCCCGTTCAAATCGCGCTCTGCGCCGCCGCCGTCAGCGACTGGGCGCCCCAGGAAGCCAAAACTGCCAAAATCAAAAAGCGCCGTAACCAGACACCGCCCGCCATCGCCCTTAAAGAAAACCCGGATATTCTGGCGCGGCTGGCCAAAGACGGGCCGAACCGCCCGGATATCGTCGTCGGCTTTGCCGCCGAAACTGAAAATGTTTTAGAAAATGCGCGCGAAAAGCTGGCGCGCAAGAATTGCGATTTCATCGTCGCCAATGAAATCAGCCCTGCCGAAAAGGTTTTCGGAGCAGACGAAAACCGCGTCCACCTTATTTCCGCTCACGAAAGCGAAGAATGGCCCCGCGCCGGCAAGAAAATCATCGCCCGCAAACTGGTGCGGCGGATAGCGCAAATGCTGAACGATTTTGATAACGCAGCTAAGGTCGAAGCAGCGGAGTAGCGGGGAAAACCCTCGGTTCTCCTTTTACTTTTCAGGCCGACTCCCTTATGAATCCTTCTTATGGCCAACACCGCGCTAAAATCCGCTGACGACTTCATGGCCGACGGCCATACGCCGATGATGGCGCAGTACATGTCCATCAAGGCGCGTTACCCGGACGCCCTCCTGTTTTACCGCATGGGCGATTTTTACGAGCTGTTCTTCGACGACGCGCTGAAGGCTTCTGAAACCCTCGACATCACCTTAACGCGACGAGGAAAAACGGAAGGCACCGATATCCCGATGTGCGGCGTGCCTTTTCATTCCTATGAGCCTTATCTGGCAAAACTCATCCGCGCCGGATATAAGGTCGCTATCTGCGAACAAAACGAAACCCCGGACGAAGCCAAAGCCCGCGCCAAAAAGGAAGGGCGCCCCGCGTCAAAGACCCTCGTCAGCCGCGATGTGATCCGCGTTGTGACCCAGGGCACGCTGACCGAGGAGTCTTTACTCGATGCACGGGAGAGCAATTATCTGGCCGCTCTTACAGAGGTCGCAGGGCAATATGGTCTTGCGTGGCTGGAGCTGTCGACCGGTTCATTTACGGTTCAGCCCTGCCGCGCCGCCGATATCGCCGGAGCAATCGAGCGCATAGCCCCAAGTGAAACGCTGGTTTCGGACAAGCTTTATCCGGGTCTTGCCGAACCGGTCACAGCGGCGCACGACAAATTCACGATCCAGCCCTCCTCCCTGTTCGACAGCGAAAACGCGCGTAAAAGACTCGAAAAAATGTTCGGCGTGGAAACGCTGGAATCCTTCGGCGGATTTTCCCGCGCCGAAGTCGCTGCGGCCGGCGCACTGATAGATTATGTAGAACGTACGCAGGTGGGCAAAATGCCCCGCCTCTCGCCGCCGCGCCAGCTTGCCTTTGGCGCGGTGATGGAAATCGACGCCGCCACGCGCCGCAACCTTGAACTCACCCGCACGATGACGGGCGAACGGCGGGGCAGCTTACTAGATGCCATCGACCGCACCATGACCGGGGCCGGAGCCAGAACGCTTCAGGCTTGGCTCTCCTCACCCCTGACCGACATCCCGGCCATCAATGCGCGGCTGGACCGCGTGGAATGTTTTGTCGAAAATCAAAACCTGCGCGCCGCCCTCCGCGAACAGATGAAAGCCGTACCGGATATGGAGCGCGCGCTGGCGCGGCTCGGTGTGGGGCGCGGCGGGCCGCGTGATCTCATCATGATCCGCGCCGGGCTGGAAAATGCTGAAATCCTGCGGGCGCAACTCCAGAACGATGAAACCGCCCGCGCCGTATTCGCCGACCTTCTGGCCGACCTGCGCCAGAATCCCGAAGTCGCCGCGCTGCAGGACGACCTTAAGGCTGCACTTACGGAAGACCCGCCTTTCCTTGCCCGCGATGGCGGCTTTGTGGAAAAGGGATATTCCGCCACACTCGACAAATTGCGTGCGCTGCGCGATGAATCGCGCCGCCTGATCGCCGCGCTCCAATCCCGCTATCAAAACGAAACCGGCATCGACAAACTCAAGATCACCCATAATAATATCCTTGGTTATTACATCGAGGTCACGGCGCGGCACGGTGAAAAACTACTGGTGGGAACCTCAAAAGAAGGCAATAACCCCTTCGTCCACCGCCAGACCATGGCCAATGCGATGCGCTTTACCACGCCCGAACTGGCCGAGCTTGAGCGCGACATAGCCTCGGCGGCGGAAAAATCGCTGGCCATCGAGTTGGAGATTTTTCAAAACCTGACCGCCGCCGTGCTGGCCGTGGCCGAACCTGTCGGGGCTACCGCCCGCGCTCTGGCGGCACTGGATGTGGCTGCCGCGCTGGCGGATCTTGCAACCGATCTTGGCTACACGCGGCCCGTCCTCGATGAAAGTCTTTCCTTTGCGGTTGCCGGGGCGCGGCATCCGGTCGTTGAAAGTGCCTTGCGAAAGCAAAGGCACTCCTTCGTCCCCAATGATTGCGACCTCGGCCCCAAACAAAAACTCTGGCTGCTGACCGGCCCCAACATGGCCGGAAAATCGACTTTCCTGCGGCAAAACGCCCTGCTCGCTGTGCTGGCGCAGACAGGCTCCTTCGTTCCGGCGGAAAAGGCCCGCATCGGCATTATCGACCGCCTCTTCAGCCGCGTCGGGGCCTCCGACGATCTGGCGCGGGGACGCTCGACATTCATGGTTGAAATGGTCGAAACCGCTGCGATCCTCAATCAGGCTACCGAACACTCGCTGGTGATCCTCGATGAAATCGGGCGCGGCACGGCAACCTTCGACGGGCTTTCCATTGCCTGGGCCTGCGTCGAGCATCTGCACGAAGTCAACAAATGCCGCGCCCTGTTCGCCACGCATTATCACGAGCTTACATCGCTCACCTCGTCTCTTGCCGCGCTCTCTTGTCATTCGATGCAGGTCAAGGAATGGAAGGGCGACATCATCTTCATGCATGCCGTTGTGCCGGGCGCGGCGGATCGCTCCTACGGCATCCATGTCGGCAAACTCGCCGGCCTTCCCCCTGCCGTCATCACGCGGGCGGAGGAAATATTAAAACTCCTGCAATCCGGGGAACAATCCGGCGCATTGGCCCGGCTGGCCGATGATTTGCCGCTATTTAGCGCCCTTGCCGCCACCGCAGGGCCGGAAAAACAGGCGCAATCGGCGCTGGAAACCCGCCTTTCCACAGTAAATCCTGATAATCTCAGCCCCAAAGAAGCTCTGGAATTGCTTTATGAATTGAAATCGTTATATTCCGGCAGCTAAAGGACAGGTGGCAGAGCGGTTGATCGCGTCGGTCTCGAAAACCGATTTGGGTTCACGCCCAACGGGGGTTCGAATCCCCCCCTGTCCGCCACATCGCTTATCACCAATATTCACATAAAACGGTGATTATCCGAGGAAATATCGGCAAACCATCCGCGCAGGATCCCGCGCCTCCAACGGCATTTTCTGAAAACCCTAACCGCTGGACATAGGGGGCAAAAACCCGGATACTCCCCCGAATGAGCCTTGAAAAGCCCACAATCGTCATTCTCGACATGGACGGCACCACTGTGCGCCATATCAACCCGTGGGTGCTCCCCGTGCTGGAGCGTCTGGACGATGCCTATTATACCAGCACGAAGTTTTTCGCGTGGTTTTTCCGGCGCGGGCAGAAAGACCCTCTCCTTCCGCCGCCGGGCCGGATCAAGCCGCGCCGCAAGCCGCGTCTTCTGGTCCACCGGGCGCTGCACAAGGTGCGCCGCAAGGAGGTCGACCAGATCGTCGAGCCCTGCCCCGGCATTTACGATGTGCTCGATCTTTTGAAATCTCACGGCGTACCGATGGCCCTCATCAGCAACGGCCTCGGCAAGGGCTACGGGCACGACATTCTGGCCAAGTTCGATCTTTCCGGTTATTTTTCCGCCACCGTTTTCCGCGAGGAAGTCTCCAAGTCAAAGCCCAGCCCCGAGGCGCTTTTGCTGGCGCTTAAACGCATGGAACTTACGCCGGGACCTCATGATGTCATCTGGTATATCGGCGACCGTCATAAAGATATCGTCGCCGCGCAGATGCTGGATGAGCGCGTCCACGGCAAAGTCATCCCCATCGCCTATGGCGTCAACGCCGCCGTGGCGATCGTCGAAAAAGGCTATTCGCCCGAGCATATCATCATGTCCTATTACGACATGGAAGCGCGACTGGAGAAAATGCTGGGCGCGGCATCTTACTCAACGGCAAGCGGCTGATAAACCATGTAGTCTTCGGGGTTACGCATGATCCTGGCCTGCTGCGCGAGCGGCGTCAAAATTTCGGCTGTGGTTTTTTGCCACTCCGCCCCGCCCGCGAAAACGCCGCCCTGGTTCAGCAATTCGATGATCTGCTCCACCGTCGTTTTGGGCCTTGGCAAAACCTCGACCGTGACCGAAGCGCGGCTTTGGAATCCAGCCATGTTGGCGGCATAATCCAGCGCGTCTGTCAATCCGCCGACCTCATCCGCAAGACCGATCTTGATCGCCGCCCTTCCGCTCCAGACGCGGCCCTTGGCGATCTTGTCGACATCTTCTTTCTTCATCTTGCGCCCCTTGGCGACGCGGTCAAGGAACGCATCGTAAATCTGATCGAGCATGGCGTTCATACGTTCGGATTCCGTTTCCGAAAACGGCGTGTTGATCGACCACATGCCTGCGTTTTCGCCCCATTTGATCGTCTCCCAATTGACGCCCAGCTTTTCCCACAAATCGCGCATATAGAACTTCCCGCCCAGAACCCCGATCGATCCGGTGATCGTCGTGGGCAGGACGAAAATCCTGTCGGCGGAAGCGGCGATCCAGTATCCGCCGCTCGCCGCTGTCGGCCCCATCGACACGATCACGGGCTTGCCCTTTTCCTTCACGCGTTCCACGGCACGCAGAATACTCTCCGATGCCGTCGGCGACCCGCCGGGAGAGTCGATCCGCAGCACAACAGCAGAAATAGAATCATCGTCAGCAGCATCCAGCAGCGCAGGCGCTATTTCTTCCGCCGCCGCGACACCGCTTCCGGACTTGTCCGGCATAATCGCGCCGACCGCGTAAATCAGCGCGACCTTGGGATTGTCACTATGCATCGTCTGCGCCAGGAGACCTTCGCGCCCGTTAACATTCATGACCTGCGCATAATGGCCGATATCGACAAACAGGGAATCGTCGGCTTCGGGATCGCCGGTCACAAGCTCCTTGATGATCTCGACCAGTTCATCCGCGTAATCGGCGTAATGGATCAAGCCTTCTTCCTCGGCTTCCCTGGCTGTAAACAGGCCTTTATCGACCAATTTTTCAAAACGCTCGGTGCTGGTGCCCAGATCTTTTGCTACATCGGCAGTAATTTCGTGCCGGATATCGCCGATCAGCGCGTTCAGCATTTCCTTGTTGGCGGGGGTAATTTCCGAATGCGAAATGCTTTCATACGCCGTTTTGTATTCCTTGCGCTGGTAAAAATTCGTGCCGACGCCGATCTTGTCCAGCGTATCCTTGAAGTACGGAATTTCGGCGCTGATCCCGCCGACGGAGACAACGCCCAAAGGCTGCATCCAGATTTCCTCGAACGCCGAAGCCAGATAATAGCGCCCCAGCCCGCCGCCCGCCTCGCCATAGGACGGCGAATAGATATAGGCGAATTTTCCGGCCTCCCGGAACGCCTTGATCGCGGCGCGCAGCTCCTGAACATGCGCGGTGGAGAAAGAACCGCTTTCCATCCGCGCCAGCATGCCCTGCACGCGCTTGTCCTTCGCCGCCGCATCGATGGCCTCGACCAATTCGCGCACGGTCGGCGCTCCGACGGCGAACGGATCGGGGAAAGCGGCCTCGGGTGGAATTTCGTCCAGCCCGCCATCGAAATTGATATAAAGCACCATTTCCTCGGGCAAAGCTGGCCCCGCCGCGCCGCCCTGCGGCACCAGATTGGCAACAACCCAGAAACTGAACACCGCAGACATCAGAACCATCGCACCCAGCGCCGTGCAGGTGCGCTTCAGCGCCGCCCAAAGCACGGGCAAAACAACCCATTTCATCTTCGGTTTTTGAACGCTTTGCGGGGATTGCGAAGTGAAAAGCGGCCTTTTGCGTCGGTAATAACGGCGATCGGTCATGGGTTAAGACTTTACCGCCAAAAGCCCTTTATGCGAAGGGGAAATACGCGGAAATTTTGTTGACACTGTATTTTCATATACTTATAAAATCGGGACATAACTTTTTTATGTGTGTTTCTAAATGCAGGGTTTTCGATGTCGTCAAAAGCAGACTACTTAAAGAGTGCAGGTTTTATCGGTGCCCTTGTCTCTTCCGTTGTTCTTGGCATTCAGTATTTGTCCTATGACGATGAGCGGCTTTTAACCGCCAAGTTTAACAGTCATGGCAGCGCCACAGTAACAGGCCCTCATACCGTACTCGTACAATCTCTCGGCGGTGCCGCTCAGGTGTACACATATGGGGATGACATCCCTGCTGGAGAAAAGGAGGATGCGCTTGCAGCCGTTTGCGCTCACTTGCAGAATCTTGATAGCTCCAGATCCCTGCACAGAAAAGATTTTGCAGATAAGCTTTCGTTTAAAGAACTTCACTGCTCCGCTTCTCCCCAACCTCCTGGAAACGGATAAACGCGGGTTATAACTATTATGGGCGTATTGAAACATATTTGGGGTGACGTTTCCGAGAATCCTGTTGAACCGGAATTCAATGAGCCGGACCAACTTAACGAACTTAATCAAAAGTTCCTTATGGAAGCTCTAGGTATCCAGCCTGACGAAGCAACCCCAAGACAAATTAAAGCTGCCAATTATGTTTTGCGCACCATGACGCAAAAAGAGAAGTACGACAGATACGTCAAGTATTTACAGATAAAAGATCGGGTAATGACCAGAATTCTTGATGTCCTCGATTTACAGGCAACAGAAGACACTGCTGGAATTGCTGAGATTGGCGTTGTCGATGGCACATATCCCGATAAGCTCGTAACCTCTCCCGATTTCAATGAAGGCGAATATTTCCGGCAATCGCTTTATCGTGTATTGCGACACATCTACGATGAACCGGATTTTGACGCGGAAAACAAACACAATCACGAAGGACCGCCGCTAGGCGGATGGCCTGAAGAACCGGAAGAACCTTATTACTAAAGACACTGCGCCTTGTGGCGGAGCCAGTGGTCGGCGAGGACACAGGCCATCATGGCTTCGACGACGGGAACACCACGAATGCCGACGCACGGATCGTGGCGGCCTTTGGTTACAATTTCTGTGTTATGACCTTTGCGATCAATCGTCTTACGGGGCGTGAGAATAGAACTCGTAGGTTTAAAGGCAACACGGACCACAATATCCTGACCGGAAGAAATACCACCCAGAATACCGCCCGCATGATTAGAAAGAAAACGCGGACCGTTTTTACCAGAACGAATTTCATCAGCATTGTCTTCGCCTCCTAACGCAACAACATCGAACCCCGCGCCGATTTCCACGGCCTTGACGGCGTTGATGCTCATCATGGCCTTGGCGATATCGGCGTCCAGTTTATCATAGACCGGCGCGCCTAGTCCGGCGGGAATACCGCTGGCGTGAACTTCGATCAACGCACCGGCGCTCGATCCGCTCTTGCGCGTCTTGTCGAGGAATTTCGCCCATTTTTCGACGACTGTTTTATCGGCAGCAAAGAAGTCGTTTTTGCCGACCTGCGCCCAGTCGCGCTTTTTGGGGTTGTCTTTAATATCGCCGATCTGCACGACGCAGGCGCGGATTTGCACTTTCTTACTGATTTCACGGACCAGAATTTTACGGGCAATCGCACCGGCGGCCACACGCATCGCCGTTTCACGCGCCGAGGACCGCCCGCCGCCGCGATAATCGCGGATGCCGTATTTCTCCATATAGGTGAAATCGGCATGGCCGGGGCGGAATTTATCTTTTATGTCGGCGTAATCCTTGGACTTTACGTCTGTGTTTTCGATGATAAGGGAGATCGGCGTTCCGGTCGTTTGCCCCTCGAACACGCCGGAGAGGATTTTCACCACGTCCGCTTCCCGGCGCTGGGTCGTATGGCGCGATTGCCCCGGTTTGCGCGCATCGAGGAAGGGCTGAATATCGGCCTCAGTCAAAGGAATGCGCGGCGGTACGCCATCGACCACACAGCCGATCGCCTCGCCGTGACTCTCACCCCAGCTCTGGTATTGAAACAATGTGCCGAAACGGTTTCCGCTCATTTTCTCTCCAAGACAACCTTTTCCTTCTGCGCACTCAACGTCCCCTGTTCGATAATAGCCACAGTCATGCGGCTGATGCAAACGCGTTTGCCGGTGTAGTCTTCGGTGATGTCGGTCTGCCAGACCTGCGTGCGTTTGCCCACATGAATGGGCGTGCATTTGCCGATCACATAACCTTGCGTCACAGCACGGACGTGGTTGGCGTTGATTTCAATGCCCACGGCGCGGAAATGCTCCGGGTTGATGGTCATCCAGCTTGCCACGCTGCCCAGCGTTTCCGAGAGAACGCAGCTCGCGCCGCCGTGCAAAATCCCGAAGGGCTGCGTCGTGCGGTCATCAACGGGCATTCTGGCACAAAGGAAATCCGGCCCGACCTCGGTAAATTCAATACCGATATGCGTGCCCATATGCGCATTGCGAAAGCCCTGCAACACATCGACAGTATATGGCTTGAACCAGATCATGCGGCTTTGGTTTTTTGGGGAAGGACATGCGCGAATGTCGGCGGGATGGAACAGGGAATAACCTCGATTTCATCCCAGACTTTTTCTGTGACGTAAGGCTCCTTCTTCAGCCATTCGTCAAGCGCCTCGCGGCTTTCAAAGTCGAGAACCATGACCGAGCCGTTCATCGCGCCCTTTTCATCAAGCATCGCCGCACCGAGGATATTGCGCCCTGATTCAACGCCCTCCTTGATCATGGCGATATGCGCGTCCCGCGCCGCCATCCGGCGCTCCAGCGCCTTGTCGTCCTTTGCGTCGCGGCCGATGACGACGAATTGCATTTACGCCGCCTCGCCCTTGTTCTTGGGGGCGATGGACTGGAGCAGCGCACCGGTTTCGGCGGCGCTGTCTACAGCAGCCATACCGACGGTGTGATACCCGGCATCGACATGCATGACCTCTCCGGTAACGCCGGAGCCAAGATCGGAAAGCAGGAACAGCCCGGCGCGGCCCACATCCTCAATCGTCACATTGCGCTTTAAGGGCGCATTGAGTTCGTTCCATTTCAGGATATAGCGGAAATCGCCGATCCCGCTGGCGGCCAGCGTCTTGATCGGCCCGGCGGAAATCGCATTCACGCGGATATTTTTGCCGCCCACATCGGCGGCCAGATACCTGACGGACGCCTCCAGCGCCGCCTTGGCCACGCCCATGACATTGTAATGGGGCATGACGCGCTCGGCGCCGTAATAGCTCAGGGTCAAGAGGCTGCCGCCGTTTTTCATCAACGGCACAGCGCGCTGCGCCACGGCGGTAAAGGAGTAAACGGAAATATCCATCGTCTTGAGGAAATTGTCGCGGCTGGTATCCAGATACAGGCCATCCAGTTCGTTCTTGTCGGAGAAAGCAATCGCGTGAACAACGAAGTCCAGCCCACCCCACTCCTTCTCAATCGCGGCGAATGTGGCGTCGATACTGGCCATATCCGTAACATCGCAGGGAACAACGATTTTCGAGCCGACTTTCTCTGCAAGCGGCTTTACCCGCTTTTCCAGAGCCTCGCCCTGAAAGGTGAAGGCCAGCTCCGCGCCGCTCTTGGCCGCCATTTCGGCAATACCCCAGGCAATCGAGCGCTCATTGGCCACCCCCATGATCAAACCGCGCTTGCCCTTTAAGTAATTGTTTTCGCTCGACATTTTCAATAATTCTCACAATTGGCGTAAAACCCTCTGTATCCTACACATTTTGGGGCCAGCGGCAAGCGCCTAATACACAGCCCCAAGGCCCGAAAAACCCAATAATTGATAAAATATTAACCATCAAAAGTTAAAATGATAGCCAGCACAGGGGCCAAAAAAGTACAATAATAGCAGGCACAAAATGGCATTGGAACGCGCAGCGCTGGAACACGCCGCCAAAATGGTGGGGCGCCAGATTCAGGATGAGATCAAGGATCTCACGCTGCATTTCGTCGTTCATGATCATGATGGCCGAACAAAAACACTTGCCAGCCAATACCAAAACATCATGGAGCACCCTGCGGGTCAGGACGCACTCAAGCATCTGCAAAATTTCCAGCGGGATAGAAAAACCAGATTTGCCGGTGTCGCCATCGGCGTTCACAAAAGCCTGATATTTTTTAAAAGCAAACCCCAGTTCCTTGGGCTCTACTTCGTAAACACAAGCGATTTTGAAACCATAGAGCAGGCCCGCGCCCATCTTTACCATCTGGCGTGGCATGCCTTTGATCTGCTCGAAGATTTCAAGACAAGAGGCCGGAGCCACACCCTGTCCGGCAATATCATCACGCCAAAATACAGCGCCTCCAGCCTGCAGAAAAACAACCTGGCCGCAGATGTGTTTTCTGCCATCATGCTCGAATTGCAAGGCAATCATGGGATGATCCATGAACTTGCCAAATTCCGCGCCAATGCGACGCTATCGGCTGTGCCAAGCCATATGCCCGAAAACTACCCCTATATCATTGCCGTTGAAACAACACAGCAGGTTCTCGACGACCTGAAGAAAAACTTCAATCCCAAGCTGAAAATATCGAGCCAGGCCATCCGCGGCGTTATCGAGGTCGTCGAGACCTACAAGGATCAGCCGATCAAACAATGGTGGTATTTCTGCATCCGCGCACAGGAAATGGCATGGATGGGCAGCACAAAAGAAGACATCCTGACGGCTGCGCTTTACGGCAGCGAAGACCCCTACACGCGCTCGATCGCCTACCTGATTGCCGAGACGCTGGATATCAAGCCCAAAACCCTGTCCGTCAGCACCTGCTACAATCCGTTTTCGGACCAGGAAGTCAATGAAAGGCTGCATAGCAAAACGCGGGAAGAATCTTTCTACGCCGCCCTGTCACAACCCGATGCGACAAAACGCTACCCTGCCCTGATCCGCGAAGCGCACAGGCAAAACAGAAAACTTGCCGAAGGAAATCCGATCGGCTGGTGCGCCCGGGCCGTTCTGAACGCAGCGGAAATTATCAAGCATGGCGACCCCGCGAATCCGGAAACCGCCAGAGCCGCCGCTGACGCTTTCCACAGCGCAAAAGACGACATGCCATGGAAAGTCATCGAGACTGCTAACAGAACGCTGATGAAAAGACGGCGTGCAGGCTACAAAATAACAACAGCATCGTTGAAGAAGATGGGCGTAAAAAGCAAGGCACTAAGGGTTCTTTCCGGCTGCTTTGCAACCGCCGAAAATCTGCATAAGATCGTAGGCCCGGAACCTGAATCCCGCAAAAACAAAAAAAATGGCGCTGCAGGAAACGGTGCCTTTTACCCTTATATGCCGCCGGATTCCGGCAACACCAAACTGCATGATTACTTAATCAGCCAGACCCAAGATACCGAGGACGCATAAAGTCCAAAAGAGAAAAAGCCGCCCCGTTTCCAGGGCGGCTTTTGTTACTTATGTCACAGGAAATTTATTGAACAACTTCCCAGCTTCCATCAGGCTGGCGGCAGGCTGTGCCGTATGCCGATTCCTGACGACCGCCGACGACGATGGTCTGCTGGTACTCGCGGCAATAACGGCCCGAGGAGCTGTAACCGTCGCGGCGCGGGGTTACCGTGCCGTAGTTGCCGCTGTCCGGGTTGTTCCAGGAAATGGTTTCGCCGACAGGTGCCGAGGCAGCGCGGTTATACGCATTGCCTGCCATCTGTCTGTCCTGCGCATCGAGTGCCGCGCCGATTTCAGTGCCGACAAGCGCACCGATCAGAGCGCCCGCGCCCGTAGCCCAAAGACGGCCTGAACCGTCACCGATCTGGGAACCCAGAAGACCGCCGGCCACAGCGCCGCCAGCGCCGCCAATAACCTCTTTTGCGCCCCTGTTCTGCAACGTCTGACACGCGCTCAGGGACATAGCCGCAACAACCATAGTAAGTAATGCAAAATTTTTCATTCGATCTCCGCCTTTCTTATGTGTATTCGTGGTATGAACTTATATTGAACCACGATTAGATCAAGAACTTTATACGCAGTGAAAGGAAATACCCTTCGAAATGTCCGAGCGCCTACCCCAAGATCCGCTAAAGCTGTTTCAGGACTGGCTGAACGAAGCCGAAAACAGCGAAATCAATGACCCGAACGCCATGTGTCTGGCCACCGCAGATTCTTCTGGAAAACCAAGCGCGCGCATGGTTTTGCTCAAGGGCTGCGACGAAAAAGGCTTTGTCTTTTTTACCAATAGTGAAAGTCATAAGGGACGCGATCTGTCGGAAAACCCGGAAGCTGCCTTCTGCTTTTACTGGAAATCGACACGCAAGCAAGTCCGCGTAGAAGGGAAAATTGAACAGGTCAGCGAAAAAGAGGCCGACGATTATTTCGCCTCCCGTCCACGCGGGTCGAAAATCGGTGCATGGGCCTCGGCGCAGTCGCGCCCGCTGGAAAGCCGCGAGCATCTGGAGAACGCCGTAAAGGCGCTGGAAGAAAAATATAAAGACCAGAACGATATCCCCCGCCCCGCTTACTGGAACGGCTATCGCCTCGTGCCGGAACGCATCGAGTTCTGGATTGCCGATATCGACCGCCTGCACCACCGTTTTGAATACTGGCGCGAAAATAATGGGAAATGGCTCGCAGGCTGGCTCTACCCTTGAAATTCCAACGGAAAAAATCCATATAAAAGAACCATGAGTGTAAAAGCAAAAACCAGCGAAAAAAGCGAAACCCTGAATTTCAGCGCCGACGTATCACGGCTTTTGAACATCGTCGCCAATGCGCTCTACACCAATCACGATGTTTTCCTGCGCGAGTTGATTTCCAATGCCGCCGATGCCTGTGACCGGCTGCGCTATGACTCGATTCAAAATCCGGACCTTATCAAGGACAACCCGAATTTCCGCATCCACATCTATAAGGACACGGCAACGCGCACGTTAACGGTTGTCGATAACGGCGTAGGCATGAGTCATGACGAACTCGTGGAAAATCTCGGCACCATCGCCAAATCGGGCACCGCCGCGCTCATGGAAAAAATGAAAGACGCGAAAGACCCACTTAAACTAATCGGCCAGTTCGGCGTGGGCTTTTATGCGTCTTATATGGTGGCAGACAAAGTCACCGTCACCAGCCGCAAGGCCGGGTCGGATGAGGTATGGATATGGGAGTCGGATGGCCGTACGGGCTTTACCGTCCGCGAAGCCGCCGCAGAAGAATCCAAAATACTCGATGGCGCACGCGGCACAGCCGTAACGCTCCACATCAAGGATGAGGGCAGCGAATTTCTGATTGATGAGAAAACAAAGCACACGATCCAGACCTATTCCGACCATATTGATGTCAAAATATTTCAGAACAAACCGGAAGAAACCGCTGCGGGACAGGGAAAGCCGGTCAACAGCGCCTCGGCGATCTGGATGCGCCCGAAAAGCGAAGTCACGCCGGAGCAATATACGGAGTTTTACAAACACATCACGCACGGCTTCGACGAGCCGCTGCTGACCTCGCACTGGCACGCCGAAGGAAAAATCGAATTCAACGCGCTTTTGTTTATCCCTACCCTGCGCCCGTGGGATTTGTACGATCCGGGCCGCAAAAACGCCGTGCGGCTTTATGTGCGGCGCGTGTTTATCTCCGACAGCATCGACGGGCTGGTTTACCCATGGTTGCGTTTTGTGCGCGGGGTCATCGACAGTCAGGACTTGCCGCTCAACATCAGCCGCGAGTCGCTTCAGTTCAACCCCGTCATCGGCAAAATCCGCGCCAGCGTTACCAAACGCATCCTTGGCGATCTGGAGAAACTCTCCCGCGACGATCCGCCCGGCTTTATCACCTTCTGGGGGCAGTTCGGCGCGGCGCTGAAGGAAGGGCTGTACGATGCCGCCGAGCACCGCCCGGACCTGTTCAAGGTCTGCCGCTTTTTCTCCACGCACGAGAACGGCGAAAAACACGTCAGCCTGGATGACTATGTTTCCCGCATGAAGCCGGATCAGAAGGACATCTATTACATCAGCGGCGAAAGCCTCGACATGCTGCGAAACGCGCCGCAGATCGAAGGGTTCAAATCACGCGGGCTGGAGGTTTTGTTTTTCACCGACACGATCGACGATTTCTGGCTCCAGCAGGTCCACGACTATCAGGGCAAGAAATTCAAATCCGTCACAAAGGGCGACATCGAACTTTCCGCCCCGGAGGAAAAGGACAAGAAAAAAGATTCCGTCCCTGCCGAACACGAAAGGCTTATCAAGGAATTGAAAATTCATCTCGGCGATGAAATCAACGATATCCGCATTTCTCGCCGCCTGACCGACTCACCCGTGTGCCTCGTGGCACCTGAGGGCGGCGTCGACATGCACATGGAGCGCGTCCTGAAAATTCACCAGAAATATCAGGGCGAAACCAGACCCGTTCTTGAGATAAACCCCGGCCACAGCCTGATTAAAAAAATGGCGGCGATGGCGGAGGGCGGCACAACAGGCGAAGACATGAAAGACGCGGCATTTCTGCTGCTCGATCAGGCGCGCATCATTCAGGGCCAGCCCCTCAAAAACCCTGCGGCGTTTACCCGGCGCATGACCGCCTTCATGGAACGAGGACTAAGCTAAAGGTCAATTACAGGTAGTGCCGTTGTACCAGCAGCCCGGTGTCGCACACACGGCATCGGGAATCACGCTTCCGTCCACCTTCCTGATGGTCAAGCCCGTCCGAACCGGGGCAGCGCATGCACCGCTGGTAACGCCAAGGCGGTCGAGAAACTGTGGGCTGTTTTGCGCTCGCCAGGCCGCATCCATCCACGGCGCATTCGAATTAACAGCATCGAAAGCATACGTCCAGCGACCGTCCTTGTTACATGCCCCCGGCAATGCGCGCTTCTCAGGCCCTGAAACATATTCCTGCAGGGTAAAAAATCCGTCCTGGGTAAGGCCCGTCGGCTGAAAATTCTGACATCTGGCCTGCTCCCAGACCTGATTCATGACGTTGCAGTTATAAGCCGCGCCCGCGACAGGCGTTATCGGCGCAGGGCCGCTTGCCAGCCTGCCACCCAGATAACTGTGACTGAAATTGGCGTTCCTGTAGGCGGCCCATGTGGCGCCGACAGTACGTTGCAACGCGGCATCCATGGATGCCGTGCCCACGCCATGCCCTTCGCTGAAAAATCCCTGATCTCTGGCCGTATTATCGAGCCAGCTTTTGAAACAGGAATATTCAAGGACGCTGTCCGATTTTCCGATGATGTTGGCGTTTTGCACGATTTCGCGCTCGCCTTCCATCCAAGCCCTGTACTCAATGGATTGCATAACACTGTTGGCGCAAGTGGGCGATGCCTCCCGCCCCTGCGTGGCTGTGCCGATAACCGGAGCGGCAGAACCGGAGAACGCCGGGCCGCCACCTGCTGCAACCAGCACGGCGGCTAAAAAAACAAAGCCGAAACAACGTATTAGTGACGACAAACCCCTGCCTCCGAACAATTAACCGGAACGCGTCTTATAATAATACTGTACCACATGGTTGGAATATCAGGCCAATTTTATGATGAAACCCCATAAAATCAGGGGGGTTTTATAGCATTCCCTGATGGTGACGTCCGGCCATTTCCGCTATTTCATCGTCGGAAAAATCGAAGTGATTGCCCAGTTCCTCGATCACAACCTGCCTGACCAGAACCGTAATATCCTCGCCCGTCTCGCACCACATATCCAATAGCGGCCTGCGGAAAATAATCAGGACATCATCGTCGTTGGCGGTTTTTCTTTCAACACCGGGGGATATCTCCTTGCCGCTGCGATATAGCGCCAGAAGGTCGAAAGGATCTTCAAGGTCAAGCTCCTGCTCCAGCGCCTCATCGGGTAGTTCCTCGACACGCAACGCCAGCGACTCACAAAACTCAGTCAACTCATCCGGCAGCGTCTCAATGACCGACCCTGCTATGATCTCCAGATCCTCAAGCGTCGGAGAAACGCTGTAATTCATAATTATACTCTGCCCGTCCACGATCTTGGCCTCATATCCCAGCGCTGTTAGGCAATATGGGTGCATGTTACGAATATTTCCGGCGGGGGTCCAGAGCAGAAATGAATATTACTGCTGCTTCTCCAGACCTTCTTCACATTCCCTGGGCGCCATGGCCGCAAACATCCCGGCCTTCATCAGGGCGGAAGGCTGCACGGAACCTTGCAGTTCGTGCATTGCATCGCGGTCCTGAGTAATCATCGCGATCAAAACTTTACGCTCTTCATCAAGCAGCTCTTTCTGCGCCCGCTGCGCCACGCACTTGCATGCTTCGTCTTTCACCTCCATCTTGTCTTTGCACAGGCTGATAATCTTCGAGCTTTCCCCTCCCATACCATCGCCGCAGGCGGCCAGAGCAAGCAAAGAAACAAGGGAAAAAAGGGAAAAGCGTGTCATCTGATGTGTCTCCTCAATCAATAAAACTGATGCTGGCCGAACCGTACAACGCCCGCCCCATTCTGTCCAGCAATGTTGAAAGTAATCCTTTAAAGCTTTGACATGGCTGTGCTTTGTCGCGGGTCCATGACAATTTCGATGAGCGCCACTTTATTTGACTCCAAAGCTTTCTTCCACACCGATTTGAAATTGCGTACATTTTCAACTCTGGCGGCGAACGCGCCATAGCTTTGAGCGAGCCTGACGAAATCGGGATTTGTTAAATCGGTGGCGCTGTGGCGGCCGGGATATTCGCGCTCCTGATGCATGCGGATCGTGCCATACGTCCCATTGTTGAACACGATGATCACGGGTTTTGCGCCGTGATGCGCGGCTGTTGCCAGCTCCTGCCCGGTCATCATGAAACCACCGTCGCCGCAAAAGCCTACCACCAGCCTGTCCGGCCTTGCGATCGAAGCACCGATAGCCGCCGGAACCGCATACCCCATCGAACCGCTGCCCGGGGCCAGCAAACGCCCCGGCCTGCCGTAACGCAGATAGCGCTGCACCCAGCCGCTAAAGTTCCCGGCATCCCCCGTCAGGATAACATCATCAGGCAAAAGATCGCGCAACACCGCAAAAACCTGCGTCACATCCGCGCCATTCCATTTCTGCCCCCGCCCCGGCTCGATATGATTCCACTGCTCGTAATCCTTGCGCGCTTCGCTGCGCCAATCGGCCCACCGACTCCCATCGATTTCCATCCCGGCCAAAGCCTTTAGCACCGGGCTGATATGCGACTCGACCCCGATATCAACCTTGCAACCTTTGCCAAACACGCTTTTTGACGGATAGACATGGATAATCTTCTGACCCTTATCGCCCTGCAAAAGCGTGTACCCTTGAGTCGTCGGATCGGTGACGCGGGCATTGAGGATAAGGACCAGATCGGCCTGCCGTATTCTTTCAACCAGCTTTGGATTTGCCCCGAAAACCAGCTCACCCGCATAACAACGGTGACGATGATTGAAGATATCCTGCCGCCGGAACGAGGCCACAACGGGCAGTTCGGCCCTATCCGCAATCCCCTCCAGAGCGTGACAATCCTCATCGCGCCACAGGCTACCGCCGACCAGCATGATCGGCCTTTCGGCTTTTTGCAACGCCTCGCGCAGGGCCGCAATATCCTTGTCTTTGGGCGAAATCGATTCAACCGCTATCGGGCTTGCCTGCCCTGCACCATCAACCTCGGGAAACAGCACATCCTCGGGCAAACCGATCACCACCGGCCCCGGACGACCAGAAACAGCCTCATGAAACGCCCTGGCGACGATCGCAGGGATATCCCTCGCATCGTCGATCACCGCCGCCCATTTGGACAACGAACCGAACATCTGCACCATATCGAATTCCTGAAACGCCTCGCGGCCCCGGTCGGCTTTGGCGATCAATCCAACGAAAAGAACAAGCGGCGTGGAGGACTGCATCGCCTCATGCAGTCCGACAGCGGCATTGCACGCCCCCGGCGCCCGCGTAACGAACGCAACGGCAGGCGCATTTTCAAGCGCTGCCCACCCCGCCGCCATGAAGGACACCCCCGATTCCTGGCGGCATGTCACAACCTCGATTTGCGGAAAATCCAGAAATGCGTCCAGAACGGGCAAATAGCTCTCTCCAGCCACGCAGGAAACGCGCCGCACCCCATGTGCGACCAGCGATTCGACAATGATCTTTCCGCCATGACTCATAAAACCGCCCCTTTATAGCTATCCGAACGAAATTACCGTTGTCCCCATCTCGAATTCGTGACAACCTTAAGAAGTAAGGTATGCATACCTTGCTAACCTTTAAAGCTTTTTCTGGCGATTTGTATGGCCTATAAACTGGAAACGGCCCGTATTCTGATAGTCGATGACATGGTGCCCATGCTGGCGCTCACCAAGTCTATCCTCAACATTTTCGGATTCAAGCAGGTTTTCACAGCCTCCAACGGCGAAGAAGCGCTGGGGCTGGTCATCAGGCACGACCCGGACCTTATCCTTACCGACTGGATGATGGAGCCGATGGACGGGCTGGAATTCACCAAAAATGTCCGCCGTGACACCCGCGTTCCCAACCCTTACGTCCCCATCATTATGATGACGGGATTCAGTTCACGTTTACGCGTCGAAAACGCCCGCGACACGGGCGTTACGGAGTTTCTGGTTAAGCCGTTTTCCTCCCGCGATCTTTATAATCGCATTGTACAAATCATCGAAAAGCCCCGGCAATTCGTCGAGGCTGGCGAGTTTTTCGGACCTGACCGCCGCCGCAAAAGGGGCGAGGATTACAGCGGCCCCAGACGGCGCGGCAACGACGAAAAACAGAAAAGCGAACAAGGCACGCAGGAACAACGGCTGGCCGTTGATGTTTTACGCGAATTGCGCGACAAGGCAAAAAAGGTATAGGCGGGATAGAACATGAGTACGAGAAAGCCCTCCGCAACCGCCAGGTTTATAAACCCGCCGAATATTCTCAAGCAGAAGGTCGGCACAGGGGGGATCGATGAGGCTTTGCTTGATAAAAGTCAGAACCACATCGAAACCGCCGATCTGGATTTCACCCCGTTTGCCCAGCAGTTTCTTACCGATTTTTCGGCTCTGATCAAAAAGGCAAAGGCGACGAGCGACGCAGCCCTTATCGCAAAGATGGTCGCCCCCATCATGCAGATCAAAGCCAATGGCGGTATGTTCCGTTACCAGCTCCTCAGCGATGTCGCGGATATCTGCCTGCAATTCCTAGAAGAAATAAAGACGCTGGACAAGGATTCCCTCGATGTCATTGAGGCCCATGAAAGAACCCTTCAGATCATCCTTAAACACAAGCTCAAAGGCAACGGCGGCGCAGAAGGTTACGCCCTGGTCAAGGAACTGGACAAGGCTTGCCGCCGTTACTTCAAAAAACACAAAAAACCCGCAAAACCGGGCAAAAAATAGTCGTTTTTTTTCAGACTTTATTAAGAAAAAGTGGTATAATGGAAGGAAGAGAAGGGTTCTTTTTACCATGGACGCACCCGCAGGAATCGCCGCAGAACTTGGAATTTTAAGGCAAAACGTTGCCCTTTCCGTCATCAAGCAAACGCATGATGCACAGCAGGCTTTGGTAAAAATTCTCGATGAAGCCTCCCGCAGCGCCCCCATATCGCAGGCACGCGGCGCAAACGTCAACTTTTCAGCATAGATTTTCGAAAATTGCTCTACGCCACAGCCCTGAGCGCGTGGTTGTTCTGCCATAAATCGGAAAGAACATCCGCCATGCGGTTGACATCCTCAAGGCTGTGCGCGGCGGAAGCCGTAAGGCGCAAACGCTCGGTCCCTCGCGGCACGGTCGGATAGTTGATCGGCTGCACATATATGTCGTATTCCCGAAGCAGAAGATCAGAAACCTCCTTGCAGCAGGTCGGCTCCCCCACAATCAGCGGCACGATATGGCTCGCCCCCCGCAAAAACGGCAGTTCCGCCGCCGCAAGGCGATCCTTGAACATCTTCACATTCTGACGAAGTTTCTGGCGCTCCACGCCCGATACCTTCAGATGCTCAACCGAAGCCTTGGCCGCCGCCAGAACGGATGGCGGCAACGATGTCGTAAAAATGAAGCTCGCGGCGAAAGAGCGCACGGCGTCGACGACCGCCGCATCGCCTGTGATGAATCCGCCTACACAACCGTATGCCTTGCCAAACGTGCCCTCGATTACATCGATCCGGTCGAGCAATCCAAGCTCCTCCACTACGCCGCCGCCGCGCGGGCCGTAAAGCCCGACGCCGTGCACCTCGTCCAGATAGGTCATCGCGTTATACTTTTCGGCGAGATCGCAGATTTCCTGCATCGGCGCGATATCGCCCTCCATCGAGTAAACCGATTCGAAAACTATAATCTTGGGCCGCGCCGGGCCGACCTCTTTCAAAAGCTCCTCAAGATGCTCAACATCGTTGTGCCTGAAGATGATTTTTTCCTGCTTGCTGTCCTTGATGCCGTGGATCATTGAAGCATGATTAAGCGCATCGGAGAAAATAACGCATCCCGGCATCAACTTGCCGAGAACGCTCAATGCGCCTTCATTGGCGACATAGCCGGATGAAAACACCAGCGCAGATTCCTTGCGGTGCAGATCGGCCAGAGATTCTTCAAGTTCCACGTGATAACGGGTGGTGCCGGAAATATTGCGCGTACCCCCCGCCCCTGCTCCTGAATTTTCAAGCGCCTCATGTGCGGCGGCCAGTACCTTGGGATGCTGGCCCATGCCGAGATAATCGTTACTGCACCAGATGGTGACTTCTTTCTTGCTGCCGTCCGGCGCGTGATAAATGGCCTGCGGGAATCGTCCGGCAATGCGCTCCAGCGTGGCAAAAGTGCGGTAACGGCCTTCCTTCTTAATGCCGCGTATGCACCCTGCAAAATGTTCTGTGTAATTTATGGCCATCCCGTATTAGTCTATATCAAAGGTTATACTGCGTGCCATTCTTTAACAAATCAGGATACACTTGTCTTCATGATTATTGTCTTTGGTGCCGTATCGGCCGATTTGCGTTTCGATGTTGATATTTTTCCCGGCAACAACGAGGCGGTGGAAGCCTTGAGCTATGTTGTCACACCCGGCGGACGGGGCGCCAACCAGGCCGTGGCGGCCATACGCTCGGGTGCCAAGGTGACCCTTATCGGCACGGCGGGCAAGGATTGCTTCGGCGATAAAATCCTGACCCGCCTGCAAGCCGAAGGGGCTGTGACCTCGGGAATTTCACGCGAATCGGGAACCACTGGCACTATTACGACAATTACAAACAAGCACGGCCATCACATCGCCGTCACCTCTCCGGGGACAAACGCTCTCCTTGCGGCAAAGCACCTCAGTGATGAATTGCTGAACGATAAAGCCCTTGTTCTTTTACAGACTGATACCGCCTCCGAGGAAAACGAGGCTGTCCTTGCCAAGGCAAAAAACGCCCGGGCGCGCACCATGATGAACCTTGCCCCATCTATCGATATGACAAAAAAAACGCTCGACAATCTGGATTACCTGATCGTCAATCAGGGGCAGGCCCGCCAGCTTGCCAGAAAGCTCAACCTCGATGTCGACAGCAACGCCCTGAAAATGGCCCAGGGCCTCGCGCGTCAGGGCAAACTCAATTGCATCGTAACTTTGGGGGAACGCGGCTGCGTCGCCGTCACCCTTGAAGGGATCGGCTGGACGGTGGAGGCTTTGCGCCTTGAGAAGGTTGTCGATACTTCGGGAGCCGAGGATTCTTACTGCGGCACGCTGGCGGCCTGCGTACAGGCGGGCATGCCCCTGCCCCGCGCCATGAAGCGTGCCTCTATCGCCGCCTCACTCACCTGCACCAAAAAAGGCGCACAAAATGCCTTTCCAACACTTGATGAAATTGACAAGCGGATCAACGATATACCAGATCCAAAACAACAAGAACTTTAACTTCCGGATCTTTGAAACAGGGATACCAAAAGCTGCATCCCCCCGCGAAAGCGGGGGCCTTTATGTCTACCACAATAGATTCCCGCCTACGCGGGAAAAGCAGTGTTGTTTATCCCGCACAAAAATTATAACCCCAACACCCCGGCCATTCTATCCGCATGGCCCAGCGCACCGTCCAGCGCCGCCATGGTTTTTGAAAGATCGGCGCTTTCGTCTTCTTTCCACGCTTTGAGAACTTTAAGATAAATTGCTGTAAGACCAGCAACTTTGACCGCGCCTTTCACGCCTTCCGTCCCTATTCCGGCGGCCTCAAGCATCCAGCTCATCGACCGCGCCAGATGCGGCAATCCGATAACCGCCTGCTTGGGATCGCACAGAAAACTGTCCAGCACCGCACAAATGCCCTCGCGGTAATCGTTCAGCGCTTCATAGCGCTCCATCAGAACATCGAAAAGCCTGTCGCGGGGGGAAGATTCACTATCGCCCTCACCCACTGCTTCAAGAACCTTCCGGTCGATCATGCGACCCAGCGCCACGAGAATATCCGTCTTGTCCTCGACATACTCTCGCAACTCGCCAAGACCGATTCCCAGCGCCCCGGCGATATCGCGCAGGGATACCTGCTCCCAGCCCCGTTCCGCCACGAGCTTCAGGGCCGCGTGAACGGCTTCTTCCTTGATATTTCCTTTGGATTTTTCGGTCATAATTCTGTAAGGATAAATCACAGTCTCTCGAATCAAACAAGGATTATTGCCATGTCAAAACCTATGCTGGGCGTTGTCGCCGTCGGAAACGCTCTTGTTGACGTAATCACGCAAACATCTGAGGAATTTATCGCCAAGCAAAAAGCCAGCAACGGCATGGAAAAAGGCGCCATGACCCTGATCGACGAGACCCGCGCCGTCGAACTTTATGCCCTGATGGGGGCCGGGGTTGAGACCTCGGGTGGATCGGCGGGCAACACGATGGCCGGATTCGCCTCCTTCGGCGGCCGGGGCGCACTGATCGCCAAAGTGGCCAAAGACAAATTGGGCGAGGTTTTTCAGAATGATATCCGCTCCCTCGGCCTGCAGTTTAAAACCCAGCCTTTGCTGGTTGGCGCAGCAACGGGGCGCTGCCTTATTCTGGTCACGCCGGATGCTCAGCGCACCATGAACACTTTTCTGGGCGCCAGCTCCGAGCTCAGCCCCGACGACATCGACACCGACCTGATCGCCTCGGCGCAGGTCACCTATCTCGAGGGTTATCTTTTCGACCGGGAGCAGGCCAAACAAGCCTTCGCCGCGGCAGCCGAAGCCGCGCACGATGCCGGACACCGCGTGGCGCTGACACTCTCGGACCCGTTCTGCGTCGACAGGCACCGTCACGACTTCCTCAATCTTGTAGAAAATCACGTGGATATCCTGTTTGCAAACGAGGAAGAAATTAAATCCCTCTATATGCAGTCCGATTTCGACAATGCCAAGAACGCCGTCAGCAAAAACGTCGAAATCGCCGTTCTGACCCGCAGCGAAAAAGGCGCGGTCGTAATGGCGAGCGGCAAAGAAATCACGGTTGCCGCCGAGCCTGTCAAAAAGGTCGTCGACACCACCGGGGCCGGAGACCAGTTCGCCGCCGGGTTCCTGTACGGCTTCACCGAAGGGATGCCTCTGGAAAAATGCGCCCGTCTTGGGGCCATGGCCGCCGCCGAGGTCATCAGCCATATCGGCCCAAGGCCGAAAGTCAGCTACGCCGATTTCCTGAAAAAGGCGGCGTAAACATCAAGAATCGTTTTTGAACCACAGCGAACACGGCGATCACAGCATCTTTTATCATCATTGCGAAGCCCGCAGGGCTGAAGCAATCCAGAAATAAAAATGTTTTCACGCGAAGTTTCGAAGAAACGAAGAATGAAAAAACTTCGTATCTTCGATTCTTCGCGTTCATAAAAAACAAATCGCTGTGTTCGTTGTGACCGCTGTGGTTCAAAAAGGCTTTCAAGAAACAAGGTTGGATTGAATCTGATGCTCTGATATCACTGTATTCACGATGAGCAAACTTGCACTCTTAACAGTTTTCCTGCTTCTTTCTGCTGGCGCGGCCAACGCCGCAGAAGCCGTAAAGCACTATTCCGGCCTCGCCATGCACGGCCAGCCGAAATATGCGGATGATGCCGCTCACGTAGATTACGTCAACCCGGACGCGCCAAAGGGCGGCACGCTCCGTATGGCAGAAACGGGAACCTTTGACACCCTCAACCCCTATGGGATCAAGGGCGCGGCGGCGGCAGGGCTTAACCTCGTTTACGACCGCCTGATGGCGCGGGTGTGGGACGAGCCTTTTACGCTCTATCCCCTCATCGCCAAAAAGGCGATCGTGCCGAAAGACCGTTCCTCCATCACCTTTGAACTCGACCCCAGAGCGCGCTTTCACGATGGATCCCCCATCACCGCCGACGATGTAATCTTTTCTTTTGAAACACTGCGCGATCATGGGCGGCCCAACATGCGCCAGACCTACCGCCTTGTGGAGAGCGCCGAAAAACGCGGTGAGAACACCGTACATTTCAGTTTCAAAAAAGGCCACGACCGCGAAACCGCCATGATCGTCGCCATGATGCCCGTTCTATCGAAAAAGTACTGGAGTTCCAGAATTGCATCGGGGAAAAGCTTTGATTCCACAACGCTTGAGATGCCATTATTAAACGGTCCGTATCGTATTACTGAATTTGAGCCGGGGCGGAAAATCGTCTATGAACGCGTGCCGGATTACTGGGCCGCCGATCTGCTGCCCAATGCCGGACATTATAACTTCGACAAGGTAATTTATGAATATTATCGGGATGATAGCGTTGCTTTTGAAGGTTTTAAATCAGGAAACACCGATTTGCGGCGCGAATGGGACGCCGGAAAATGGGCCGGAGCCTACGATTTTCCCGCCGTGACGTCGAAAAAAGTCGCGCTGGACTCCCTGCCCCACGGCCGGCCCGAGCGTGTGCGCGCCTTCATCTTCAACACCCGCCGCGCCCCTTTCGACGACATCCGCGTGCGCAAAGCCTTCGACCTGCTCCTCGATTTTGAATGGGCCAACGCCAATCTTTTCCACGGCCAATATAAACGTATAGAAAGCTACTTCCCCAATGCCGAACTGGCGGCCACGGGCACGCCCGATGCCCTGCAACTTGGCATTCTGGAGCCGTGGAAAGACAAGCTCCCACCCGAGGTTTTCGGACCCGCCTACAAAGCCCCCGTCTCCGGCAGCCCGGAGAAAATCCGCGCCAATATGCGCGCCGCCGATGCTCTGTTAAAAGAAGCGGGCTGGGGCGTGGAAAACGGCAAGCGCGTCAAAAATGGCAAGCCCTTGCAGTTTGAAATCCTGCTCGGCACGCCGGGGGATGAAAAACTGACCCTGCATTTCCGCCGCGCCCTTGAGAAAATGGGCATCTTTCCAACCATCCGCGTTCTTGATCAGGCGGCCTACCGGGGGCGGCTGAACGAATACGATTTCGACATGACCCTTTATTTCTGGCTGTCTTCCCTTTCGCCCGGCACCGAACAGCCCCTCTATTGGGGTTGTAAAGCCGCCAAAGAGCCGGGGCGCTGGAACTACGCCGGCATCTGCAATCAGGCCATTGATTCCATCGCGGGTTCCATCGCCGCCTCAACCAGCCGCGAAGACCTCGTGGCCCGCGTGCGGACGCTCGACCGCATCTTGATGCACGGGCACTACATGATCCCGCTTTACTATGTCGGCACCGATTACGTGGCTTACTGGAAACCCCTGCGCCACCCCGAGAAGACCCCGCTTTACGGCACGGTGCTGGAAACATGGTGGATGGATACCCCCCCGGCAACAAATGGCCATTGAGCCACCCCCCTGTTCTTGCTATCATGGGCGGGATATTAAGTGTTCAACGCCCTCAACTTTCAAGATTTTCTCATGCATATCAAACGCGCTCCTGTCCTTTTTGGCATCTCGGTTTTGCTGGCTTTTACAGGCTGCACGCACGAACCCAAGCGCGATCTCGACCACAGCCAGTACTGGCAGCGCGTCAGCGCCTCCTCGGCCACGTGGCTGCGCGGCCCGAAGGCGCAGCAAGTTCTTAACGACGACATTGCGCGCTGCGTGACCGAACTGCGCGAGCTTGAAGACCTCGGCTCGATCAAAAACGCCATCCCGACGGATTCCGAAGGCCGCATCCTCGACCCCGACTATGAAACCAACGCCGATGGCTGGGACAAGCCGGAGCGCATCGGGCATCTTTACGCCGAACACAGCGACTTCCAGGATTTTGAAACCTGCATGTTCAGCAAGGGCTGGGAACGCACCAAATTCGTCCCCTATGACGGCATCACGCGGGCCAAAAACAACTACAACCGCCACCACGTCGACACACGCGGCGACTACGACGGCAGCGGCAAGGTGAAGGAAACAGAAACCACCTACGGCGACTTCGACAATCTGAATGAATAAGCCGGGAAGTCCTGAAGTGGATTCCTTTTTTGTTAAACTTCAAAATCGCGGCCTTGTTCATCTTGAGGGCAATGACCGCCACAAATTCCTTCAGGGCCTCATCACCAACGACATCACAAAGTTAAAGCCGGGCAGCGCGCTTTACGCCTGTCTTTTGACACCGCAGGGAAAGTTCCTGCACGATTTCTTCATCAGCGAAGGCGACGGCTTTACCCTCCTCGAATGCGAGGGCGGCACGCGGGCGCAGGATTTATACGAACGCCTTTGCAAATACCGCCTGCGCGCCGATGTGCAGATTTCGGTAGAACAGGATGTGCCGGTTTATGCCATCCTTTCTTCATTGTCATCTCGACCGACCCCGGCCTTAAGCCGGGGGAGCGGAGAGATCTCCCCTGACAAAATGAGATCCCTCGCCTTCGCTCGGGATGATATTGTGGGGTATCCGGACCCCCGCGATCCTGAAATGGGTTTTCGTTCTTTTACAAAACCAACCGATATGAACGAAAAACCCTTCGCCGAATGGGACCGCCGCCGCATCGCCCTCGGCGTGCCGGACGGCAGCCGCGATATGGCCGTGGGCCAATCGACATTGGATGAAAGCAACATCGAAAAATGGAACGGCGTTTCTTACGATAAGGGCTGTTATGTCGGACAGGAACTCACCGCCCGCATGAAGCACAGGGGCCTTGGCAAAAAACACCTTCAAACCGTGCGGCTGAACGCACTACCAGAAAACGCCGAACTGCGTTCGTCATGCGGTGATATCGGGTTGGCGCTGGTGAAAAACTAAAAAACCACAGATAAACACGGATGAACGCAGATAACACTTTCTGCTTTCCCCGCGCAAGCGGGGATCTTCAAAGGACAACGGCTCAAGATTCCCGCTTTCGCGGGAAACGCAGTGTTATTGCATCTGCGTCTATCTGTGTTCATTCGTGGTTCAAAAATACGAATGATTCCTATTTTGGCCCCTACGCCACCGCGCCGCCGGAAAACACCTTGTAGAGAATATAAACGAGCAGCGCGACAATAAACCCAATCGCCAGCATCAGATCCCAGCGGCTGAAGATATGGTACATATCGAAGGTCTTGTTATCGTCCTTTTGATCTTTCTTCATGCGGATTACTCCCCTGAAGTCAGCTTACGCCCTTTTTTCCTTTTTGTCCTGAAAGGAAACCGTTTTTTGCTTTTCCTCGCGGATGGCCGCCTGCGCCGCCGCCAGCTTGGCGATCGGCACGCGGTACGGAGAGCAGGAAACGTAATCGAGGCCTACCTTTTCACAAAACGCAATGGAGGCCGGATCGCCGCCATGTTCACCGCAAATGCCGAGCTTGATTTTAGCGTTGGTCTCGCGGCCGCGATGCGCCGCGATATCGATAAGCTGCCCGACGCCCTCGACATCGAGCGAAGCGAACGGGTCGCGCTCGAAAATCCCGTGGCCGACATAAGCCGGAAGGAAGTTCGCCGCGTCATCACGACTCATGCCGAGCGTCGTCTGTGTCAGGTCGTTGGTGCCGAAGCTGAAGAAATCTGCGGTCTTTGCGATTTCATTCGCAGTCAGCGCCGCGCGCGGCAATTCGATCATTGTACCGACGATGAATTCGATCCGCTTGCCTTTTTCCTCGAACACGGCCTCGGCGGTGCGTTCGACGGCGGCACGCATCATCTCCAGTTCCTTGCGGGTGGCCACAAGCGGGATCATGATTTCAGGCAAAATGCTTTCGCCGTTTTTATTGCCGATTTCGATGGCGGCTTCAAAAATGGCGCGGGCCTGCATCTCATAAATCTCGGGATAGGTAATCCCGAGGCGGCAACCGCGATGCCCCAGCATTGGGTTCATTTCCTTAAGGTCTTCAAGGCGGCGACGAACTTTTTCCGGTTCGATCTTTGCGATTTTCGCAAAGTTTTTAACGTCTTCTTCCTCGTGCGGCAGGAATTCATGCAACGGCGGATCAAGAAGGCGGATCGTTACCGGAAGCCCGGCCATGATCGTAAACAGCTCGGCGAAGTCCTTGCGCTGTTCAGGGAGGAGTTTCGCCAGCGCGGCGCGGCGGTCATCGCTTTTTGTTGCGAAGATCATTTCACGCACGTTTTGAATGCGGGAAGGCTCGAAGAACATGTGCTCGGTGCGGCACAGGCCAATGCCTTCCGCGCCAAAATCGACAGCCGTTCTGGCATCCAGCGGTGTTTCGGCGTTGGTGCGCACCTTCATGCGGCGGCGCTTATCGGCCCAGCCCATAAGGGTTCCAAAATCGCCGGACATTTCCGGCTTGATCGTCGCGACCGCGCCCAGAATAACCTCGCCCGTCGAACCGTCGATGGTCAGCGTCTGGCCTTCCTTGATGACGTGATTGTTGATGCGGATCGTGCGCGTCTTGGCGTCGATATGCAACTCGCCCGCCCCGGCAACGCAGGGCTTGCCCATACCGCGCGCGACGACGGCGGCGTGCGATGTCATGCCGCCGCGTGAAGTCAAAATTCCTGTTGCGGCATACATGCCGTGAATATCTTCGGGGCTGGTTTCCTGACGGCACAGAATAACGCTTTCGCCCTCGTGCCCTTTGGTTTCCGCCTCGTCGGCGGTGAATACGACCTTGCCGCTGGCCGCGCCGGGCGAAGCCGGCAGGCCCTTGGTGATAACGTTCTTCTCCGCCGCCGGATCAAGCGTCGGGTGCAAAAGCTGGTCAAGACTTTGCGGGTCAATGCGCAGCAATGCTTGTTCCTGCGTAATCAGCCCCTCCTCAACCATGTCGACAGCGATTTTTAGTGCGGCCTTGGCCGTGCGCTTGCCTGTGCGGGTCTGGAGCATGAACAGTTTGCCCTTTTGCACTGTGAACTCAAGATCCTGAATATCGCGGAAGTGTTTTTCCAGCTTTATGCGAACATCGTCCAGTTGTTTGAAAACGACAGGCATGGACTCTTCCATCGAGGGCATGTCGCTGCCCTCTTTCTCGCGCCCGTATTTGGTGAGCGATTGCGGCGTGCGGATACCGGCCACCACGTCCTCGCCCTGGGCGTTGATCAGGTATTCGCCGTAGAAATAATTCTCGCCCGTGCTCGGGTCGCGTGTGAAGGCAACACCCGTAGAGCAATCCTGCCCCATATTGCCGAACACCATCGACTGGACGTTCACAGCCGTGCCCCAGCTTGCCGGAATTTCATTGATCTTCCTGTAGGTCACGGCACGCGGCACCATCCACGATCTGAAGACCGCACCGATCGCGCCCCAAAGCTGCTCTTTCGGATCGGCGGGGAACGGCCTGCCGAGATCTTTCTGAACAACCGCCTTGAAAGCGGCAACGATCTCGCGCCAGCCATCCGCCGTCACGTCCGTGTCCTGCGTGATGCCGTTGTCGCGCTTGTGGCCGTCGATGATCTCCTCGAATTCGTGATGATCCACGCCCAGCACCACATCGCCGTACATCTGGATGAAGCGGCGGTAGGAATCCCACGCAAAACGCGCATCGCCCGATTGCGCAGCCAGCCCTTCGACCGTCGCATCGTTCAGGCCCAAATTCAAAACCGTGTCCATCATGCCCGGCATCGACACGCGCGCGCCCGAGCGCACGGAAACCAGAAGCGGATTTTTCGCATCGCCGAATTTCATGCCCATGGATTTCTCCACCTTGGCCAACGCTTTTTCGACCTGCTCGGTCAGTTCCTTCGGGTAGCTCTCATTATTGTCGTAATAATGCGTGCAGACTTCGGTCGTAATGGTAAATCCCGGCGGCACCGGCAGACCTAAAGAGGCCATTTCCGCCAGATTGCATCCCTTGCCGCCCAGCAGATTGCGCATGCTGGTATCGCCTTCATTGTGATCGGCACCGAAACTGTAAACCCATTTGCTCATGAACGACCTCTCCTGCCAGGACGTAATAATTCAAACGCACGGGGATTTAGCATATTTTGTGTAATTTTTACAAGAAAATTAGAGCCTTAAGCCAAATTTTTTGTCATCATCAGACACAAATTATCGTCCAAAGGCCTTGATTCTCCAAAAGAAAGCAGCTTCCGGTCATAAGTGGCCCCGTTGCCATCGGGGATATACCCCAGCCGTACGTATAGTCTTTGCGCTGCCCCATAAGACCGTTCCAGCCCGACCCCGATCCCCATGCGGTCATGCCCCATCGCTTTGGCCACAGCCTCGCAATGGTTAATAAGGGCCGCACCAACCCCCTGCCGCCTCAGTTCGGGAACGACGTTTAAATCCTGAATTTCCGGGATACCGATCTTTTGAAAAAGCCCGTATTTCGGCACCCAGTTCAAAATGCAGTACCCGGCATCCTGCCCGTCCAGCGCGGCGACAAACAACAGACGCTTGCCTTCGGCCTGAAGCTCGAAGCATCGGTAAAAATAATCCACATCCCGGACATGGCCCAGAGCATCGACAAGCGCCCAAAGCACGTCGATATCCTCTTTTTCAATCTGGCGAACGCCTATCTTTTGACTTACCATGGGGCTGATAGTAGAGATTCCCATGAAAACAACCAAGTTCCTTATTGCCGCCTTTCTTATTTTGGACCTTTCCAGCCCCGCTCTGGCCGGAGAAAAGAGCCACGCCGCCATGCGTTACACCACCATGGGCGAGCGGCAAGAGAAGCAGGAAGGCAGTGCCGTCCGGTCAATCCAGTTCGACAACTCTGCGGTCCTCAATCAGGAAACGGCGGAAAAACAGGAAGACGCGGCGCAAAGCACGTGGGAGCGTTACAGGGCACTGGCCTCCGGCAAGACGGAGGATGAAGCGGATGAGCTTGCGCGAAACGACGACAAGCCAAACAAGTTGCGGCAAGTTCGGGTAGAAGAACCTGCGCCGCCCCGCCCCGCCGCTGCTTCTGCCGCCACCGAAACGACCGGGCTGGTCGGCCTTATCAAACAGTATCAGGAAAACAAGCAAAAACAGGGCGGTATGCGCTCAATGAGCATCTCCAGCCCAAGCGCCGTGCACAAAAGGCAACTCGCGGAAAAGGAAGATCAATCTTCTTCCGAACAGGGACACCCTGAGGAATAACAGCACTGTCTTATGTGTGTTCTTGCAGACTCAGCCGAAACCTGATTAAACTTCTGCCATGCCCAGACAAAATAATGCCGCACGGCATGATTCTTCCGCAACGGCTGTGAACCCGCTTGAGAGCCTCTCGCGGCTGCTCGCAGGCGACATGAAAAAAGTCAACGCGCTGATCCTGCAGAATATGCAATCGAGCGTGCCGCTGATCCCCCAGCTCGCAAGCTACCTCATCGCGGCGGGGGGCAAGCGCATACGTCCGCTTCTGACGCTGGCCTGCACGCAAATGTACGGCGGCGACATGACCCGCGCCCACCGCCTTGCGGCGGCCGTTGAGTTCATCCATACCGCCACGCTTTTGCACGACGATGTCGTCGATGAAAGCGGCGAGCGGCGCGGACAGGACACAGCCAATCTCATTTTCGGCAATCAGGCCAGCGTGCTGGTCGGGGATTTCCTGTTTTCGCGCTCGTTCCAGCTCATGGTGCAGGAAGGATCGCTCGATGTTCTCCGCATATTGTCGGACGCCGCCGCGATCATCGCGCAGGGCGAGGTTATGCAGCTTTCGACCACCGGCAACCTTGAAACGACGATGGATAATTACATCGACGTCATAAGGGCCAAGACGGCGGCGCTGTTTGCCGCCGCCTGCGAAGTCGGACCTGTCGTGGCGGATCAGGCCCCCGCCGCAGCGCAGGCCATGGCCGAATACGGGATGAACCTCGGGATCGCCTTCCAGATCATCGACGACACGCTGGATTACGCAGGCGGGCAGGAAAAAATCGGCAAGACCGTGGGCGATGATTTCCGCGAGGGTAAAATGACCGCCCCCGTGCTGATCGCCCTCCAAAGGGCCGATGCCGGGGAGAAGGCTTTCTGGGCCCGTACGATCAAAGACAAAAATCAGGAAAAGACCGATCTGGCCGCCGCGCAGGGCATTCTGGCCCGCCACGACGCCATCAACCTCAGCATGGCCATGGCGCGCTCCTACGCCCAAAAGGCACGGCTGGCGCTGGCGGAAGCGCCGGACGGCGAAATCCGCGCCCTGCTCGACGATATTGTTACCTTTACAATCGAGCGCGAGTTTTGATATATAGTCGGACCAATTTGGTTTTGGACAAGGCGCAAGCGACGAAGCGTAGGGACCTACGTGAGGAGCGCAGCAACGATGTCCAAAACCAAATTGGAAAGACTATTGCGCGTGTCGGGGCGTAGCTCAGCCTGGTAGAGCGCTTGCTTCGGGAGCAAGAGGCCGCAGATTCGAATTCTGTCGCCCCGACCATTAAATTCTGAAGTTAAATCAAATACTTCATGGGTTTAAGTTCAAATCAAAAAATCTCAATCCAAACAACCTGATGCAATAATGATGCAATGGGTTGTTTATCATGGCTACTTTTATCAAGCGCGGAGACAAATACTTCGTGCAAATCTGGCGAAAGGGTTTTAAGTATGCAAGGGACATATACAGGGCTGAATCTCTAGAGTGGTAAGCTGAACAGGGGGGGGTAGAAGAAGCACCACATGTGTTATGGGGAGTAATCCAAGCAAAAGAACTCGTCTAAAAATTCTATTGGATAATTGTCGTTTTCCGGCGCAACAGCATGATGCTTATATTTGAATGTAAAGCTGGGGCACATGGGGTTTTCCTTGTGTTGTTACTATAAGTTGCATTATGCTAACGCTGTGTTTAACCTTTTTATTATTCGTATTGTGGTAATGCACCTTAAGGAAAAAGTAAATTCAAAAGCGGATGTCGTCGACATAAGTGTGGGGAAGAGGATAAAAGCTCTACGCCTCGTGAGGGGGCTATCCCAAGAGCAAGTTGCGCAAGAATTGGGGGTTTCTTTTCAACAGGTTCAAAAATATGAAAAAGGAAAAAACAGATTAAGCGCCTCTCGTATCTATGCTCTTTCTGAGGTTCTGGGTGTCGAAGTAAATGATTTTTATTCGGATACAGAAATGAGATCAGGGAACACAGTAAAACATCTGTCTGTACTTGAGTCAATTGGCAAGGAAGAATTGGAGATAATAAGGTTGTTTGAAAGACTATCGAACAGGAATGTTAAAAAAAACTTTGTTAAGCTTCTGAAATCACTTTTACAGGATGAAAAATAAGCCCGCATGGTTTGCCTGGAGCAATTTATAAAGGAAACCAACGCAGCAGCTACCGCCGAACAAGTTTACCTTCTTTTTGAAAAAGCCTTGAAAGAACTGGGGTTCGATCGTTTCTGTTATAGCCTGATTACCGATCATCCTTCGTTAGGCCTGGAAGCCGGCCATGGCGTGATGAGAAATTATTCCGAAGACTGGATGAAACATTATTCAGGCAAGGGGTATGAGAAAATAGACCCTGTTCCCAAATATTGCTTTGCGACCAATAAGCCCTTCACATGGGAATGGGTTGTAAACTCGCTGGAACTTTCCAATGATGAAAAAAAAGTAATGAATGAGGCCAGAGAGGCTAAGCTTTATAACGGCATAGCTGTTCCAATGTACGGTATTAATGGCGAAATGGCTGGCATTGGTATAGCCAGCAGTTCAGGCGGCGCTGACACGGACAAAGATACCTTGTGCAAAATAAGAGCGTTATGCTTTCAGTTTCATCTGGCCTACACCGAAAAAGAGGCAGAAGCCGTGGCCGAGGCAGAAAGGCTGTGTAGAGTGACGCTGACTGACCGGGAAAAGGAAATATTGCTATGGGCGGCAGAGGGGAAAAGCGACCCTGCCATTGCTGAAATCATAGGCATTTCATACCCAACTGTCAGATATCATATGAATAACATTTTTAAAAAATTTAATGCCAACGAGCGTAGTTTTGCCATTGTAAAGGCTATAAGGCATGGGCTTATTCTACCCAGTTTCGTGTCTGACATTCCCACCCCTATCAGACTTGTTAGGTAACATCTAGCCTCACAATTTGCTGTTATCTCCCTTGTGTACTTTACACGGGAGATAGCGAGATGATCGAATGTGCAACAATTGAAAACAACCACCGCTTTGATGGAAACCCCATCCTGGCCCAGCACAGACTCAGATACGAAAGTATTATACAACGCCAGCATTGGGATGTGCCTTGCGTTAGGGGCATGGAATATGACTCATATGACAATCCTGCAGCATACTATTTTGTAAAAAGAGATGGGTCAGGCAAAGCATTAGGTGTGTGCAGGCTGTATCCGACCGACCGACCCTACATGATAAAGGAAGCATTTCCTTACATGGTTACAAAATGTGATTTGCCATCTGACGTATCCGTCTGGGAAGGAAGTCGTTTTTGTGTCGACCAAACTTTAGAGCCTTCAATCAGAAAACGTATCATCCAGGAGCTAGTCGTCTCGTATCTTGAGTTCTCTATCGAGAACAACATTAAAAGCATTATTGGCATCATGTACCCGGTTTACTGGAAAAACATTTTCATCAAATCAGGCTGGAATGTTGAGTGGTTGGGGGATGTCCACAAAAGTGCGGAGGGGCATAAAATTGTAGCCGGCGACTTGAGGGTTTCAAAAGAAGTTTTAGCCCATGTTCGGAAGATTACAGGCATTCATGAGCAGGTTTTGGATTTCGGAACAAGATCGGGCATTAGCAAAAAAGTGGCTTAAATATTAAGGAGTAGATAAGGATGGGAGCAAGAAAGATAGTTCGTGAAAAAGACGGGAGCGAGGGGGGGATATTGTTCGCGTTGGAGTATTTGGTAAGCGAGGCCAAAAGAGAAAATTCCAAGAGATTGCTTTTGATTTTAGAATCTGCACTTACTCTGGCAAAAAACAACCGTACAAAAGACTACTTGGAGAATAGTATTTCGAATGATGATGATACCCTTAACGCGACATATTTTTTATTAAGATTTTTGCAGGCACCCAATGAAGTGCAAAAAAAAGCATTAGAGATTATTGAGAATACAAACTTGTGAGGTGGTTATGAGAAAAAAGATGATTGTTTTGTCTGTGGCATTGGTTACGGCGTTTGGTAGCACGGTTTTTTTAAAAAAAAGATTTATCAACTATCGAGCCTTCTGCTGGAAGTAAATGGCCCAAGACTTGGTCGGCGTCATCAGTTCCTGCTGCAATCCTGCAACAATTCTGCTGCAATTCGCTGCACTAATTTTCCAAACTATCTTCCTAATTATCTTGATGTCCAAGAATCCCACATGGTATAAGGAAAGCAAGAAACAAGTTTGATTTTATTAGATTTTTCGGAGATTTTCTCAGCCTGTTCTATCCTCTTTTTTAGAGGCTTAGAGAGCCGAACGAAGGTGAGGCGGGGTAGAGCGCTTGCTTCGGGAGCAAGAGGCCGCAGATTCGAATTCTGTCGCCCCGACCATTAAATTCTGAAGTTAAATCAAATACTTCATGGGTTTAAGTTCAAATCAGAAAATCTCAATCCAAACAACCTGACGCAATTACGTTGCAATGGGGTCTTTGTCATGCCTAAGTAATTCGGGAGATATATTTAATAAGGACATGGAAAAATGGCTTTCATAAACGGCACCAATAATAATGACGTCATTAACGGAACATCCGGCACAGACACAATTCTAGGGCTTGATGGGCTGGATATATTGAACGGAAAAGAAGGTGACGACTTCATTGATGGAGGTGCGGGGAACGATACGCTTCATGGGGACAGCGGGATAGATAATCTGATTGGTGGAGATGATAACGATAAAATATATGGCGAAAACGACAACGATTATATAGATGGCCAAGCCGGAGACGACGAAATTTTCGGCGGCGATGGTGATGATGAAATATACGGTGATCGCTACAATAACGTTGGATATGGCACTGACATTATTTTCGGCGGATTAGGCAATGACTTTATTGCAGGGAATGGTGGAAACGACGAGTTATCCGGTGACGAAGATAATGACACGCTAGTTGGCGGCGAAGGGGAAGATGTGCTCAACGGCGGTAGCGGCAACGATACAATGATCGGTGGCTTCGGAAACGATGAATATATTTTCAGCGAAGGCAACGATACTATTCGTGAAGATGGTTTAAGCACTGACACCATTATATTTGCGCCCGGAATTGCAGAAGATGATTTGTTTATCGGAAGGCAAATCAACGGCGGCTTATACGATGAATATGATCTGATAATCAAAGATACCCTAGGTAACACTCTGAAAGTCCAGTATCAGTTTATTCCCGATGTGTCCGAATATTACCGCATAGAAACATTGGCTTTTTCCAATGGAGCCACCATCGATTTAACGACCATGCAGTTTGAAACATGGGGCACTGCCGGTAATGACACTATCAACGGCATGCAACGCACCGGCGGCGTTATGGACGATATCATTTACGGTTTTGGCGGGAACGATAAAATATATGGCTTCGACGGCAATGACATCATTCACGGGGGCGTAGGTGAAGACACAATCTACGGCCACGAGGGCAACGATACCATTTACGGCGAAGAAGATGGCGATCAGGTATATGCAAGCTTTGGAAATGATCGCCTGTACGGCGGCGAAGGAAATGATGGCCTTTACGGTGAAGATGGAGATGATGAAATATACGGTGATGGCGGGGATGATTTTATTCAGGGAAACGACGGTCAGGATATTATCTACGGCGGAGATGGTCAGGACTGGATAAATGGCGGCAACAACAATGACCGGATTTATGGAGGTGCGGGTTTTGACAGGCTCGAAGGCGGAAGCGGTGACGATATTTTAAACGGCGGAGGTGGTGAGGATATTATAAATGGCCTCGATGGACGCGACAGGGTCGATTATAGCGATGCTTCCAACTATATCATCACTAACCTTGTCACGGAATTTGGCCAGGATGGTGATGGAAATTCAGAACGGCTATACAGTATCGAAGGCGTTATTGGCTCTGCATTCGGCGACTTCATAATCGGGAACAACAAGGGAAATGATTTCCTGCCCGGTGCCGGAAATGATTTTGTGACAGCCTCAACAGGCAACGATCTCTTCGTTTATGCCTCAGGAGATGACGTTTATTTCGATGCTGGCGGCAATGATACGATTACCTTTTCGACAGGGGTTTTGCCAGAGCATGTTAACTATGTGCGTTTCTGGTCAGAGAAGGAACATCTTAAACTCCATATTGAAAAACCGGATACTGAAGGAGAAATTTTTGGCATTGTTACCCTGCAATACCAGTTATTAAGCCAAGTAAATCAAATTGAAACCATCCAGTTTCTTGGGCAATACAATGCAGACCTAACGTCCGTCTACATTACGACTCTGGGAACTCCGGGCGACGATATTATTCAGGGCATTCAGTTTGGAGGTAGCCCAAACGACACCATCTACGGCCTTGAAGGAAATGACGTGTTGCAAGGAGGTACGGGCAACGATCTGTTGTACGGCGGCTTAGATCAAGATGCGTTATATGGCGGAGAAGAAACTGACACGCTGTTCGGCATGGAAGCAGATGATTTTCTTTTTGGGGGCATCGGGGACGATTATATTTACGGTGACTTTGATGGTACCGAATTATACCAGGGAAACGATGCCCTTTATGGCGAATCAGGGAATGATTGGCTCGAGGGCGGCAAAGGTGACGATGAATTATACGGCGGCTCAGATAGCGACATTCTGCTGGGGCAAGCCGGTAATGACACCCTATCGGGTCAGGCAGGTAATGATTTTCTTGCAGGCGGCGATGGCAATGACATATTAAATGGCGGTGGCGGCATTAACCAGTTGTACGGTGAATCCGGGGCAGACACGTTCCTGTTCACAGGATCTGATATCTTTGCCAGCACAAGTAACATTTATGATTTTTCTGTGCTTGATGGCGATAAACTTAACATCGCCGATATCATAAATTTTGATCCTTTGAACGATTTAATCGTAGATTTCGTTATGATCTCAGACAGCGGATCAAATAGTGTATTTGCAGTTGATGCAGATGGCCTTATGAATGGCGCTAGCTTCGTCCAGATTGCTAACCTACAGAACGTAACGGGGTTAACGGATGAAGCGGCTTTATTAGCAGGCGGTTCTTTGGTTGTTGTCTAGGCTCAAAACCTACTGATTGAGACGAAAGATAGCGGCGATTGCTACCTTATTTGATTACAAAAGAAAAAGCTCTACATGAACAAAGACGAAAGCTGCTGCCACGTCCCCCAGAACGGCAAACGAAGCAAGATGGCGTTCGATCCCATCCTGCACGGCAGCACGCTTGTCATCGTTGCGGCGCTCATCCTTTATTTTCTCAAAATTGACTTGCCGCATGTCCATACTTTCGCCCATGCCGTCATTGAATTTCTGCTCCGCATGTGGTGGGGCGTGGCGCTTGGCATCCTTTTTGTCGGCCTGATGAGTAAAATTCCGCGTGAATATTACACGGCCGTTCTCGGGCGCGGCGACACGTTCGGCGGCATCGTGCGGGCGGCCATTGCCGGGGTATTCCTCGATTTATGCTCGCACGGCATTTTGATGATCAGCGCGAAACTTTACGAGCGCGGCGCATCGCTGGCGCAGGTTTCGACCTTCATGATCTCCAGCCCGTGGAACTCCCTTTCCCTGACCATCATCCTTGCATCTTTAATCGGCCTGAAATGGACGCTCGTCTATATAGCCGCCTCGATGCTGGTCGCCGTTTTGACCGGGATGATGTACATGTCCCTCGTCCGCGCCGGAAAACTGCCGGACAACCCCAACAAAACCGACCTTACCGAGGGTTTCTCTATTCTGGCCGACATGAAAGAACGGCTGGAAACTTTCAGGATCACCGGGCAATTTTTGAAAGACATCCTGATGGGCGGATTATCTGAATCCAAAATGATCGTCAAATGGCTGTTGTTCGGCGTTGTCATCGCCGCCGCTATACGCACCTTCGTGCCGATGGATATTTTTGCCGGATGGTTTGGCCCCACGCTCATAGGCTTAACTTTGACACTTGTGGCAACAACGGTCATCGAGGTTTGCTCCGAAGGCTCCGCCCCCATCGCTTCCGATCTTGTCACGCGAGCGGCCGCACCCGGCAACGGCTTTGCTTTCCTGATGGCCGGGGTGGCGACAGACTACACAGAAATACTCGTGATGCGCGAGTTCACAAAATCATGGAAAATCGCCCTACTGCTGCCGTGTCTGACCATCCCGCAGGTTTTTATTCTGGGCTACATTATGAACGGGTTTTGAAGGTTACTTCTTCTTTTTACATGGATAGGCTTCGTATAAAGCCAGCGCCACGCCGGGTGCAGCGACAAAGCTCCCATGCTGCTTGCGGTTTTTGACAAGATACCTGAACACAATACTTTGCACCTTGTTTAAACTGGTGTTCTCCGGGATGCAAAAATCGACGCTCGGCGCCGTGCCGAGGGAACGTATGAGCACGTGATAATCCACAACACCCGAGATATAAGCCTGACAGGCGATATGCCCGCCGGGAACGATCTCTTTTCCGGCTGAATCGCTGGCGCAGACCCGGATCAGATACGCACCTGAAAACTGCGCCGCATCGGCTTTCGCTGGAACGAAAATCAACGCAGCCGCTATCAACGCGAGGCAGTATCTCATTTTACTGCCCGCCCGATTTCTTCCTGAGCTGCTCCAGAATGGCAAACGGCGAATCCGCCGGATTGACCGGCGCATCGACGCTGATGACACGCGGCTCATCCCGCTTCTTCTTTTCCTTGTTGTCGGGGCGGCGCTTCTTGTCCGTTTTCTTATCTGGCCTTGAATCACGTTCCTTCTTTTTATTATCGGAAGGCTTGCGCGTTTCAAATGCCTTCCCCTTTTTCAGCCTGAACGTCGCCAGCTCCGGCTTGGCCTTCGGCGCGGGCGGCGCTTCCTCTGTCTTATCTTCGGTTTTTTCTGCGGCGGGTTCCGGCGCTTCCGGCTGCGGCTGCTCGGCAGGATCGAAAATCTTCTTATGTCCCATCGCCTCTAAAATCGCGTAGAGATCTGGAAGCGAAGACCCCAGCCACTCCGCCATTTCATGCCGCGCCTGAAACTTTCCTTCCTTGGCGTTGTCGTACACACAGTTGATAACACGATCCAGCATATCAATACGGATAGCGCGTGGGCCATAGACCGGATAGCCGATAACCCGGCAAAAGGCCGGATCATACGTCTTGCCTTCCATCTTGAGGGAAACCACGCCGTCCGGAGGTACATTGGCGGACAAATCCTGCCCCTGCCACAAATTCCACAGCAGCGCCTTGAGCCGCACGGCGGCGGGCTTGTTCAGATCTGGTATAAAAACCAGAATGGGGCCGAGCCTGACACGCCTGGCGCGCAAGGCGGCGCGGCCGTCATGATCCAGCTTTGCAATCAACGCCTCGATGTTTTCCCTATGAATAATGCCCATCGCGGCGTGGATTTGCGCAGCGATATCCCGCACCGGCCCTTCGGGAATTTCTTCCGCCTTGCCCAGCGCCACCAGCGGCTCAAGAACTTTTGCGATATGCGCGGTTAGCCACTCGCGCAGAGCAACCACAAGAGCATCCCTGTCCTGATCCTGAACGGGCACACTCTCCAGTAAAGAAACATCCGGAGAAAGAATCCCTTCCCCCTTTTTAACCACAGCCAACGCCGTGCCGGGCAGCGGATTGCTGGAATCCGGTTGCCACATAATCTGGCCGTTATCGGCAAGTGAAATCCGGCTGGCTTGCGTGTTAAACATTACCCAAATCCTGTTATTACGGAACAGGCCGCATCTTAGAAGCCATAAGGCCAAAAATAAAGCTGATTTTCGCTTTGCGATGGACACGATTTTTGACTAGATTAACCCCGATGATCAAAATCAGCTCATTCTTGGCAAAGGCATTTATTGTCGTCATTCTGGCATTTTCGCTGCCGGGGGCTGCTCACGCCGCCAAAATCGACGCCGAAGGCGCGGCGCACCTTAAGAAGGTATTCGAAGATATTATCGCCTATCAAAAAAGCGCCTCTGAACTCACAAAGGGAAATCAGGTTCTTTTTCAGGGTGATGTCGCTGTCGAGCCTGCGGATAAATATTATGCCGTAACGCTGCCGCATATTTCCATCTCTTATGCCGACGGAAGCCGCCTTGAGCTAGGCATTATCTCCATCAACGCCGTGCCGCACGACCGGGAAGGCGAGTGGAAAATGACCACGGCCCTGCCTACGCCGATCATCATGTTCGACAAATCCGGCAAGCCGCAGCTCCAGTGCGATATCGGCAGCCAGCTTTCGGTCGGGATATGGAATGAAAGGGTCGATTATTTCACCAAACTTGATGCCCGCTATCAAAACGTAAAAATAGAAAGCACCGACGGCAAGATCAAGGCCATGCTGCCGGAGATCGAAATTCTTTATGATTTATCCGAAGATGAACAGGGCCGCTGGTCCGGGCCAATACAAACCGTCATACGCGGCGCAGCGGTTGACTTCCCGGCTACGGGCGGTGCCATCGCCATGAAAGAAGCCAAAATGGCGGTAAGGATGTTCTCCTACATCCCGCAGGCCGTAAAAGATTACAAAGAAAAACTTATGGCGATGGCCGAAGCCGGGAGCGACGGAAAGGTCAGCCAGCAACATGTCGCCGGAATCTACAACATGGTTACCGAACTGCTCAGCAGCGCAGGCGACGGGTTCACGGCGCAATACGAGGTCACCGGGCTGGATGTCAAACACCCGGCGGCAAAAAAAGATTCCGGCGCGCAGCCCGATGCGACCGCCGCAACCCCACTGGAAACCCTGCATTTCGACAAACTGTCGATGGGCTTTGACCTCACGGGCTTTTTGAAAAGCCAGGTTAAAATGGCCCTGCGCTTTGGCTTTGAAGGATACAGGCCGCCATTGACCGACAGGGAATCGACACGCCGCATTACACCCACCAGGGCGCGCCTTGACGTTGAGTTCAACAACATCCCCTTCCAGAAAATCGTCGCGCTTGGCGGCGATTCAATCGCGGCCAAGCCCGGCGAAGACCCCACCCGGATGACGAGCCTTGCGATGCAGCTTCCGGCGCTCCTTTCGGAGTCCGGCACTACTATTGATTTTGCAAACAATCATTTCGGCAACGACGTTTACAACATAACGACCGACGGCAAGATCAAGGCCGACAACGCCGCCGTCAACAAAGTCACCGCCGACATCCAGTTACGGGCAACCGGCCTTGACCAGCTCAAGGCCGACCTCGCCGAAGAAGGCGACGACCCTCTGAACGAAAAGGCTGCCGAGTTTCAAAAAATTGCAGCACAGATTCAAATCCTTCAGGTCATGTCCGAAAAGAAAACGGATGATAAAGGAAACCCGCTTCATGTCCTGAATTTCGTCATGAACCAGAAGGGCGAAATGCTCGTGAACAATCAGGATATCAAAATGCTTTTCGGTGCCGGTCCTGCCGGAAGAGAAAAACCCTCTACAGAGCCTGAAGCCGCGCAGCCCGAAGCGGCTCCGCCTGCAGAAGGTACGGCACCATAGCGTTCAGCCTGAGTAACCCTTCACGGGTCAGGCGCACCCTGCAACCATCCTTCTCATTGTAAATCAGCCACGCCTGTTTTTGGGCCTCCGCCATACGCGCCTCGTCCATATAATCGCGCCAGTCTTGCGATATCCCGGACAGGCTCACCCCTTCGCGCAGCCGTAGCCCCATCATCAGACCTTCGGTGAATTGCTCCTCGGGCGGCACTTCCTCAAACGGATGCGCGCCTTTGCCCTGCGCTTTTACATTCTCCAGCCATATTTCCGGTACCCTGTGTTCGCTTGTGGCGAATTTTTTACCATCAAGCGTCAGCCGCCCATGCGCCCCTGGTCCGATCCCCGCATAATCCCCGTAATGCCAGTACACCAGATTATGCCGTGATTCCTCCCCTGGCCTTGCGTGGTTTGAAACCTCATAAGCCGGAAGGCCGTGAGCCTCCATAATATCCTGCGTCAGACTGTAAAAATCCGCCGCCAGATCTTCCTCGGGCATAATAAATTTCTTCTGCGCGTAGTCCTGCTGAAACGGCGTGCCGCGCTCAATGGTTAACTGATACAGCGACATATGCCCCTGTGCGTATTGCAACGCCTGTTCAAGCTCCTGCCTCCACGCTTCCAGAGTTTGACCGGGCCGCGCATAGATAAGATCAAAACTAAACCTGTCAAAAATGTTTCCGGCGATTTGAACCGCCCTGATCGCCTCTGCTGCACTGTGCTTCCTGCCCAGAAATTTCAGATCGGCATCATTCAACGCCTGCACGCCGAGCGAGACGCGGTTAACCCCTGCATCACGAAAACCACGCAGCTTTTCAGCCTCAACGGATGTCGGGTTGGCTTCGAGCGTAATTTCAATGTCGTTAGCAACAGCCCAGCGGCTTTGAATCCGGTCGATGATCGCCGCGACAGTCTGCGGCTGCATCAGCGAAGGCGTGCCACCGCCGAAATATATCGACCTCACCTGCCGCCCCGGCGTCAGCGCCGCGGTGTAATCGATGGAACGCAGATAGGCCTCCTGCCATGCGTCCTGATCGATGCGCTCGCGCACATGGGAATTGAAATCGCAATACGGGCATTTGGCCAA
>DIHF01000001.1:0-5438 GCA_002420015.1 Micavibrio sp. UBA5703
ATGCCGATCTTGCATTCGCCCGGCGTAATCACGCCGGGGCAGTTCGGCCCGATCAGGCGGGTTTTGGAGCCTTGCAACGCACGTTTGACCTTCACCATATCCAGAACCGGAATGCCTTCGGTAATACAAATCGCCAGCTCAATACCCGCATCGATGGCTTCAAGGATCGCATCGGCGGCAAAAGGAGGCGGCACATATATGACAGACGCATTTGCACCTGTATTTTCTTTGGCCTCAAGCACCGTGTTGAAAACCGGCAGGTTCAGATGCTTTGTCCCGCCCTTGCCCGGCGTCACCCCGCCGACCATTTTCGTGCCGTAGGCGATGGCCTGCTCGCTGTGGAAGGTGCCCTGCGCCCCTGTAAAGCCCTGGCAGATAACCTTGGTATTTTTATTAACGAGTACGGCCATAATGATCTCCGGTAGTGGAATGGTAAATATTTGGAAAAAAAGACATAAATCCGAATACCCAGTCTATGCAAGCGAAAAGTGTAAATCAAGGGGACACGCGTGAATACTCACTTTTGTCAATAAAACCTCTCCTTTTCAATAATTTTCTTGCATTATCATAATTGTTTCTGTATTTTTCCATATGTTTACATAACTTAATTAAACTGGCTCCGCTTTAACAGGCATAAAAACACAAGGGAGAAATGCCTATGCCGAAAGAACCGCTTTTGAACATCGTTGCTGAAGAAGCAGTTGAAACAGCGAAAGATGCCGGACGCGCCCTGATACAGGGCCTGCAGGACGGCGTCGAGGTACTGACAGACGCAGGAAAAGTTGTTGCCTCTGATGTGCTCCGGCATGGCGCAAGCCAAATGAACCAACTTGCCGACGACATAGATCCGCGCACGAAGAAAAAAAAGCCAACCGTCATTCAAACCGTTAGAGAGACAAATACCACAGACGGAAGGATCATATTTACTTCGACTCAAACCATCTCCAACAAACAAACACCAACTCTTGGCGAACGTTTTGGTGAAAGTGTAGAAATCGCAACAGACCTTTTTAGAGATTTTTTTGAATCGACCGGCAGCAGTAAAAAAACAAAGCCTAAAAGCACAAAGCCGAGAGAAAACGTCAGAATAACCCCTGCCGAAACGCAACTGGTACCTACAACAACTAGATCTGCTATAAGCAAATGGCATCTCGTAGGCATACCTGTCGCCACTGGCACACTCACCGTGCTCGGTTTTGCAGGTGCAGATTATTTTAACACTTTGCTTAGCAGCACAGCTGAATTAAACAACAAACAAGAGCGCAGCGCCCACACGGCCAATCTAAAACAGACCACAACGCAACCTCCGTCAATCGTTCAGAAACCCGAGCATACTAGCGCGTCCGAAATCGTGTCAGGACAGAACAATGGAGACAGATACGCTAACTTTACCAGAGTTGAAGGGGAAGGACGTCCAATTACCGAAGGCACCGTGCGTGTGGAAGAATTACCAGGCACCACCGCAACAGCCTCCCTCGCCGCAATACCGCAGCCTCGACTTAAAAAACAACACCAGGACAAACTTGATCGGCTTGAGAGAAATCCTGCCTATCGCGCACTAAAAGCGGATTTTGAATTTGCTGAAAGTAAATCAGGCGTTCCTTGGGATCTTCTTGCTCTCATTGCTGCCCATGAAACTCCAAACTTCAACACAGAAAGCGTAAATGACTCTTCGCATGCGTGTGGCGTACTGCAAGTTAAACCGGATTCGTTTATGGGCGCGCTGTATGAAAAGCTTGGTAACCCGGAAGGACTGGTAACCAGAGTAGACGTTTGGAAAGACTCACAAGGAAGGGTCGTATCAAATCAGACTAAATTCGATAAAGGCAAAGCAACGAAATATTTTGTGTACGAAGCGGCAGACAGGAAAAAAGGAAAGGAAAAAATCCTCGACCTTTGTGCTACCCCAAAATGGAATCTCTGGGCTGGAGCAGAAAATCTGAAGATCAATGCCAATGCCAATGATAAAAGTGTCTTTTGGACTGTCCTTAACGTCTTTCACCGCATACCCACTTATGCGGATGGATATCTAACGCATGTCTTCGGAAAAGATGCCGTACGCTTTCTGGAACTTACCAAGGACCCAGCGCAACGAAACAAGCCGCTATCCAAATTCTTCCCGGATAAGGCGCCCGGAAATCCTTTCTTGTTCAAAGACCCCAAAAGAAACGGAAAAGAGCGCACCGTAATGGAAGCGTACGAGTTCATCGTTCAGGATGTTGCATCCAACGAACAACTTCCCAGACACATGTGGGAGCATCTTCAGGATAGAAGCCCCACCCTCGCGCCGAGCCGGGATTCTTAATTACCAAACGCGTTCTCGATGATATCAAGGATAACGCCTGTGGCTTCTTCGATCAGGACAACATCATTATCCACGATATAACGGCCTGTTCCTTTTGGCGGCGGGCCGAGGCGGCGGTAAAGATCGTCCGGCAGTTCACGCTTGGCCAGACCCGGCGGCAAGGTTCCGTTCTTTTCCAGATGCTTTTGCAAGCCCGGCGGAAGATCGCCGCAGCGCTTGGACAGACCATGCGGCAGATCACCCTCGTGACCGCCACGGCACTTGTGTTTTTTATTCTTCCCCTTATGACCATCCCCATGATGATCATCGTACTCGTGGTCGTCATATCTCCTATGGCCGCCCGCCGTTCTTTCTTCCGGGCCGTTAATGGCATTCTGGATATGCTCGACGCCGCGCAAAGCCTCGCGGATGATGTATCTTTCCTCATCGGTGAAAATCTGGCCGCCCGCTTGAGCCGGAAGCGCGGCCATCGCCAAAACGGCAGCCGCAACAAAAACAGCAAGTTTCCTCATAAGAACTCTCCTTCGTTTACCCTTATACGGACGAAACCTAGGCAGCCTTCGCGTTTCTCGTGGCCGCGACGATTTTCTTGGCCGCGTCGCCAAGGTCATCGGCAGAGATAATCGGCAGGCCCGAAGCCGCCATGATCTGCTTGCCCTTCTCGACGTTCGTGCCTTCGAGTCGCACAACCAGCGGCACCTTGAGCGCAACCTCTTTCGCCGCCGCGATCACGCCTTCGGCAATCACATCGCAACGCATGATCCCGCCGAAGATATTGACGAGAATGCCTTTCACCTTCGGGTCGGACAAAATGATCTTGAACGCCGCCGTGACTTTTTCCTTGTCCGCGCCACCGCCGACATCGAGGAAGTTAGCAGGCTGTCCGCCCTCCAGCTTGATAATATCCATCGTGGACATCGCAAGACCGGCACCGTTAACCATACACCCGATATTGCCGTCGAGCGCAACATAGGACAGGTCGTATTTATGCGCAGCGCGCTCTTTTTCATCCTCCTCCGATTCATCGCGCATGGCGGCGACGTCCGGATGACGGAACAGCGCGTTGTCGTCGAAATTCATTTTCGCATCCAGCGCCAGCACATCGCCTGCGCCGGTGACAACCAGCGGGTTGATCTCCACGATCGACGCGTCAAGCTCGGTGAAAGCCTTGTACATGGCCGTTACGAATTTAATGCACGACTTGTTGGCCGCACCGTCAAGCCCAAGACCATAGGCGACCTTGCGCGCATGAAAGCCCGAAATACCCGAAGCCGGATCGACGGAAACCTTGATGATTTTTTCGGGGTGCTTTTCGGCGACTTCTTCAATGTCCATCCCGCCTTCGGTCGAGGCCATGATCGTCACACGCGACGTTGCGCGGTCGATCAGGAGCGACAAATACATCTCCTTGGCGATGTCGCAGCCATCCTCGACATAAAGCCTTTGCACCTGCTTGCCTTCGGGGCCGGTCTGCTTGGTCACGAGAACCTGACCGATCATGGCCTCGGCCGCCGTACGCACATCTTCTTTCGATTTCACGACGCGAACGCCGCCCTTGCCGGACTTGTCGCCCTTAAAGCGCCCAGCCCCGCGCCCACCGGCGTGGATTTGCGATTTCACGACCCAGACAGGCCCCGGCAGGCTTTGCGCCGCCTTGACGGCTTCTTCGGCGCTGGTCGCCGGAAAGCCCTGCGGCGTCGGCACGCCGTATTTCCTCAAGAGTTCTTTGGCCTGGTATTCGTGAATATTCATGAAAATCTCCGCTATGGGGCAGTTAGAAAACAACGTGTTTTAACAGCCTAACACCCGAATTTCCAATTTAAAATCGTTTAAACGCCAAAATACACCGGTATCGGCCATACCTCTGTTTTGCATGGGTTTTTGGCCGAAAACGCCAAAATATACAGAAAAATCAACGGGCTTTTTTGACATAAACGCCAAAAAACAGGTAAAATTAAAACAAGCCGCAGTGATAGCGGCAAAACGGACGTATTAGGGCAAGGTGTGAAATATGGCGGACGATAGAAATCGCGACAGCGATTACAGCAGAAATAAAGAACAACCCCTTCCCTTCCTCCCGGAAGATGATGATCCGAACCTGACCGCTAGTGGCAACCCTTACGGCCCTGACTCTTTTCAGGGAGGCAAAGAAAACGAGCGCAAAGCCGCCCAAAATAATAAGATTAACGGTGGCAGCTTCAGCGGTATCGGAGGCGCTAACGAAGAAGAACAGAAAAGGCGTGAAGAAAAAGATAAATCCCAAACCGCATACCTGATGACTTTGACACTGGCTCAACTGGTGAATAACGCTTACCAGGCGCTCGATGATTCCAACCGATCCATAGACGATGCCGCCAACAAGCTCAACGCCAGCACAGCCGCTTCCGATGCCTACCGCGACACGACTTTCATGGAATCCTACATGGAATACAGCAAGGAAGCGCTGGCTTTAGAAGAACTCAATAAACAACTGGAAGAGGCAAAAGCCAACGGCGATCAGGCAAAAATAACCGAATTGAATGAAAAAATCGCGCAGCAGGAAATCACAAAGAAACAAGCGCTCGATAAATACGAAATCGCCGCAAAGCCGATGAATGATGCCTATACAAAAAGAACGGAACTTACGACACAACTTGAAGAATTAAAGATCAAGCAGGATGAACTCAGAAAATCTCTCGATGGCGCAACAGATGCGGACAAGGCAACCATAGCAAAGCAGCTTGAGGAATTAAAAATCAAGCAGGAAGCCCTTGATATAAAAGCCGCGGAACTCGATACGACATTAGCGGGTTTTCAGTCCCAGATAACCCAGGCCAATGCCGCCATGACCGGCGACACAACGCAAGCCCAAGAGCATCTGACTCTTGAAATGCAAGAACGAACGCTGGCTGAACAATTCAAGAGAGCCGCAGATGCGAACGGCATCCTAAGCCTTAGAGACGTCGACGACTTTGCCCGTAAAAATCCAGACGTGAGCATGGAAAAAATAGCTGCTGTTATAGGCAACGAAGGTCTCGTGCTGAATACAAGCGGCGACCCAACGCTGCAGAAACAATACAGTCCGCTTATAGACGACAACAATATCGTCAAGGTTCCCGATTATTCCAACAATGATGTTGCCGCGAATTATTCC
>DIHF01000001.1:5637-7025 GCA_002420015.1 Micavibrio sp. UBA5703
CTTATAGACGACAACAATATCGTCAAGGTTCCCGATTATTCCAACAATGATGTTGCCGCGAATTATTCCGGAGTCGACGACCTTGGCCCTACCAATCCTGCAAAACAGCTTGAAGAACAACAACGCCTGCAACAAGAACAGCAACTCCGCCTCGCGCAGCAGCAGCCGCAAATGGACAACGGCACACAAACGATCCCCGGCACGAGATACGCAGCGGCAGGACACCATCCGGGCCTTCTCTGAACGGCCCATCTGCACCGGCTTAACCCCTTCTTAACGAAAAAGGCGCGGGCCTTAGCCTTTTCTTTACCTTCCCGGCGCACACTGAAGATATATGCGCGCCCCATGCCAACCTTCGGCGCGATCAACTCTTCAATCCACAACCGCATCCGATGAAAAAAAGAATAGACTTTGTTTTCTCTGTCGCCTTTATGCTCGCGCTGGGTTGCACATTGTCTATTCCCGTCGTGGCGGGTTACCGTTCCGGCGAGGCGGTGCAGCAGTTCAAAAATTTAGAGGCGCAGACATGCATCAAGCCACAATCCTCCCCCGCGCTCACCATCAGCCTGAGCGAGGCCGACATGCGCGACCTTCACCTTGCCAATTCCTACATGAACTACCTGCGCGGACAGGGGCAAAATCCGGGCGTGGTGAAATCCCTCTACCGCGCCAGCATCAAAACGGGCGTGAATTTTGAACTTTTACTCCTCAAAGCCAGCATGGAAAGCGATATGGGCCGGTTTGATGCCGCCGAACACTCCACCGCGCGCGGCGTGTTCCAGTACATCGAGCCGACCTGGCTCATCCTCATGAACCGTTACGGCGGGCAGATCGGCTATCCCGGTTACGCCCGCGCCATCCGGATCAGCCGGCGCGAAGGCTTCCCGTATTTCAAAGAAGAAGACAAACCCCTGCGCGATGAAATTCTGGCGCTGCGCCATGACGACAACACCGCCGCGCTCATCAAAGCCTATCAGATTATCGAGGAAACCAACGTTATTGCAGAATACAAACGCGGCAAGGAAGTCACGGCGACCGATCACTACATCGCGCATATGCTGGGCCTGAAACTGGCCAAGGGATTTTACGCCCTGAAAAACAGAAATATGCGCAAGCCGGTGGCGTACCTGAAAAATCCGCAGATACGCGAAGCAGTCATGCTCAACAAAAGATTTTTTTATAAGGACAACAGACCGCTATCGGCAGCACAATCATATGTGCAGTTTGAAAAAAGCGTACAGCGCGAACTGGTGAAAATTGAAAACGTCGCCAGATATAACGGCAACCCGGCCTGCACTTACGCGCAGGCGTCGATCGAGTGACCACCCGTCATCCCCGCAAGTGGAGCCGTTGAAAACGGCGAAACGCAGGCGGGGATCCAGCACAAT
>DIHF01000001.1:7296-9673 GCA_002420015.1 Micavibrio sp. UBA5703
GTGCGCGGCTTTGCCGCGCTCTTTTCTGGACCCCCGCAGTTTATGTTCGCAAAAGCCTGCGGCTTTTACTCACCGCGGGGGTGACGAAGAAGAAAGTGTTGACTATCCGGCCAGTTACGCCGCCTTCGCTCTACCCCCGAAAAGATGCTCGACCCCGGCGCGCTCCTCGCGCAGTTCCTTGTCGGTGGCATCCATTCTCTGGCGTGAGAAATCGTCGATTTTAAGCCCCTGCACGATCTTATATTTGCCACCCTTGCAGGTGACCGGATAGCCGTAAATCACGCCCGGCGCAATCCCGTAAGATCCATCCGACGGCACCGCCATCGACACCCAGTCACCCTTGGGCGTACCGAGAGCCCAGTCGCGCATATGATCAATGGCCGCGCTCGCCGCGCTCGCCGCCGATGACGCTCCCCGCGCCTTGATGATGGCCGCGCCGCGCTGTTGCACTTCGGGAATGAACGTCTTTTCGTACCATGTACGGTCAACTTTCGACAGCGCCGCCGCGCCCTTCACCTTCGTGTGGTGGATGTCGGGATACTGCGTCGAGCTGTGATTGCCCCAGATAATCATTTTCTCGATATCCGTTGAATGCAAGCCGGTCTTGGCCGCCAGAGCGCTCAGCGCCCTGTTATGGTCGAGCCGCACCATCGCCGAAAAACATTCCGGCGCCAGATCCGGCGCGTTCTGCTGCGCGATCAGGGCATTCGTGTTGGCCGGGTTGCCGACCACCAGAACCTTGACGTTACGGCTGGCGTAATCGTTGAGCGCCCTTCCCTGCGGGCCGAAAATGCCGCCATTGGCGGTCAGAAGATCTTTGCGCTCCATACCTTCCTTGCGCGGCATCGCGCCGACCAGAAGCGCATAATCGACATCCTTGAAGGCAACTTCCAGCTTGTCTGTCGCAACGATGCCGTGCAGCAGCGGAAACGCACAATCATTAAGCTCCATCACCACGCCGCTCAGCGCGCCCAGCGCCGGCGTGACCTCCAGCAGATGCAAAATCACCGGCTGTTTCGGGCCCAGCATGGCCCCCGACGCGATCCTGAAAAGCAGAGCATAACCGATTTGTCCGGCAGCGCCCGTAACGACAATACGCTTTGGTGATTTCATGGTGAACGACCCCTTCTGTGATAAAAGACCCCGGCTACGATGTTACCTCTCATTGCCCCTCATGGTCCAGACACAATTACTACCCCGTCATCCCCGCAAGTGGAAGCGCCGATAAGGCGCTGGAACGCAGGCGGGGATCCAGCACAATATGTGCGCGGCAAAGCCGCGCTCTTTTTCTGGACCCCCGTCGTATATGTTCACAAAAACCTGCGGTTTTCGCTCACCACGGGGGTGACGACAAAAGCTTAACTCGAAGACGATAGTATTCTTGACATAACTTTTACACCTGTATAAAAAAAACATACAGCAACGATAAACTTGGATCACTTGAAAATGAGTAACCCAGACGAAACCGCCATTAACCTCGCAAGAGACTTTTTCTTTTCTGTCGGCCTTGGTCGCATCAGCATGCAAAGTATGCTTGCCGATTCAGAGCTTGAAAAAATAACTCTTCAAAAACGTCTGGAACTTTTCAAGCTGACCCTCAAAGACAAAGAGGTGTTTGAAAAATTGCTTTCAAGCCCGCAAGCAAGACAAAGTTTCGTAAACGATTGCTATAAAGACCTCCCCCTGTCCGACCAATTCACGAAAGAGGCAAATAGAGGTTTCATCTCCGACCTGTTTCGGGATACGGCATACCCCTCAAAAGCACTCCTCGTCAGCAACAGGATATTGAAGATCCTTAACAATACAATTGATGGTCTTCCCGAAGACGCTGCTGAACATCTTTTTTTCAGTATGTGCCGAACGTATTTAACGGGCCAGGAAGTAATCAGCGAAGAAGAAGTCAAAACGGCTGCAAAAAGCGCAGCTTTCTGTTTCAATGGAAGTTATCATTACGACCCTAATATCCGTATCTTAATCGCTAACTGCTCCGAACAACTTATGGCCATCAGACAAAGAGCCAATGAGGAATATGAAGCAGACAGAGACGCGCGGATCATTCCAGAGCCGTTTTCGTCAGATAGACTTGCCGCCTTAAAAATAAACCTATAGCGCCCAACCTTCAGGCATTCAGATATTTTTCGCTCTGCATCTCCAGCAAACGCGAGACCGTGCGCTGGAATTCAAACTCGTGGTCGTGGCCCCGGTAAATCTCCTGCGGCGGCGCATCGGCGGTGACCAGCAGTTTCGTGCCGTTTTCGTAGAGCGCATCGATCAGCAGCATCAACCGCTTGGCTTCGTTGCGCCGGTCATAGCCGAGCCTTGGCACGCCCTCCAGAAAAACGGCGCGGTACCTTGCCGCAATCGCCAGATAATCCTC
>DIHF01000001.1:9908-10152 GCA_002420015.1 Micavibrio sp. UBA5703
GCCGCAATCGCCAGATAATCCTCGGCCCCGTGGGGCTGCTCGCAAAGTTGGGCGAAGGTAAAGCGCGCCACCCCCTTGGCCACGGCACGGACCGGAATGATACGGCCCTTGACCTCAATTTCATCGGTGTAAATCTCGCTGCCCTGCGTCAGATGCATAAAGACTGCCTCGGCCTTTTCCAGCGCGCCGCGCCCGAGGGGACAAAAATACGTGCCTTCCCGCTGCATGCACTGGGCGCGGTAAT
>DIHF01000001.1:10445-10828 GCA_002420015.1 Micavibrio sp. UBA5703
TCCATCTTTCTTTTGAGCAATTCTATGAACTGTAAAAAGCGCTCACGCTGCAGGCCACCCTCATACAGGCGGTCCGGTGGCCAGTTACTTGTGGCAACAACCACAACACCCCTGTCGAACAACGCCGTAAACAAGCGGCCCAAAATCATCGCATCGGCCACATCCGTGACGTGAAATTCATCGAAGCACAAAACGCGGGAGCGCTCTGAAATACGCTCGGCCAGCGAGGGCAAAAGTTCATCGACATGCTCGTTGTCGCCGCCCCCGGAGCGGCGCTCATGCATATAGTTATGCGCCTCGATCATGAACTGGTGAAAATGGATGCGGCGCTTGGCGGCATCGGCGGGCAGGCATTCATAGAACAAATCCATCAGCATCGACTT
>DIHF01000001.1:10896-27118 GCA_002420015.1 Micavibrio sp. UBA5703
GTGGCTCATGTTGGCGAGGAACATGGACTTCGCCTGCGTCGCCTCCTCGGCGATGCGCTTGGCTGCCGGCGCGATCGGATCGCCCTGGCCGGTCTTGCGCCACTGCTTCACGGTCGCGTGGACCTCGGCCATGAAGTCGTGGAAGTGGACGCGCCGCTTGTCCTTGACGGGAAGGGTCTCGAAGAAGAGGTCCATCAGCATCGACTTGCCGCGCCCGACGCCGCCGTACATGTAAACGCCCTTGGGCGCTTCCTTCTTGCTCGCGCCAAATCCAAACAGACTTTGAAAAAAACCTTTGGGCGCTTTTTGCCGCGCCCCGATAATTTCCCCATGCAACCGCTGAAGCGAGCGCACAGCGCTCTCCTGATAGGGGTCGGACTGAATTTCTTTTTTCGCCAGACGATGGCGGTATAGATCAAGCGGCGTTATCGGCATTCCGGGTATTATTATTGGCGCGGATCAAAAGGATTGAGACTTCGTACAGCGCCAATATTGGCACAGCCAGAAGGATTTGGCTAATCACATCGGGCGGCGTAAGAAATGCTGCCACAGTAAAAATAATGATAATCGCGTATTTGCGGCCCTTGGCCAGCGTGTCGGCGGTAATAATCCCTGCCCTGCCCATAAGGGTCAAAAGAACCGGAAGCTGGAAACAAAGCCCGAAAGAGAAAATCAGCGCCATCACAAGGTCGAGATACTCCCCGACCCGTGCCTCAAGCTGGATCGGCAGAGCCGTTTCCGCGCCATTGTTTTGAAAGCTCAGGAAAAACGGCCAGGCCATCGGCAGCACGACAAAATAAACCATCGCCGCACCGAGAAAAAACAAAACCGGCGTTGCGACGAGAAACGGCAAAAATGCCTTTCTCTCGTTTTTGTAAAGGCCGGGCGCGATGAACAACCATATCTGAGCCAGCAATATCGGAAACGTCAGAAAAATCCCGGCGAAAAACGCGACCTTCACATAGGTAAAAAATGCCTCGGTCAGACCGGTGTAGATCAGCCGCTGGGAATCCCCCGGCTCCATCGCATCGGCCAGCGGCTGTACAAGAAAGCCATAGATGTGATCGACATAAACAAAACAAACCGCCGTCCCCGCCGCCATCGCCGCAAGCGCCCACAAGAGCCTGCGGCGCAGCTCGATCAAATGCCCGGTCATGGGCTTGGCTTCATTATTAATATCGTTCATAGTTTTATCTTCTTTTTTATTAAACTACAGAGCGCACAGAGATAAACAGAGATTTACTACTTCCCTTTGTTCTTAATAGCTAACTCCAAAACCAGTGATATCCATTGAAATCCCCTTCACAGGAAGGCACAAAGACGCAAAGAAAAATAAAACCATTGTTATAAAAAAATTTCTTCTTTGTGCCTTTGCGTCTTTCTGTGAAACAAGCCATCCGGCCCGTCAGTATTTATGAGTTGGGTTGCTTCTCTGCGTTCTCTGCGCGCTCTGTAGTTGAAAATTCTTCATCCGCTTCCGTCTCGTCGAAATCCTTCGCCTCGAAATTCACGGATTTGCGGATGTCGTCCAGATCGGACTCCCGCATAAAATCTTCAAACTGTTGCGTGAAAGCGTAACGGATATATTGCAGGCGGCGCACGACCCGGCCAAGGTTATGCATCAATCCGGGAATTTCATCAGGCCCGAGAACCAGAACGGCCACGGCCATAATCACCAATAATTCCGCCCAGCTTAGATCGAGCATGCATAATTTTTATGGTTGGTCTTTTTCTTTGGATTTGTCCGTAATGCTTTTCTTTGGGGCATCTTCATCCTTCATCCCCTTTTTGAAGCTCTGGATTCCCTTGGCAAGGTTTTCCATGATGCCAGGCACGCGGCTCGAGCCGAACAGCAAAAGAACAAGAACTAGAACTAGCAATAATTGTAACGGTCCTGGGCTCATGATCTAGGCGATCTCCCTTCTGTCTTCTAACAATTCTTCACTGTCATCGGCGTCATCATCGTCTTCTTCATCTTCTGAGTCAAATTCCGCATCGGAGTCCTCTTCGTCCTCGAAGGCATCGTCATCTTCTTCCTCGTCTTCATCCTCGTCGTCCGAGTCGCTTTCCGGCATATCGAACATGTCCTTGGTGCCGGGAATGGTTTCAATCGCCGGGCGGCGGTCGAGCATGCCGGAGGCCTTAAGGTCTTCCATCCCCGGCAGATCGGTCAGCGCCTCAAGGCTGAAATGGTCGAGAAAGGCAGGAGTCGTCACCCATGTCAGCGGGCGGCCCGGCGTTTCGCGCCTGCGGCCCGGCTTGATCCAGCCCAGTTCCATCAGCATGTCGACGGTTCCCTTATGCGTGACAACGCCGCGAATATTCTCAATCTCCGCCCTTGTGACGGGCTGGTGGTAGGCGATGATCGCCAGCGTTTCCATCGCAGCGCGGGAGAGTTTCTTTTGAACTTGCCTCTGTAATTTCAGCAGATCGCCCAGATCATCCGCCGTGCGGAACGCCCAGTTCCCGTCCATCTGAATCAGGTTCACCCCGCGCCCCTTGTAATGCTCCTGCAGCTTCATCAACAAGCCGCCGACATCCGCGCCTTCGGGCATGCGCTCATAGATCGTCTTGGTCGTCAGCGGCTCCGCGCTGGCGAATAACAGCGCTTCCAGAAGGCGCATATTGTCGTTTACAGGCTGTTGATCACTCATTGGTTTCTCCCGCCACATCGCCTAAAGCGCGAAGGTAAATCGGACGAAATAGCCCGTCCTGCCTGATTTCAAGTTTCCCCTGTTTGACAAGCTCCAGCCCCGCTGTCAAGGTCGAAGCCAGCGCCGAGCGCCCATACAGTTTGTCCTTAATACCGTCCGGGATGAAACTTTCCAGCGTCGCCCAGACCGTCTGCAATCCCTTTTTCGGCAGGCTGCCCAGCATCCGCGTGAGGCGGCTCAAGGCCGCTTCGGTCGACATCAGGTTGAATGCCGGCAAATCGTAATGGCTTTCGTTTTTGCGCCTGTGGATATCGCCATAGGCCTTCAGCATATCGAAAAGGCTGACATCCCACGAGGTATCCGTAATCGTCTGCAAGCCCTCCGGCATGCCGCGCGGGAAAATCTGCTGGCCGAGTTGCGGCAGGTCCATAAGTTTCTTTGCGGAATCCTGCATCGACTGCAAACGGCGGAGCTGGAATTGCAGGGCTTCGGCCATTTCCTCGGCGCTGTATTCTTCGTCGTCCTCCTGCTTGGGCAAAAGAAGCCGCGACTTCAGATAAGCCAGCCACGCCGCCATGACAAGATATTCCGCCGCCAGTTCAAGGTTGCGCATCTTGGCGCGCTCAATGAAACCGAGATACTGCCGCGCAAGCTGTAAAATGGAAATCTTGGTGATATCAACCTTTTGATTGCGCGCAAGCTCTAGCAGCACATCGATCGGGCCTTCAAAGCCGTCGATGTTGAGCAATAGCTTATCCGCCTCATCAACCTGCGAGGCGATCTCGCTGCGCGGCGGGTCTTCCTGAAACTGGGCGGCTTGCGTCATGCCGCCACTTTCCGAAATTCCACCGCCTTTTGCAAGCGTTCCAGCGCCTTTTGGCTCAATTTAGGCACAGATTCAGCGATTTTCTCCATAATCTCGAGCTTTCCGGCGCAATATAGGGCGGCATCGCATCCAGATTCGAGCACCGCGCCGCAGCGTTCTGGCACCCTGCCATAGCCCGCCAAGGCCTCCATATCGAGGTCGTCGCTGAGTAAAAACCCGTCAAAACCGATCGAACGGCGGATAATCCCTTCAATTCCCGGCTTTGAAACCGTAATCGGGTGATCGGGGTCGACCGCCGTGTAAACCACATGCGCAGTCATGCCCCAGACGGCCCGCCCGACTTCCGATCCGGCCACAACGCGGAACGGCTCGAAATCCGTATGCATCATGGCGCTCAAGGGCGCATCCACCACCGGCAATTCCTTGTGCGAGTCGGCGGCAGCGCGTCCGTGGCCGGGAATGTGCTTGATAACGGGCGTGATCCCTGCGGCCAGATAATGCCGGCACACGGACAAACCCAGTTGCGCGACAAGCTGCGGATCTGCAGAAAAAGCACGATCGCCGATCACCTCATCCGTCTGCGGCGCGAGGACATCCAGCACAGGGGCGCAATTCACATCCACCCCCGCCGCAACCAATTCCTCCGCGATCTGCAAGGTCGAAAAGCCCAGCGATTCAACCGCGCCCTCAAAATCACCGTTTTCCGCCCGTTCGCCAAAGACGCGCATCGGTTCGTGCTGCCGCCAGTACGGGGGCTTCAGGCGCTGAACCCTGCCCCCCTCCTGATCGATCAGTATCGGGCAATGCCAGCCCACGCAATCCCGCAGATCGTCTGTCAATTTTCTGACCTGCTGCGGATTGACACAGTTGCGCGCAAAAAGAATGAAGCCCAGCGGGCTGGAGGCACGAAAAAAATCTCTCTCTTTTTCGTTTAACGCCGGCCCCGCCAACGAAAATATAACCGCCTGTGAGTTTTTCATTTTAATAACCCTCTATCCCTGCACTCACATAACGCCCAACGGACGTAATCCATAACCTTGTCATGAGACAATGCCTCTTCAACACTGTCATAATATCGACCTTCGCATTCATAAACGCCCGTGATCGTGCCTTCCTTGTCATGCCAGAAATGCACATGAACCAACTCACTATGGCCTGTGAAACCTTCGCTAAGCGCCCCAAGAAAAATTACATCTTCCTTCTGAACCTGTGCGCCCAGTTCCTCATGCAATTCCCTGACCAAAGCCTCCATAACGCTTTCGCCTGATTCAACATGCCCCCCAAAAGTTGTCAAACACCCCGCTGAGCTGCCCCAATCCAAGGGGCGCTGCTGAAGTAAAATCTTATTTTCCCGGGTTAAGACAACACAATCCGCAAGATGCTTTTTAAAAGCAGCAACATCTACATTTTCAATATCCACGAAACGTATCGATTCTGAAAAGGAGCGAGAATTCATCAGTTAAAAACCACAGATAAACACAGATGAACGCGGATACCCACCCCTGCCTTCCCCGCGCAAGCGGGGATCTCTGCGACAAACCCAAGACTCCCGCTTTCGCGGGAAAGACAATATTATTGTCATCTGCGTTTATCTGTGTTCATCCGTGGTTTAAAAAACGTACTACTTCGTCACCAGACAGGCATCGGGCTTTTGCGCCTTGATGCGGTCGCAAAGCGAAGCTGCATATTCCTTGCTGTAAGGACCGACACGGACGCGGTAGAAAGTGCCGCGCGCGCCAAGATTGGCTTCCTGCACGTTGTAATCCAGCCCTGCAAGCTCGGACGAAAACTTTTTCTGCAGCTTGGCCCATTCGGCGGTCGTTGCGTCTTTAGTCGGAACGCTGGCGAGCTGGACGAAATAATCACCCGGCGCGGCAACCGAAGAAATAGCGCCCGAAGCGGCCCCGGCAGCCGGTTCAACCGCTGCGGCCTGTTCAGCCTCATCGGCGGAAGGAACCGCCACCTCGGCAACAACCCTCTCGGCTGCCGCCGCCGCTTCCTGCGAAGCTTTGGCGTTGGCGATAGCCTGCGCGGGCGCAGCAGCCTCAGCGCCATCCTTTTTCTCCAGAACCGACTGCACGAAAGCAATCGTGTCGGGTGATGCGCCCGGCGTATGCAACTCCGGTCGATGCGCTGCGGTCTCGGTCACTGTACCCGGCTTGGTCGGGCGCGCCAGTTCTTCCGGCGGAATATTGACGACTTCCTGTTTTACAATGGTTACGCCGCCCGTTGCATCGGCAGCGGAATCATCCGCCTCGTCTTCCGCAGCATCCGGCACGGCTTCTTCTACCTGCTCGCCGATAGCGGCCATCTTGTCGACGGCTTCTTCCTGCTCGTCGCTGGCCAGAAGATTTTCAATCGGCTGTTCCGCGTTCTGATTGACCGGGCCTTGCACGGTATCGAACACCGTGCTGTCGCGGAAAGGAATATCCATGCCGCCGGGGCTGTCGGGATCGGCCTTGATCGGACCCGCGTCGGCCTGCACGACCGGAACGGCGACGTCCTCATCCTCCGCCGCGTCGGGATAGCTGGCAATGATAATACCGGCAAAACCGATACCCACCAGCAAAAGCAGGCATGTCGCCACCAGAGGGCTTTTCATCTGCGCCGCGATATTCGGGCCGAAAACCTTTTCGATGAAACCGCGCTCCTCGAACCCGGCGCCGGGCGCCTGACCGTAATGATCGTAGCCGTATTGCTGATTTTGAAAGCGGTGATCCTGATTCATGATATCCATCCCGTAAACGCAGTTGTGACGTGACAAGAGCCGTTGCGACTCAGCTTCAATAGTGTTAACGCAAATCCCCGTAAAGGTCAAAAAGCCGCTCATGCTCTTTGACCGCATATCTGTCGGTCATTCCGGCGATGTAATCGGCGATGACTCTGGCTCTGGCAGCCTCGTTCCGGTCACCCCCCGCCTCAAGAACGGCCTTTTGCCAGTGGTCCGGAAGCACCTTATAATTCCTGTGGAAAGCCTGAAAAAGGTCGCCGACGATGCGCTCGACCTTCAGATGTATCCGGTTCATGGTGTAGTGCTTGTACATGCGCTCGAACAAAAAGCCGCGCAGTTCATCCACCTTCCCCTTCATCGCGTTTGAAAAAGCAACCGTCTGCATTCCGGCCTTGCGGATATCGTCGGCGCTTTGCGGCTTGATTTTGGCAAGGCGTTTGTTGGTTTCCGCCAGCACATCGTCGACCATCGCGCCAAACATCTCGCGGATCATCTCTTGCACGATATATCGGTGTTCAATCTTCTTGTATTTTCCGCGCACTGTCCGCAAAGATTCACGCAACAATTCAACATCATCAAGATCCTCAAGTGTGAACAGTCCGGCGCGCAAGCCGTCCTCCACATCGTGATTGTTATAGGCGATATCGTCCGAAAGCGCCGCCGCCTGCGCCTCAAGCGAAGCGTGGGTCTTCAACCCCAAATCAACCTTCTTTTGCAATTCCGACACCGCCACATGTAGCTTACCCTTCAATGGGCCGTTATGCTTGACCACGCCCTCCAGCGTCTCCCATGTCAGATTAAGCCCGTTCCAGTCAGGATAGCGGCGCTCCAGCGTCGTCAGCACGCGCAGGGATTGGTCGTTATGATCGAACCCGCCAAAGTCTTTCATGGCGCAGTTTAGAAACTCCTCCCCGATATGGGCGAAGGGCGTATGCCCAAGGTCATGCGCCAGCGCGATGCTTTCGGCCAGATCCTCGTTGATCATCAGGGCACGAGCGAGCGTTCTTGTGATCTGGGCAACTTCCAGCGTATGCGTCAGCCGGGTGCGGTGATGGTCGCCCTCATCGGCGACAAAGACTTGAGTCTTGTCCTTCAGGCGGCGGAAAGCGCTGGAATGGATGATCCGGTCCCGGTCGCGCTGAAACGGCGTTCTGTGGCGGCTTTCCGGTTCCTTGTGCACACGACCCCGGCTCTGGTCCGGGCGGCAGGCATAGGGCGCCAGCGGCAAGGCGCAATAATTATATGTTGTCTGATCTTTGGCGGGTTTGCTCATGAGCGTTTCTGTACTATATAATGGCCTTATGACCATAACCGTTGCCGACAGCGCCGTAAAGCGCATTCAGGAACTCCGTAAAGCGCAGGGCAAAGCCGCCCTGATGCTGCGCATCACCGTCGAGGGCGGCGGGTGTTCGGGCTTCAAATACAAAATGGAGCTTACGGAAGATCTCAGGGACAAGGACCAAACCTTTGCTTCCTCGGTCATTACCGACGACATATCGCTTGGTTTTTTGAACGGCACCGTCATCAGCTTTGAGGACGGGCTTATCGGCTCCGAATTTAAACTCGATAATCCCAATGCGGTATCCGGCTGCGGCTGCGGCAACTCCTTCAGCGTCTGACGACTTTTGTAACCACCCTTGTTTTCAGGTTGTTAAAAAATTAGCATGTTTGTGGCGATTCTTTGAGAGAGGGTATTTCGTGACGCAGGCACTGAATTTAACGCTTTACGAAAGGCTGGGCGGCGCGCCAGCCATAGAGGCAGCGGTCGACCGCTTTTACGACAGGATCATGTCGGATCCGTCTTTGGCGCATTTCTTCGACCGCGTCAGCATGGACAAGCAAAGAGAAAAGCAGAAAGCCTTTATGACGTATGTTTTCGGCGGCCCCACAAATTATTCCGGCAAATCTTTGCGCATAGCCCATCAAAGGCTGGTTGAGGAATACGGTTTGAAGGATTCCCATTTCGATTCAGTGGTTTCGCACTTACGTTCGACTTTGAGGGAACTGAAGGTAGCCCCTGAAACAATCAAGGAAGTCGTTGCTCTTGTCGAAACCACCCGCAACGATGTCCTCAATCGGTAAGGCATTTGCCTTTTAGCGGCCCCTGCTGTTACTATTCCGCAGGATGCGAGCGGACAACAAAACCCTCTTTGACCAACTCGGCGGCGAAAAAGCAATCGAAGCCGCCGTCACCTCTTTCTACAAAAAAGTATTGGTCGACAAGCGGATAACTCACTTCTTTGAAGGTGTCGACAAAGAGAAATTGCACGCCCACCAGAAAGCCTTCATGACCTATGCCTTCGGCGGCACGGCGCAGTATTCAGGCCGGTCGTTGCGCGAAGCCCATGCAAAGCTGGTTGAGAAAATGGGATTGAACGACTCCCACTTCGATGCCGTTGCAGAAAATCTCCGCAGCACATTGAAAGAAATGAATATTCCCGGCGACCTCATCAGCGAAGTCATGGCCATCGTCGAAGGCACCCGCGACAGCGTGCTGAATCGATAGCGCACTGCAAAAAAATTGCCCCCCTAAACCCCGCCGAGCACGGGAATTAACACCGATGCGGATGAGCGCTCTTTTTCCTTTTCGCGCCTGCCGTGTCCGCCATGGTGCTTTGATTTTGGAAAAAGATACGAATAGTCGGAAAGCCCGTTCACAGCTTTCCAGAAATCAAGCACAACCGTCCCCTGTCCACGTAACAAGGAGCCGCACTCGGCCTTATCAAAAAAATTATTTTTTGTATCCTCCCAGCAATCAATGACAAAATCCAAAGGCATGGCTTCAAAACTAATATGCGGAATCAAAAAACTATTGTTGTCTTGCAACGCAGGATACGGGGCCAAAAATAAATCCATAATTCGTACATAACGGCACAACCCTGGACTTTCCTGTTCATCTGGATTTTGTGACAGGACAGCTTCTATATCCACAGACGAAAAAGATTTTCCTTTAAAGGACAACCTTGACTGGGCATTCAGCTTTTCAAACGGAATAAGGAAGAATCCAGATTGACCGACTTTATGATGGAATACCTGCCAAAATAAGGAAGAACGCCGCTGCGCCCTATCTTCCAAAAAGGTTTTCCGGTTGCTCTCTCCACTCCCGGACATGCAGGCATTGAATTCGCTGACAAGAACGATTTTATCAGGGTCCAGCATCGCCCTTTCCCGATTGATAAGACGATGTTCTTCACACAGCGAGGCGTAAACTTCCTTTGTGCGCCTGAACATCTTGAGTATATTGTTTTCTTTAGCCATCATGCCCGTACCCGGTTTACCCTGTAACTTGGCTTTATACAAAACAACAACGTTATGTCAACAAAAATCGCCACCTGGAACGTCAACTCGATCAAGGCCCGGCTGGACCATGTTTTGCGCTTTCTGGAGAGCGAAAAGCCGGACGTTCTGATGATGCAGGAACTCAAGGGGCTGGAGTTTCCCGAAGAGGCGTTCGCGAAACTCGGCTACCAATCCCAGAATGTCAGGCAAAAAGCCTATAACGGTGTGGCGATCCTGAGCCGCAAACCCGTAAACGTGATCCTTGATAGGCTCCCCGGCGATGACGGCGACGATCAGGCCCGATATCTTGAGGTCGAACAGGGCGGCCTGCGCCTGATTGATATTTACCTGCCGAACGGCAACCCCGCCCCCGGTGAAAAATTCGACTACAAGCTGAGATGGATGGACCGCCTCATCCTGCGCCTGAAGGAACTCAGGGCCGATAACGTGCCTTTTGCCGTCGGCGGCGATTTCAACATCATCCCGGAAAATAAAGACTGTTATGATCCAAAGTCCTGGGTGAATGATGCGCTGTTTCGCATTGAAAGCAGAAGGAAATTTCGCTCACTGCTGAACCTTGGCATTACCGATGCGTTTCGTATCTATAATAGCCAGCCGGACAACTACACCTACTGGGATTACCAGGCCGGGGCGTGGCAGAAAAATCACGGCATCCGCATCGACCATTTCCTCCTCTCGCCTGAGGTTGCCGACCGCGCCCTGTCCTGCCGGATCGACATTCAGCCGCGCAGCTGGGACAAGGCTTCGGACCATACCCCTCTCATACTGGAGATTGCCGCATGAAATACGCGCCCTTCATCTGCCTGTTGCTTCTCTGCGCCTGCGCTGCCGCACCAAAGGGGGCCGAAGGCTATTTCGCCAAAAGGCACCTGTCGGCCTTCAGGGATTACACGAATTTCCAGCACTGCCGGGCCTATGGCTGCCGCGAGATCGACACGCTGGCGCTGGAGAAAAAAGACTGGAAGAAAATCGAGAGGATTTTCAAACCTGCCCCCAAAAGCGCGGTTGAAGAGCGCGAACGCATCGCCAAAGCCCTCGGCGTTTTTGAAACCACAGTCGGGGCCATCAACGGAACCTCCGAAGATGTATTCGGCACCTTTGACAAGGTTGGCGTGCGGCAACATGACTGCGTCGATGAATCAACCAACAGCACCATTTACCTTTCCCTGCTGCACAATGCGGGGTTACTGAAGTTCCACGACGTTGGCGCGCCGGACACGCGCGTACCCATCATCCATTACGCCGGGACATGGCCGCACCAGACCGCCGTCATATCCGAGCGCATATCCGGCCAGCGATACGCCGTTGACTCATGGTTCCACAGCAACGGCTATCCGGCTGAAATCGTGAAGCTGGAAGACTGGAAACACGGCTGGCGCCCTGCAGAGATCAAGAAGTAATCAGCCTTTTTTCAAAAATCTTTCTTCCTGCGTTCCCCACGTAAGCGGGGATCTTTATAGCTAAACATGTAGTTATTGATAGACCGCACATTCGATTCCACAAAAAGACACAAAGGCGCGAAGAAAGAATAAGTCTTTATAATAAACTGATTTTATTCTTCTTGGTGTCTTTGTGCCTTCCTGTAAAAAAGATTGGGGCCTATCGGTAATTATGGGCCCAGCTATCCCCCCCTAAAAACAAAGATTCCCGCTTTCACGCGAAAAGCAGTTCTGGGACGTTCAGGACTTTATGTAACAAGTCTGGTGATTTCATCTCCCACCCATGCTAGATTCACACAGTTATTGAAACGAATCTCTCTGCCCCAAGGTTTCCACGCATGAACAAAGCTTACAAAAAATCCCTGTCCGGCCTCCTCGCCTTCAGCGCCCTCGCGCTCTCCGGCTGCCTTTTGCAAAATCATTACATGCGGGACGAAGTCGCCGACCGTGTCGCGCACCCGGCCTGGATGGTGGGGCGCGAAATTCCGGCGGCACCGTTTTCCCTGACGGCCTATGAACGCATCCATGACCGCGGCGGCACGGCGAACCTGTATATCGAGGGCGATGGCGATCTTGGATATAAATCGGATAATCCGACGCCAAAAAACCCGGTCGCGCTGCATCTGGCCTCAAAGGACAAAAGCAAGAACCTCATCTATATCGCCCGCCCGTGCCAGTATAGCGGCATGATCGAAAAGGGCGAAAAATGCGATCCCGCGCAATGGCGCGAGCGCCGCTACGCTCCCGAAGTCGCCCGCTCCTACGGCGCGGCGATGGATGAAATCAAACGGCGCTATAATATTTCCGCCTTTAACGTTGTCGGCTTTGACGGCGGCGCGGCCATCGCGGCGGATCTGGCCGCCACGCGCAGCGACATCCTCAGCCTGCGCACCGTTTCCGGCCGCCTCGACCGGATCGGAAACCCGCGCGTTTTGAACGACCTGCCGCAGCGCCACTTCATCGGCGGTCAGGACGAAGACATGCCGCCCGCCGTTTTGCACGCCTACATGGAGAAAATTTCGCCAACCTCCTGCGCCGAATACAGCTTCATCCAGGAAGCCTCGCACATGGAAGGCTGGGTCTCGAAATGGCCGGAACTGCTGAAGGAGCCTGTGGCGTGCACGGGGCCGGAACGGGAATTCGACGCGCTCGACCTCCTGCCCGCCGAGCCCATCAAAACCACCCGCGAAGTGCCGGAGAAGCCTTAACTTTTTTGATGCATATCACCTGAGCATGCAGAAGTGACGAAAGCAAAACTCAACATTTTTTGCCTTACTGTTTTAGCAATTCCTCCAGTTGAGTAATCGTTGTACCCCAACCATCATAGAACCCCATTTCTTCATGTGCCTTGGTTTGTTCAGGCGTGCCGTGCATAACGTGCGCCGTGTATGCAGTACCCACAGGGATAGATTCAATGCTCACGATGGCGGTCATGGCAAGATGGGCACATTCCTTATCGTCCTCTTTGACTGGTGGCGCGGGGCGATAATTTGCGATTAGCGTACTTGTCCATGCCAGGCGTTTTTCGCGGATGACCTCAAGGAAACATCCTGTGTTCGGATATTGTTTGCCTTCCGGATCCTGCATCACCGTATAAAATTCTCCGCCGGGCCGCAAATCAAGACGGCAATCCGAAAGGCCCCACGGCTTCGGACAAAACCATTGCTTAAGAAGCTCCGGTTCGGTCAGACCGCGCCAGACCAGACTCACAGGCACGGCCAGTTCCCGTTTCAGGACAAGATCCAGCTTTGTATCAACAGGTACGATGTTCATTGTTTTTCTCCTTTTGGTTTGTTGTGTTCCTCTAGAAGCAGCACGTCCAATGCATCAAAACGTTCATTCCAGAATTTGCGCATCCGGCTCAGCCATTCCCACATCTCATCGACTCCCTGCGGGTTCAAAGAATAAATGCGTTGCTGCGCCCGTTTTTCCACCCGGACCAGATCGGCCTCACGCAACACCTTAAGGTGTTGCGATACAGCCGGAGCGCTAATTTTAAACTGATCGCTGATATCCGAAGCCGCAATCTCTCCCTCTGCCGCAATGATCTCGATGATGCGGCGGCGGTTGGGCTCGGCGAGGGCTAAAAATCTGTCCATACCACCATTATTAATTATTTACTTAATTAAGTCAATAATAAATTAAACTGTCTTTCTCCCCCTATGGCGCGGTTTTATTATTTGGACCATCCGTCTCGCTTTTGCTAATTAAATAAAAAAGTGGGCGCCTTGCGAAAATTTCGGGAGAATAGCGGCTGAAAAAATGGTGCTGCTGGGGAGGATTGAACTCCCGACCTCGTCATTACCAATGACGCGCTCTGCCACTGAGCTACAGCAGCGCACCTGTGCTGCGCGGGGAAGGTTTTCCCCAGTTGCGAGCGGACCGTACAATAAAATTTCTGGCCTGTCACGGCTGATTTTGCCTATGCTTTCAAAGGATCAGAGAACATATGCCTCCGAAACAGAAAAAAGAAAAGCTGGACAAGCGGGCAGCTGCCTTGCGCGAAAACCTCAAAAAGCGTAAGCAGCCGCGGAAAAGCTCTTCCGTACCCGCGAAGGATAAAGGCAAGGGAACCGTTTAACGATCCGTCATTGCGAGGAGACGCGCAGCGACGACGAAGCAATCCAGAATTTCTTGAAAGTATTGGATTGCTTCGCTCCCGATAGTCGCTCGCAATGACGAAAATGATAGGAATTTTTATTGGGAACGACTATATAACATAACGTCACAACCTGAAGAACCACCACTTTAGCGTAAAGGACAGTAAAATTGGATTATGTAAAATTAAGAAGACGGGGCGTACCGACATTCTCCACCCCCCTCGCACCCGCGAAAGAGCCGGAACTGGAAAAACAGGCGGAAAAAGCCGTTGAAACTCCGGCTGCGGCTGCCGCGCCCTCAACCCCGACCGCGCCGGACTTTCAGGATATGGCCGTGCCGCCGGGCCTGCTGGCCGATCATCAAATCCGCGATCTGGTGACCAAATACGCCATGATCGAGCCTTTTGCCGAGAAACAGCATAAAGAAGGCGTGATTTCCTATGGCTTGTCGTCCTATGGGTATGACGCCCGCTGCGCGCCGGATTTCAAGATTTTCACCAATGTCGACAATGCCTTGGTCGACCCGAAGAACTTCTCGTCCCAGAGTTTTGTTGACAGGTCGAGTGATATTTGCGTAATACCTCCCAACAGTTTTGTGCTGACCCACACGGTTGAGTATTTCCGCATACCCAAAGACGTGCTGGTCATTTGCCTGGGCAAAAGCACTTACGCGCGCTGCGGCCTGATCGTGAACGTCACGCCGCTGGAGCCGGGATGGGAGGGGCACGTCACCCTTGAGATTTCCAACACCACCCCCCTGCCGGCCCGCGTCTACGCCAATGAAGGCGTTGCCCAGTTTTTGTTCTTTAAAGGGAGCAGCGCCTGTGAAACCAGCTACGCCGACCGCGCCGGAAAATACATGGGGCAAAAAGGTGTTACCTTACCCAAGCTCTGAGATTAGTTCCGACCCTGCGGTCAAACAGGAACCCCGGACCCATGCGCCCGACAAAATCCGCATTGTCGGCGGGCAGGAGCTTAATGGTGTTATCCCGATCAGCGGCGCGAAGAACGCCGCCCTTAAAATGATGTGCGCGGCATTGCTGACCGACCAGTCGCTCCATCTTGAAAATATGCCCAATACCCTGCGCGACATCGACTCGCAAACAGAATTGCTCACCCATCTCGGCTGCATGATCTCCACCGAGCGCGATTTGATGGCGATCAACGCCAAAAATATCCACGACCTCACCGCGCCCTATGAAATCGTCAGGAAGATGCGCGGTTCCATCCTTGTGCTGGGGCCGCTGCTGGCGCGCTTTGGCGAGGCAAAAGTCTCCCTGCCCGGCGGCTGCGCCATCGGCACGCGGCCCGTTGACCTGCACATCAAGGGCCTTGAGGAAATGGGCGCAGACATCACACTCGAGGGCGGTTACATCAACGCGAAAGCCCCTGCGGGCGGGCTGCGCGGCGCGAAGATCACCTTCCCCAAAGTCTCCGTCGGCGCGACGGAAAACCTTCTGATGGCCGCGACGCTGGCCAGAGGCGAAACGGTTCTCGGCAATGCCGCACGCGAGCCGGAAATCAAAGACCTCGGCGAATGCCTGGTGAAAATGGGCGCAAAGATCGACGGGCTGGGAACGGACACAATCCGCATCGAAGGCATTGGCGCTCTTTCCGGCGCGCATCACAAAGTCCTGCCTGACCGCATCGAAACGGGCACCTATCTGGTGGGCGTTGCGATGACCGGCGGCAGCGTCCGCATGCAAAACGCCCGCATGGAACATTTAAGCGCCGCGATGGGCCTTCTGTCACAAACCGGCGTCGAGATCGAACAGGACGGCGAAGACATCATCGTCCACCGCAACGCCGCCCGCCGCCTCAAAGGGATCGACATCATGACCGACCCCTATCCCGGCTTCCCCACCGATCTGCAGGCGCAATTCATGGCCATGCTGACCCTTGCGGACGGCGCATCGATGGTCACGGAAACCATTTTTGAAAACCGCTTCATGCACGTGCCGGAGCTGAACCGCATGGGCGCGGACATCACCGTGCAGGGCCACTCGGCCATCGTGCGCGGCGTGAAGACATTAAAAGGCGCGGAAGTCATGGCCACGGATTTGCGCGCCTCTGTCGCGCTGGTGCTGGCCGGGCTGGTGGCCGAAGGCGAAACCGTCATCAACCGCATCTATCATTTAGAGCGCGGCTACGAAAACATCGCCGAAAAACTCCGCAACTGCGGCGCACAGATCGAGAAGTTTTAGGGCTTCAACACCACCCCCTGCGTCATCCCGGCGAAAGCCGGGATCCATACGGTTTTTAACACAAAGCACACGAAGACCACAGAGTCTGCTAAACTGTCATCCTGAGCGAAGTGCCGAAGGATCTTCTGAGTTTAATTGCAAAAATATAAAAAATTTTGAAGTGCCACGCACGCAACGAGCCCCCCACTTGTCATCCTGAAGGCTCGCAGAGCCTGAAGGATCTCATCTTTTTTGAACCACAGCGATCACAGCGAAAACACAGCGCCGTCATTGCGAGCGTCTGAAAGACGCGAAGCAATCCAATCTTAAGAAGTTTTGGATTGCTTTTCTCCCGTTCGTCGCTCGCAATGATGGTAAAAAAATCTTTGTGACCGCTGTGTCCGCTGTGGTCTAAAAACCACGAAGACACTAAGAAGTGATACGAAACTTAGTGTCCCTTCGTGTCTTAGGTCGTGTGGACAAAAGATT
>DIHF01000034.1:0-3184 GCA_002420015.1 Micavibrio sp. UBA5703
CTTGCGGCGTTGCTGAGTAAACCGGAAAAGGCTGCTTTTGTGGCCGCCGCTGATGGCGAGGAGGGGGCTGCCCGCCCGCCGACTCTGGCAATTATGGCGCATGATTTTCCGGGGCATAAAGCGGGCAACAACGACATATTTGCCGATATTGAGCTGCTGCTGGTCGAAAAGGGATTTCATACGCTGCGTTTTGACTTCCGCGGCTGCGGCGAGAGCGACGGTGCCCGCGAGTCCTTTACCATGTCCGGTGCCATGGAGGATTTTCAACAGGTGATGCACTGGGGCAGGGATCAGGGTTTTCGCAATTACATCCTGATCGGCGAGGGGCTGGGCGCCAGCCTTGCCGCGTTGAATTGCGACATTGACGTTAAGGCGCTGGTTCTTTTGTGGCCCGCTCTCGATACAAAGCTATACGCCGATAATGTTTTCGGTGAGCCGGACCAGGAAGCCCGGCAAAAAGGGTACATTGAGAAAAACGGCTGCCGTGCCAGTATGGGTTTTCTGGAAGAACTAAAAAAAGCTAACCTTATAAAAGGTCTTCAGGATGTCCGGGCGCCGACGCTTATCCTGCATGGGGCGGAGGATGAGATACTTCCCATTGAGCAACTTGATCTTGCGCGCAAGCACATGCGCTCCGACCGCATCGAGATCACGACGTTTCACGATGGCGGCCACGGGCTGCGAAAGCTCAATCACCGCAAAATGGTGTTTTATCATATTACCCAGTTTGCCGAGAAATACGCTTGATTTTACGCGCCTGATGCGTGTATAAAGCCCCACATTAAGCGCATGGTCTGGCTAAAAATCGGCTGCCTCGGCCATGAAAAACGATAAAATATGTTATAAATCAAGGAGATAGAAATGCCGAAGATGAAGACCAAATCCGGAGCCAAGAAGCGATTCAAGGTGACTGGCAGCGGCAAGGTTAAAGCCAAACAGGCTTATTCCCGCCACATGATGATGAACAAGCCCAAATCAATGAAGCGCAAGGCCAGGGGGTTGGACCTTCTTGCCGAACCGGATCAACGTATCGTGCTGGAAAATTTCCTGCCGTATTCACGCGGGAAGCGCAGAAACAAAGCTGCTAAAAAGGGAGGCGAATAATGGCACGGGTAAAAGGCGGGCCACGCGCTCGCGCCAGACATAAAAAAGTTCTCAAAAGCGCCAAGGGTTACTACGGCCGCAAGAAAAGTTGTTTCCGCGTTGCCGTTGAAACGGTTGAGAAGGCCGGTCAATATGCTTACCGCGACCGCCGCAATAAAAAGCGCAATTTCCGCGCTCTGTGGATCCAGCGTATTAACGCCGGAGCCCGGATGCACAATCTGACCTACTCGCAGTTCATGCACGGGCTGAAGCTGGCCGGGATCGAACTGGACCGTAAGGTGCTTTCCGATATCGCCATCCATGACGCAAGCGGCTTTGCAGCCATTGCCAAGCAGGCTCAGGATGCGCTGTCGAAGGCTGAGAAAAAAGCAGCCTGATTTTAAAACGGTCCGTTCCGGTTTGCGTGAAGAGAGTACACTGAAATGACCCCGCAGCAGATGGGCATCACGTTGACCTTTTTTCTCGCTGGCGGAGCCATTCTCTATGCTCCGCCCCTCGCCCCCACATCGGTCGTTCCCGTCGGCAAGGCTTCATCAAAGGACGTATTGCCAACGACTCCGTCGTTGCCGAAAAGGGGCGACAATTTTCCCGGTGATGATAATGGGGGTGGTGGGCCGGATGTTCCCGATGAGCCTTTTTGTCCCGATGGTTACCGGGATTGTCCGTCTCCTCCAGCGCACTGGGGGCGTCGTTCTACGCGCAATATCAATCAGGTATCACCCCGGATGTTTACAATAGGCTGATTTATTGGCAGATTTTTATCCTTGTGTATCCATAACAAGTGACGGTAAAGCTTGATTTTATTGATTAGATGCCCTAGATAATTGGCACTCAGATAGGTGGAGTGCTAACAGCGCTTCTCTAACCATCAATAGAAGAAGGAGAAAAGAAATGGCAAAAACCAAATTCCGCCCTTTGCATGACCGCGTTCTGGTCCGCCGCATTCAGGCGAGCGAAAAAACGTCCGGTGGGATCATCATCCCCGAGACCGCTCAGGAAAAACCGATGGAAGGCGAGATTATCGCCGTCGGCAAGGGCCATGTAAATGACAACGGCGAAGTGCGTCCGCTGGATGTCAAGGCCGGCGACAAGGTCATCTTTTCGAAATGGGCGGGTACGGAAGTCACTATCGACGGCGAAGAGCTGATGGTGATGAAAGAGTCGGACATCATCGGCGTTATTGCCGCGTAATAAATTTTATCAAGGAGAAAAACAATGACTGCTAAAGAAGTAAGATTTCATGAAGAAGCCCGCGAGGATCTTCTGAAGGGCGTGGATATCATCGCCAACGCCGTGAAGGTGACGCTGGGTCCTAAAGGCCGTAACGTCGTCATTCAAAAATCGTTCGGCGCGCCGCGCACGACCAAGGACGGCGTGACGGTTGCCAAGGAGATCGAGTTGAAGAACCCGCGTCAGAATGTCGGCGCGCAGCTCATCCGCGAAGTAGCCTCCAAAGCCAACGATCAGGCCGGCGACGGCACAACGACGGCAACGGTTCTGGCGCAAGCTATCGTTCGCGAAGGCGTCAAGGCCGTATCGGCAGGGCGCAACCCGATGGACCTCAAGCGCGGGATCGACGCAGCCGTTGCGGCGGTGGTCGAAGACCTCGCCAAGCGCGGCAAGAACGTCAAGACCAATGACGAGATCAAGCAGGTCGGCACGATTTCTGCCAACGGCGAAACCGAAATCGGCGCACTGATCGCGCAGGCCATGGAAAAGGTCGGCAATGAAGGCGTCATTACGGTTGAGGAAGCCAAGTCGCTCGGCAACGAACTCGAGGTTGTCGAAGGTATGCAGTTCGACCGCGGCTACCTGTCGCCTTATTTCATCACCAACCCGGACAAGATGCAGGCGGTTCTTGAAAGCCCCTATATCCTGCTGCACGAATCGAAGCTCTCCAATCTTCAGTCGCTGCTGCCGGTTCTTGAGGCCGTGGTGCAAAGCGGACGTCCGCTGCTGATCGTGGCTGAGGACGTCGAGGGCGAAGCCTTGGCGACTTTGGTTGTCAACAAGCTGCGCGGCGGTTTGAAAGTTGCCGCCGTTAAGGCCCCTGGCTTCGGCGACCGCCGCAAGGCGATGC
>DIHF01000034.1:3436-10183 GCA_002420015.1 Micavibrio sp. UBA5703
GCGATGCTGGAAGACATGGCGATCCTGACCGGCGGTCAGGTGATCTCCGAGGATCTCGGGATCAAGCTGGAGAATGTCACGCTCGACATGCTCGGCCACGCCAAGAAAGTCTCCATCACCAAGGACGACACGACGGTGGTCGACGGCGCAGGATCGAAGAAAGACATCGATGCTCGTTGCGACCAGATCCGCAAGCAGATCGAGGAAACAACGTCCGACTACGACAAGGAAAAGTTGCAAGAGCGTCTGGCCAAACTGGCTGGCGGCGTGGCGATCCTGCGCGTCGGCGGTGCGACCGAGGTCGAAGTGAAAGAGCGCAAGGACCGCGTTGACGATGCGATGCACGCCACACGCGCAGCCGTCGAGGAAGGCATTATCGCCGGCGGCGGTACGGCTCTTCTGTACGCGGGCCGGGCGCTGGACAAGCTCAGCGCAGCCAATGACGATCAAAAGGTCGGCATTGAAATCATCCGCCGCGCCATCCAGGCGCCGATCCGCCAGATCGCTGAAAACGCCGGTTCGGAAGGATCGGTTATCGTCGGCAAGCTTCTGGAGCAGAAAGACACCAATTACGGTTTCGATGCCCAGAAAGGCGAGTTCTGCGACCTCGTGAAGGCCGGTATTATCGACCCGGTCAAGGTCGTGCGCACGGCCCTGCAGGATGCGGCGTCGGTTGCCGGCCTGCTGATCACCACCGAGGCCATGATTACCGATGCGCCCAGCGACGACAAAGGCGGCGCTGCCGGCGGCGGTATGGGCGGCATGGGTGGTATGGGCGGCATGGGAGGCATGGACTTTTAAGGTCCTGCCTTTTCCGGCCCTACCCCGTTAACGAATACGAAAAGGCCGCCTCCGGGCGGCCTTTCTATTTGAAATATAAGGAAAAAAATCTATATTTCATTGCAGGTATTGATAAATAGGCCATTAAGTAGATATATTAGAAGTGTATCAAAAACAGAGAAATGTCTTGCAAAAACTCAGTATTTTATGTCATAAAATACGCAGTGAGTAAATATATGTAAACTTTGAATGGCGTAAAATGAACAAACCACTGGCATGGACAATAGCTGATTTATCAAAGTATCGGGAGCAGTTTACTGTTACCGCGAGTGCGGTTGTGAATTCTACCAAGGGCGCTCAAGCTTCTGTAGAAAATGGTGTGGCTACTAAGAGGAATGGCAATGGTCGTCATCGGACTGAAGCAGACAAAGCCGTTAGTTTTTATGCTGCTCACATGCATCAAGATCCGATCGGGCAGGAAGATTATTGGACTGTGTATGAGACCGAGCCGGACAACAGGGCGTTTGCCAGCTATCACTTTATGCTTTTAGGAGCCAAAAGCGAGCAGCAATTCCACTACCACCCCCCAGCAAAAGGTAACGATGGAAAGCCGGTAAAGGAAAGTAGCATTCGCCACGTCATACTTTTTCCGCTTTGGAACCAGAGTAAGGACGAAGGCGGGGTTACGCTTGAATGGTTTGAAACAAGAGATACGAACGTTGTAAACAGTGTGGATACGGCCGACTACCCCTATGTAAACGCCAATGCAGTTGCGCCAAAATACACTCTGCACATGCCTGCTGGACACATCGCTATGGTTTCTTTTGGTGCAGGGGCACACCGTTTTAAGGGGCATGCATTAGCGATTTCCGGTCACTTCCTTGATATCGATACCGGGAGCAAATTTGACCCGTTTATGGCCAACACTGCCGGGTACAAAGGAAGCTTTCCGAATGTTTCTGAGACCCTGAGCGTTGACACCCCTGAACACGTTGAAGACAAGCCTTTTTCTAGTTCCTTTTTGCACGATGCATTCTCTATCCACGCACAGATAATGAGAAATTATATCGACGGATATGGCGGTAAAAAGCTCGAGCCGGAATTACAAAAGCAATTGGTTCACGATCTAAGGAAAAGTTTGGCTGCCGATCTTTCGCCGGCCTGAAAATTTGCCCAGTAGAGATTTTTTCTTAGTTGTTTTTTGGGACTGGTTTGGCGACGTTTTCCCAAGCAATTTCGTACAGCACCCTGAAGCCATCACAAAATTCTTTGTTGTCCAGAATTTTAATCGAAACATCTTCTCCAAAGGTAACGAAAGCTAACTTGCTGCCGTAAGCGTAGATGGACTGATCGTTAAATAGATTGGCCGGAAACCATCTGTGCTGTGAAAAATCCTGGCTAATGAAATAGGTGTCGCCTTCGACGGTTAAGATACGCTGCACTTTATCGCCAAGTGCGCTCATGCGGTTTGCGTGCAAATCCCACCACTCTTTTCCCAGCCATTTATGCCAGTTTTGTGGTTTGGCGTTATAGAGGTAAACAACATGATCAGCATTGCCCGTTTTGTTTTTTATGTTGGTGGCGGTTGCATAGATGTCATCAATCAACTGCTTCAGCCCTTCAACACCGTGCAGTGTTTTAACTTCATCGGTTCGTTTTTTGACGCCATTAAGGCCGATAAATTCGACATCGGCTTTGTCAAAAGCCGCTTCGATTTTAGCAAGGGTAGAGCTGTTGGGCTTGTTGGTGCCGTTTTCAATGCGTGCTATGCCGGTCTGGGACAGACCAGCATGGTCGGCCAGATCGGATTGGCTCCAGTCAATGAGCGCTCGCGCAGCGCGGATTTGTTCAATGGTTGGCATGGTGTCCTCTTATGCTTAATGCATATAATATGCATTTTTGAGGAACAAAAAGCAAATTTGTAGGTTGTTTTTATAACAAGTATTGTTTTTTTGCATTTTTTTGCAAAAAAAATATCTTTTTTATCTTGACCCCCCAAATGCCATGTACTATAAACATCACAAGAAGACATTAATTATACGTAATTCGGACTCCCGTCCGGGTTCTAGTATAGTCTTCTTATCCCCACACACGTAAACTTAAAAGCCGCTGCCCCACAGCGGCTTTTTCTTTGTTTTCAATGAGTTATTTAATGAACTGCGTTTTTCTGCCCTTCATATGGGCCGATGACTTTGGCTAAAACATGGAAAAAATAATACAATGGAGAGTAATACAATAAAACCAAGGACTTGCTTTTATGCCAAGCCGCCGATTCTTCAGTCTTCGTTACAAGCTGATTATCGCGTTTCTCATCATCGGGGCTTTGCTCAGCGGCGTGCTCAGTTACGTTTCATACCATATTCTGGAGCAAAGGCTTTTTTACGAGCTTAAAAGGAGCGTTGGAAATATCACGGAAATAGGCGTGGAGACTCTGGACAAAGAGGCCCTGAAAATTCTTATTGCGCAGCAGGGCGAAGCCCTTGATCTAAAACGAGTCGACGAAGTTGAAAAATCCTCGGAATTTATCAAGGTCACTGACCAGCTTAACCGGATACGCGACACGGAAAAATCGCTCATACGGTACATTTACCTTGTAACCCCGACCGATGATTCCAATCGCGCGCGTTTTCTTGTTGATGCCGATGTGATTACCGACAAGATAAAAGGCGAGAAAGAGGAAGATATATCGCATTACAATCTTGAAATAGACATCTCCGAATTCCCCCTGATGCGCAAGGCATTCGAGGAAAAAACCAGAGAGGTTGAAGACGAATACGTATATGACGAGGCATACAGAATTAACACCGTTTCGGGCTATGCGCCCGTCTTCGATGCGGACGGGAAAACCATGCTGGCTGTGCTCGGGCTGGATATGTCGAACTTCGAGGTTCAGGCCGCCCTTAAAGAGGTAACCAATACTTTTCTCGGCGTGTCGGCCATAGCCCTTGTTTCCGCGATTATCATTGCCGTTCTCATGGGTACATGGGTTACGGCGGGAATTATAAAGCTCGACAATCTCGTGACTTCATTCGCACAAAAGAATTTTTCCGTGCGTTCAAATCTCAAATCGAATGACGAAGTGGGGCGGCTGGGGTTCAGCTTCAACCACATGGCTGAAACCATCCAAGAATATAACGCACGGCTGGAAAAGCTGGTGGACGCCTATGGCAGGTTCGTGCCGCATGACTTGCTCAAAATGCTCGATAAAAAAAGCATTCTCGATGTCAGTCTCGGCGATCAGGTGCAAAAGGACATGGCGGTTCTTTTTTCCGATATCCGGGATTTCACGTCGCTCTCCGAGACGATGAATCCGAAAGATAATTTTAATTTCCTCAACTCATATCTTGGACGTATTGGCCCCGAGATCCGGTCGCATAATGGAATTATAGATAAATATATCGGCGATGCGGTTATGGGTTTGTTTCCCAATAAGTCTGACGATGCGGTCGAGGCCGCGCTGGCTATACAGGAGAAGATAATCGAATTTAACGTGCACCGGGCCAAATACAATTTAACGCCGGTCAAAGCCGGGGTTAGCATTCACAGCGGAAAGGTCATGCTTGGCACGTTGGGCGAAATGCAGCGTATGGATGGAACGGTCATATCAGATACTGTCAATGTCGCTTCGCGCATAGAAAGCCTGACGAAGAAATACGCGAGCAACATTATCATCAGCGATGCCGCCATGAGCGCGCTCAGCAACCCGGATCGCTATTTCATAAGGTATCTCGATAAGGTTTATGTGCCTGGCAAAATCGGTGCCGTCGTTCTTCACGAGATCTGCAATGCTGACGGCGCCAAGGATTTAGAGTCCAAGAAAAGAACCTATGCGGATTACAGTGAGGGCGTTGAAAGATACTACACAAGGGATTTTACGGGGGCAGAAACCCTCTTTCAGGGGGTCCTTGCAGAAAACGCGAACGACATTCCGGCAAGAATATTTCTTGAGAAAACACAGGAATTTATCAAGAGCCCGCCGCCTTCGGATTGGGACGGTGTGACGAAATATTACAGGAAAAATTGACTTTTTTCAGGTGCCGCGGCGCTGGGAAATGGCAGGGGCGACAGGGATCGAACCTGCGACCTCGGGTTTTGGAGACCCACGCTCTACCAGCTGAGCTACACCCCTACGTGGAATGCATTGATTGTTAACTCATTTTATAGGAAAAACTCAAGTTTTAAAATGCCATAAGGAAAAATCTGCCAGATTCTGGTACTCTGACTATACCTAACTAACGTAGGTTAACCCATATGAGCGAAGACAGCAAAGACACAAAGGCAGGCAAAAATATCGGCAAGCAGGGCGGTTTAGCGGCTGCTGCTGCGTCGGGGCGAAAAAAGACCGGCGATGCCCGGCAGGTGAAATTGGGCCGTGTGAAGGGTGATCTGATCGGCGTTGTGGTTTTGGCCGTGGGCGTTGCGGCGATGATCGGGGTGTCTTATCTCGCCTATGTAAGGTGGTATGGGGGCAGCCAGCCCGAGCAGCAGGCGCCAGAAGATGAATTTGCTGAAATGGAGTCGCCTGAAGAGGAAATGCCGCCTGAAGAAAATCCTGAAGGAGCATACCCGGACGAAGAGTCGGATATACCCCCAGCAGAGGAATCCGGCAGTGAGAGCGCGGCACCACCCGAGCGCACGCCGGAGCCAGCGCCGATCCCCGAGAAAATACCAGATCAAAGTACCCTGGCTTTGCCTTCGGAGAAGCAACTGGCTGGAAGCTGGACAGCCAATTTCGGAAGTGACAAGGCGTTTTTACAAATCAGCGGCAACAATGCTTTTCAACTGATTTTCACAAGCGGTGCGGAGGGGGGCGTGCGCAAATATTCGCGCGGGATGCTCACATACGATTCGTCAACAGGCTCACTGATTTTGCAGCCTGACAGCGCCTTGGGTGAGCCCAAGGCCGTTGAGGGTGTTACTTACAAGATTCTGACCATGCGCCGCTATCAGGTGAACCTGTACAAGGATAAGGACGAATCGGTTATTTACTGGAAACCGGGCACGATCGAGGGCCGCAGCGATCAAGTTCACCCGCTGTTCCTGTTCACGAATCGTCAGGATAGCGGCATAAAATGGACAAAGTCGCGGTGAGGCATCATGCCTGAACTGCCGGAAGTTGAAACGGTCAGGCGCGGTCTTGCACAATCCATTATCGGCAAATCTTTTTCATCTATCGATGTAAGGCGGAGAGATTTGCGCGTTTCGGTACCGGGCAATCTGGCTGCGGCTATCAAGGGGTGTCGCGTCGAAGATATTGTCCGGCGCGGAAAATACATCGTGATTTTTCCGGAAGGCGCACCGGCGATTATTCTGCATCTTGGGATGTCGGGGCGTGTCGATATTCTGAAAGGCAATTCATCAGGATCGAAATACAAAGCGCAAAAACACGATCATGTCATTTTCACAATGAACGATAAAACAAAAGTGGTTTTCAGCGATCCGCGACGTTTCGGTATGCTTTATTTGGTGTCTGCGGACGGTTGGGAAAACAAAAAACCTTTTTCTGCGATGGGGCCGGAGCCTCTGGAACCGGGATTTGACGGGGCGGTCCTTGAAGAAAATCTTCGCGGGAAAAAGTGCAACATCAAATCAGCTCTTCTTGATCAAAATGTCGTGGCAGGGGTTGGCAATATATACGCCTGCGAGGCCTTGTTTGTTTCAGGCATTCATCCCGAAAGACAGGCGGCAAGCGTTAAGGGTAGGGAAGCTGGCTTGCTTGCCGATGCTATCCGGTCCGTATTGAAAAAGGCGATTGCGGCAGGCGGCAGCAGTTTAAAAGATTACAGGAAGACAGATGGTTCTCTTGGATATTTCCAGCACAGTTTTTCCGTCTATGATAAGGAAAGCCGGAAATGTGCGGGATGCACTTGCAAAGACAAGTGCGTGCAACGTATTGTACAGGCAGGACGCTCGACGTTTTTCTGTCCGGTTAAACAAAAGAAAAAAGCATCATGAATGTAACGAACA